>NZ_CP017479.1:628942-943413 GCF_001761465.1 Flavobacterium gilvum | reverse complement strand
AACAAGCTCTGGAGACGAAGTTTTGGAATACCCAAAAATCAATGTATTGGATTACCCGATTAAAATAGGTAACATTCCAAACACACAAGACTCTTTGGTTTCAACACAAATCACCAACAATATTAAAAAATTGGAGACCGAGACTAATATTGGCGAAACCATATCAGTTGCTAAAGCTTTGGTACTGTTTGTTAGAAGTATTGATTCGGCTTTTGCTAATCAATTGACTACTTATTGTGATGCCTACATCAAACAAAAGATGACCGATGGCTCTAAGTAGAAAAGATAAAGAACAATTATTGGCTTGGGATGCTTTTGTAGTCAATCAATATCGTGCAACTCCTGTTGATTTGAACGAAACGGCATCCGAAAAACTTAAAAGGATTGCTCATTTGGAAGCCAATCCCGAAAAGTGGTATAAGTACTATTTCCCAAACTTCTACACCTCGGAACCAGCACCATTTCACATCAATGCCACAAAGCGAATACTTGCCAATCCCGAATGGTACGAAGTCCGTTCCTGGGCGCGTGACTTATCCAAGTCCGGTAGAACTATGATGGACGTTCTTTACCTCACAATGACAAGAAAAAAGAAAACGGTTGTACTAACATCCGCCACCTATGATGATGCTGAAAGGTTGTTAAAACCATATAAAACCATTTTGGAAGTTAATGACCGATTAATAAACGATTACGGCATTCAAAAAGCTTTAAGCGGTTGGGAAGAGGGCGATTTCACCACAAGAAAAGGAATCTCGTTTAGGGCGGTTGGAGCTGGCCAGTCTCCACGTGGTACCCGTAACGATGCGGCACGTCCTGACTTGATTTTGATTGATGATATTGATACGGATATTGACTGTAATAACCCAGATACCATTGAAAAAAAATACCAGTGGATCGAAACCGCATTAATCCCGACACGTTCCATATCTGTGCCGTTGTTGATAATTGCCTGTGGTAACATCATTGCAAAGTATTGCTGTATCACCGAAATGGCTAAAAAAGCCAATATACACGACATTGTTAATATTCGGGATAAGAATGGAGTTTCGACTTGGCCACAACGAAACACGGAGGCACTTATCGATTTAGCCTTTAGAACGATGACGACTAGCGCCATTCAAAAAGAGTATTTCAATAATCCTATACGTGTTGGTAAACTATTCAAAAAAGTGCATTGGGCGAAATGTCCACCGCTTAAGAGTTGTCAACATGTTTTGGTGTATTCTGACCCTGCCACAAGTAATAAAGACAACAAAAACAGCTCACGAAAATTCACGGGTGTTATTGGATACAAAGGTGGGAACTTCTATTTGTACAAAGTATGGCTCGACAATATGACCCAACAAACATTTGTAAACAACCTTTACCATGCTCACGACTGGGTTAAGGAAAGAAAGGTAGATACTTTCAAAAATTGGATTGAAAATAACTCCTTGCAAGAACCTTTTTGGGAGCAGGTTCTAAAACCTTTAATAAAAACAGTCGGCAGGCTATTAAATAGAATTCCTTTATTCATGTCTTTAGACAAACGAAAAAAGGATGACAAATACACTCGTATTGAGGGAACATTAGAGCCAAAATACAAGCAAGGCTGTTTGTATTTCAACGAAGACGAAAAGGACAATCCACACATGCAAAGAATGGAAGAGGAATTTTTGGGAGTTGCACCAAATTCAAAAATGATGGATGGTCCCGATGGTTTTGAGGGTGGTGTTTGGATCATTGAAAACATTGCGAGCAAGGAAAACACGGAGTACGTTGTTGGCCGTATTGATAACCGTAAATATTAACTATTAACTATGAAAAGAATTACATCCTATCAAGTAGGTGTTGATGTATTGGGTTTCCCTGTTTACGCTCAACACGAGATCCACCAGGACAAACCAACCGAAACCAAATTCGAGCCTAAAAAACGATGGTTAAAGGTTATTCAATCAATCATTAAACAGCATTAATATGTTTATAGAGAAAGCAGATTTAGGCAGTGTCCTATACGAATATCAAATAGACCAAATCACAGATGGGAACGATGGTTTAGTGATGCAGGCATGTAGCGCTGCCATTGAAGAGGCTAAAAGTTATTTAACTCCCAATCCCGACAATAAACAGTGGTTAGATGGCAGGTTATTGTATGATGTTGAAACCATTTTCAGCAAAACAGGAAACGACAGGCACTCACTAATCGTTCAGCATTGTTGTACAATGGCCAAATGGTATGTAGCCGAATTATGCAATGCTGATTTCATTTACGAAAAGGCAAAAGAACGCTATGACCGTGCCGTCGATTGGTTTACCAAAGTAGCCAAAGGAACAATTAATGTTTCGTCATTGCCACAATTAGTTAGGGACGAAACAACCGCAGGGGACAAACAGCCCTTTGAATTTGGTTCAAGAGCAAAATTTAATCACGATTATTAAGATGGGAGCAATTAGAAATTTTATCAAAGACCATTTTGGACACAAAGTTGAAGTTACGGAACTGGGAGCGACCCTCACAAAAAAAGGTACAGGTTATATCCAAAATATCGTACCAAAAACCGTTAGTCAAACTCGTCAAGACATCAAGTCGTACACTAATGCCCAAAATTCAGCGCAATTGGAAGAAAATCCAAAATTCTTTCCAATTCAAAACCTGTACGATAACATCTTAAGGGATTTGCACCTGCAGTCACAGGTTAATAACAGGATGCTGAAATCATTGAGCCGTCCTTTCAGTATCAAAAATGCCGATGGCAAAACCAATGATGAACTAACTACTTTACTACAGGATAAAGGTTTTGTGTTTCAGGTCAACAAAGCTATTTTGGAAACTATTTTCAGACGTCATTCTTTGGGTGAGTTTTCATATAAATTGGTAAACAACGAGCCTGTATTAAACTTTGATTGTATCCCAAGACAGAACGTTGATCCTGTAACCGGTTATCTTTATAACGACTATACTGATGACAAAAAAATTAAGTATCGCGAACAAAAAGAGTACGGTTCCTGGTTGATTGAATTTGGAGAAAAAAACACAACTTTAGGCTTATTGGATGGTTGTGTACCTATGGTATTGTTTAAACGTTTTGCTGGAAGTTGTTGGAGTGAATTATGTGAGATTTACGGCATTCCGCCTCGTGTTATGAAAACCAACACCCAAGACAAAGTAATGGTAAACCGTGCCAAGCAAATGATGCAAGACATGGGTTCGGCTGCCTACTTTATCATTGACGATTCCGAAAGTTTTGAGTTTGCCAAAGGCGTAAACACTAATGGTGATGTCTATAAAAACTTATTACAGTTTTGTAACAACGAGTTGTCAATGGGTATCTCTGGAACAGTAGTAGGTCAAGACACCAAAAACGGCTCCAACGGCAAAGAAAAGACATCCATTGGCATTCTTGATGATTTAGTGGACAGTGATTTATCATTGATTGAACAATGTTGGCGCGATACGGTTATTCCTGCATTGCAGGCTTTAGGAATCTTGCCTCCAGGCGTAATGTACAAGTACGATGCAACCGAAGATTTGGAAGTGCTGTGGAAAATGGTAACCGAAGCGGCTAACTTTTTAGAAGTTGATCCGAAGTGGGTAGAGACTAAATTTGGTATTAAAGTGATTGGAACCAAAAAGAGTGATCCGGCCACAAAGCTATCTTTGAATTTGGGCGAAGATTTTTTCGTTTAAGCCCTGATTATTTCAGGGCATTGCACGCCCGATTAGACAGTCTTTATAGTTGCAATTGCGAAGATTGCCAAAAGCAAAACACGGTTTTGAATTTGGGCGTGAGCGACAGTTTTAAACAGCTTTTAAAGGACGGTGAAAAGGCGTTTAAACACCTGCACAAAAAAGGAAGTTATAAGCCGGAAGACCTGAAAACCGAAAAACCGTATCAAAAACTGATTCAATCCACTTTTGATGCGTTTGATTTTGCTATTAAAGACAATGACATGCCTGAAGTGATGCGTGCAGCATTGCAGGAAGATGCGAGACTGTTTGGATCACTAAAAGCCAATGCGCAACTGTTTGAAGCGTCGAAATTGTTATTAAACAACGATGGAAGATTAAAGCCATTTTCTGAAGTAAGCAAGGACTTTGACAAGCTCAATGTAAACTACAACCAAAATTATTTGGAAGCAGAATATGAGTTTGCTGTTGCCAGTTCTCAGGCTGCTGCGCAATGGGCAAATCTTGGAGACCGTTACAATTTACAGTACAGAACCGCACAGGATGAACGTGTGAGAGCTTCACATCAAGTTTTAGCAGACATAACACTCCCAAAAGAAGATGCGTTTTGGGGTTCGTTTTATCCGCCTAACGGGTGGCGCTGCCGTTGTGTGGCGGTGGAGGTTCTAAAAGGAAAGTATGACGAAAGCGATTCGGCTAAGGCAATTACTGCAGGTGAAAAAGCCACCACCGAAATTGGGAAAGACGGCAAGAACCGCCTTGAAATTTTTAGGTTTAATCCTGGCGCGCAAAAAGTAGTTTTCCCGCCGGCACATCCTTATGGCAAAGTGAAAGGGGCTAAGCAAGTTGAAAAGCAATTGAAAACTGATAAAAATAAATTTATTCCAACCGGCATTGATGATTATGAAAATAAAACAGGAGTAAAGGTAAACAGGGCAATTTTCTCTTTTCTAAAAATGGAGACTCCTTTTCATATTGTGAGTCCTGATAGAGTTGGCACAAATGGCGCTTTTTTTCATCCTGATAAAAACTATGTTGTCATACCAATTGACAAGGCTAGGCTAAAAAGCAAATGGAAAGCGGAATCAGTTGTATATCACGAATTCGGTCACGCTGCCGATTGGCAAAACGAATTTAAATTCAATAAATCGGTTACTGATTTAATGAAGAAACATAGGTCTATTTTAAGACAAGATAACGGTTACTCACAAGTTGAAAGAAAAGCTTATGAGATGGGTTACAAATCACAAATGAATGAGGATTGGGATACCGCGAATAAATGTATGGCTGTATCAGACACTATAATGTCGTTAAATTCAAACTACGGACAAGGCCACTCAAAAGCGTATTTTAAAATAAAGGGAATGTCTGAAGCTGAATTTTTAGCTCATGCTTTTGAGAATAAATTTGCGGGGAACGATGTCTTTAAAGAAATAATGCCGGAGTTGTATGATGACACAATCAAGCTAATAGAGGAACTGAAAACTAAACTAAAATAATGTCTTCAATGGTGTATTCATCAACTAACACATCGCTGTTTAAAATTTCAGATTTTAGCGTTAATGTTTTTGATTCTTTGTGGGCAGATTCTAATAAGGGAAATAAGTCCTTACCTAAATGAAGAAAAAGAGACATCAAAAATTGTGCGTATTCATCAGCCGTAGAGCCTGAATAATCACGTTTTACAACCAAAGCGTTATATATGTCTTTTCCTTCCATAAAAACAAAATTACTAAATGTAATTTGAATAACAACATCTTAAGTTTAAAAATATGAATCCAAACGATTTTGTAAAAAACATTCTTTCGGACGTTCGGGTGGATTTAACGGAGGAGTTCGACAGGAATTTCGAGCGTAAAGCTTTCTTTGACAAGAAGTGGCGTGGTACCAACTTACCTAATCAAAGAGGTTCGTTGTTGATGCGTTCCGGTAAACTTAGGCGCTCCGTTATGTCGAAACAAACCGGAACATCGGTCTCCTGGTCCAGTGCTTTACCTTATGCCAGCATCAATAACAATGGCGGTGAAATTGAAGTAACCGCCAAAATGAAAAGCTTTTTTTGGGCTATGTATTACAAAGCGACAGGTGCAGCAGGAAAAGGGAAAAGCGAACGGAGCAAAAGGCTTTCTGCGGAGGCACAGCAATGGAAAAATTTAGCTTTAATGAAAGTCGGCCAAAAAATGAAGATTGAACAAAGGCAGTTTATTGGCGACCATCCTGTGGTTAGACAACGAATTGAAGATGTGATAGGCATCAACTTTAAGGAATTAGAAACGTATTATTACAACCAACTCAAACAAAGATGAAACCTTTTTTAGAAGCAATTCAAACCAAACTAGCCACCATACCGGCTTTAAAATACATTGACGAAGATTCGGGACAAATGGACAGTTACAGCCCCAATCCGCCTGCTAAATTCCCATGTGCTTTAATCGACATTACTGCGATGAATTTTAGCAACATTGGAAAAGACAATACTGCTGATCCAATTAACCGTCAAACAGGTGAAGGAACCGTAACCTTTATCATAGGCAACATGAAGTTAAGCAACACCAGCCAACGTGCGCCGCAATCACAAAAAGATAACGCCTGGAGCATTTGGACCATTATTGATGATTTACATAAAGCGGTACACGGATGGAAACCAATTGCGGAATCAGGGGCATTGATGCGAACCAGCCACAAAAGAATTAGGCGGGATGATGGAATTCAGGAATACCAAATAACATATTCCGTCGGATTTGCGAACGTCTAACTAAACAATTGCGTTTGACGTGCTTTCAACTGATTTTGTTTCTCAATTGCTGCCTCAACTTCTTTTAATTCAGTAGTTATTGAAGTACAAAGAATCTCGTATAAAGTAGTACGGGAAATAGGATAAATTGGAGCTATGTATATTTCCAAAATCTTAGTCGTTGGCGTATAAGGATGCTCTTGTACACTTTTTTGGTACAACTCCTTGATAAGCTTGTATCTTAACAGCTTATTTCTTTGAACACCAAGACTACGATTTAGGGTTACGGACATAAGACAAATGTAAGAAAGTTACTTTTTTTGTGCAACACGACTTTTTTGGACATAAAAAAACCGCTCGATTTGAGCGGTTTTTGTTTTATTACTAATTAAGGATGGACTTTAAAATAGTCATAAAGATTCGAGTTGTTAGTGAGCGTCCAAATCTCACCTTGTTTTTCAAGTTTGTAACGAATACCTACAGCTTTATGAACTAATTCTCTATTATTATAATCATTTAAAGTTTGTTCCAATTGGACATCTGGTCTAAATGTTTTTTGCCAAGTGGGAAATAAGTCCAAATATTTACCTGAAACATCCCTAAACCTATACTTCTTAATTCCTTTTATTTCAAGGTCTTTATTTTCACCCTCAAAATACAATCCAAAATCAACATATAAGCATTTATCACAGCTTTCAATACCTTTTATAATTTTTTCTTTTAAATCGGAAGGTATAGAAGAATCGATATATTTTACACTACAATATCCTTTCTTTTCATCTTCTATTGTCTTTACAAATTCCCATTTCGTTTTACCGGAATTAGCAACTTGATCAGCAAACGCCCTAACAGCGTTTTGATCTAACTTTTCCAGTGAAATAATAAAGTCTTTATTTGGATGGTCAAATATACTTGCTTTTCTGTCTTTTTCGTCTTGAATGGCTTTTCGTTCAGCCTCTCGTTGATTAACTCCCGCCATAATTACTTCAACATTCGTTTGTTGTGCCTGAGTAATAAAGCAGATAATAAGTGCAATAAACAATAATAGTTTTTTCATCGTTGTCATTTTAAGTTATTCAAATGTAGTATTTTTATTAATACCTCAAATCCGTCCAGTGAATAATTTTACCCGTGAAATCCTTATCGAAGTAAGCAAAGAAATCTTCAATAGTGTCGAAGCCGTCGTTTTGGGCTAAGTGTAGCATTTTATAGTTGCCTTCTAGCGAGAAATCTTGCATATACAAGCATTTATCATCGATAAAAACCATTGCTTTGTTTGTTTTGGTGTAGGTAATGAGAATCTTTTGAGTACTCACCACCGGCAGAACCGGAGCAAACCGAAACATAGTTGGTTGACGGCAATTGATAAAGAAATCAATTTTGTTTCCTTCTTTCCATCGGCCGTTTTTATCTTCCCGGATGGTGTGGAGTTTTGGTTTTGGTTTTTCCCATGTTAATAATCCTTTCTGTCCACATTCAATATACTCTTTCGGAAAGGTGAACTGGCAACTTCCTTTTAAATCAGAAGCGTAAAATTTACTCTCAATTCCCTGCCAAATTTTAGATACAAAATTGGTAGGCTTTCCGTTGATCTGTGTGCTAAATGGTAGTATCATAGTTATCGTTTTAAGTGAACTCTAAATGTTCTGATTCTTTTACAATTGTTGTTTTGAATGGAAATTTGTCTTCGGGGACTTGCTTTATCATTTGCATTAAAATGGTTGACCCTGTGAATAAAACGTGTTTGGTGCCTGATTTTTCGAGTTGAAGTATTAAGAGCTTTGTTCCCTGCTTTACTTTGGAATCTTCAATCTTATAGGCTAGTACTGATATTTCGGCGTTTAGTAATCTATCTACTTTTATTTTGTCACCTGTAAAAGTGGATAATTCGGCTTTTATTTTAAAATCTTTGAAATTATTCATTGGGTAGTATTTTTTTTAATAGGTGTTTGGAGTTGCAATGTTTTGCCCATCCGTTATAAGCGGCTATTGTGGCCTTGTTTTTTGTTTTGGATATTGCTTTGGCAAATCGTTTTTTGATGGATTTCCGAAGCAGTGTGTGCGTGTGGTAGAACTTGTAACCCACAAAATCGATTCCGCGAGCTTCAACGGGGAAAACTTGGTAATTATCTTTAACCTGCAGTTTTAAATTGGTGTTTAAATACTGTTTAATCTCAAATAAAACCTCGTGTAAATGGGGTTTGTTATTGGAAAGGATTACGATGTCATCGGCATAACGGAAGTAATATTTTATTTCCTTTTGTTCCTTTATCCAATGGTCAAAATAAGTGAGGTAAAAGTTAGCCAGGTATTGGCTTAAATAATTGCCAATCGGCAAACCGTCGGAGCTGTCAATGATTTCATCGAGTAACCAAAGTAGGTCATTGTCCTTGAACTTTTTTCGAAGTAACGCTTTTAGTATATCGTGATTTACGTTAGGGTAAAACTTGACAATGTCCAACTTCAAACAGTATTTTGTGTTCTCCTGGTCCCGCAATGCAGCTTTGATATTATTGGCCGCTGCATGTATGCCTTTTCTTTTAATGCAGGCGTAACTGTCATTGGTAAACACCTTTACAAATATGGGTTCCAAAACATTCATTACTGCGTGATGGGTGATTCGGTCAGGAAAGTAAGGAAGACGGAAAACAAGCCTTTCCTTTGGCTCAAAAACGGTGAAAGTGGTGTATTCCGATGTTTTATACCCTTTATTCAAAAGCATTTCGTGGAGTTTGAGAATATTGCTTTCGGGTTCTTTGTCAAAAATTTTGACACCGTATTGATTTGATTTGCCTTTTCTTGCTTTGGATTCGGCAATCCTTAAATTATCAATCGAAATGATTTGCTGATAGATATTGTTTAATCTTTTCATTGCTTTGCTTGTATTGGCTCGCTTTCGATTGCTCTACTAACGAACCTATTAAGATTGTGATTTTTTGCCGTGTTGGCAAGGTCTGCGGTGTTTTTTATTTTAAGCTCAGGTGCGAGCTGACATTCGAATTCGTGTTCCAGTTATCGTAGTCGTTGAACGAGAAACTGCCACCTGAAGGAGAACTACAGCAACGACACCACACAACCTGTATTATTATGCTTTTACAAAATAGGTTTTGTATAAGTCCTCAAACTGCTTTCCGGCATATTTTGCTTGATCTCTTGTCTCAAAGCAAAGGCGCGAGCCGACACCCGAATGCGCGCCCCAGCCAACGTAGTCGGCGAACGAGAAACCGCCACCCGAAGGAGAACCCATCTCGAACCAAGGATAGTATTTATACTGATCCCAATCATTCCAGTTTGGTACCCAGTCGCCATTGATGGCTTTGGCTATGATTACTAATTTGGCGTGAGCTATCATCGCCTCCTTATCTGACTCAGGGAACAATGAAAAGTCTGGGATAATAGTTGTTGAATCTAAGTTTAACACTTGGCAAGCGTCTTCGAATGTTTTAATGTCTGTGTACATAATATAGTTTTAGGCTGTTAAAAAATCTTTGTAAATACTCTCAAATAATTGTCCGGCATGTTTAGCTAAATCGGCAGATTTATAGCAAAGGCGCGAGCCGACAAGCGAATTCGCGAGCCAGTAATCGTAGCCGAAGAACGAGAAACCGCCACCCGAAGGAGAACCCATCTTAAACCATGGATAATACTTGCCTTGATTGCTGTTTGTCCAGTCGGGTGTCCAACCTTCGTTAAATGCTTTCACGATTTCCTTGACCATTTTATAAGCCACTTCATCAGGTTCTAAACCTTC
Organism: Flavobacterium gilvum; assembly: GCF_001761465.1. Taxonomy (NCBI): domain Bacteria; kingdom Pseudomonadati; phylum Bacteroidota; class Flavobacteriia; order Flavobacteriales; family Flavobacteriaceae; genus Flavobacterium; species Flavobacterium gilvum. The sequence continues at coordinate 933,258 of NZ_CP017479.1, read as the reverse complement.
ACATGATTCCCTGAATTCCTTTTCTGAAATCCCATTTTCTCGAATCACATCACTAAGGTTTTTGATACGCTCCTTAATTTCCGGTTGAAAGGTTTTGGCTCCGAAAAGGTTTTCTAACATTACTTTTCTAGGGGATTTGGCTTTGGAATAAGCCGCTAATACTTTGTCTTTTGGGACTGTTAATGTTTCACTCATTTTTATTGTTGTTTTAATTGATTACTAAAAAAAATAGTCTTTCCCGCTGTCCGTCTCGCTATAATTTAAGAGGATAATGTTACATTACCTTATTCCACCTCTTTTTGACTCACGCATTATAACTAGCTACCTTACCGACCAGTAAAGATTCTTCTTATGGAATAGGCGTTATCTTGTTACTACTAATATTCGTCATTGAATCGTTTTTGATTGATCCATGTTACTAAATGGGCTTTGGCTTGACCTGTTTTGGCTAAAAATTCATCGTATTTTTTAAGAGCATTAAAACATTTAATTTTTTCGACCAGGCTTAACTTTTCGAAGGCTTTTTGTGAAGCTTCTTTTTTGACTTTTAAATTGTATTTAAGCCAAAAAGTTTCAAATGAATAGTCGTCAAGAACCAGCTCTATGGTTACTATGTTTTTATACTTTGTCCATTTTTCCATATCGGGAATGGTACCCGGAAACTGAACGTTTTCCAAAAGTTTCAGAACCCGCACTCCTTTGATGTTAAAAAAAGCGTGAATTACCTTGTCTGTGTCTCGGTACTGAAATACCCATTCGTCAGCCGTCTCCTTGAACGTTACTTTATAAGTTGTGAACTTTTCCATTACTTTAAAAGAAATTTTACTGGTTTGGTATGTTTGAAATTCTTAGCTATTTCTATAGCTTCTTTTTTTAGTCGTGCTTCGGTTTCAAAAATGGTTTCGTTCTTTGTTTCCGGCTTTCGACGTTTTTTATTGATGTACATCAGGCTAATTGTTGGTTAAGGATTGATTGTATCTGTCTGATGGCGTTACGGTCATATTCACTCAATGCCTGTCCACCTACAATTATGGTGAATTGTTCTAAAAAATGAGCTTCGTAGTATTCGAGCGTGAATCCGTGCTTTTTGTTTCGGTTAAAGAGATCGGAACCCTGCTGTACTTCGAGCTGTTTTTTCCTGAATTTCAATATCACTTTGTCAAGAACTGAACGAGCTACTTTTACTGTGCGCTCTTTATTCGGAGTTTTGTCGAAAAATCCAAAGGAATAGACTAAGGAGTTCAATTGTTTTTCAGATAGTTTTAGTTTTATTTTCATATCAACATTCTGTTTTTGGTTTTGATAATTGTTCGCCACATTCAATGCAAACGAGTACGGTTGTTTCGCAGGTGGCAACACTTTCTATTACTCGGGTTTCGGCTATGTCGTGGGGACATACTTCGGTGATGCTGTAAGTAGGTTCCATGTCTTAAACTGAGTTTTTCCATATTACGACACCATCCAAAGCCCTAATTATTTTCGAAACCTCGATAGCTGTCATTTGTTTTAAAGGCTTTTTAACGGGTGATTTATCACTCTTTAAAAAGCGGTCAAACCATCCTAGCATATCGGCTACTTCGCCCCACTTTTCGCTTTTTACAACTATATTGGCCGCTCTCAAATTGGCTTGTATTCGCCTGTGCTGGGTGTTGTTTGTGTCAAATAGCCCCCAGTTTTCGGCTTTTGGCTCATTGATTGGCGTTGAACCTTCCTGTGTCATGATGATTTTCTTTGCCTGAGCTTGGGTGATTGACTTTAAGCTCGAGCGTTTTACATCACCGGTTACCCATTGCACCCATTCGTTTTTGGTTTCCACTTGGTAGTGGCAGTTTTTCATTATCCGGTTGACCTGCCATAAGAGTATAGGGTGATTGTCGCCTATGACTTCGTTTGGTTTTACTTTAGTTTTTGTCATGGGTTATTTTTCTAAAATTCAACCCTCCGTTTAAGACGTGATCTAAGGCAGCTTCTTTGCTTCTCATTTTTAAACATTCGTGAAGCGAAGGACGATACCATTCGATTGTCGGTTGCTTATTAGGCACGATGTCGTTAAAAAATGTACTTCTTGCCCTTTGTCCGCATTTTTCACACGAAAAAAACATAGGTGTCACACCGGCATCAATGTCTTTTGTTTTTGTGATATTTCCACAACTGTCACATACATAGCAGTTCACACGGTTTTCTAAATTCACCTTTGTATAAAAATCGTTTGTTTTTACATCTTGGATTAACTTATAATAAAGCCTCTCGACTTCTCTTTGACTTTTCATTTTGCTTTTTGTTTTAAATGTTTGCTCCCGGAGCGGGATTCGAACCCGCAAGAACCATCGTGTCCAGGAAACCAAATTAACTAACCTTTGTACGTTGCTTTGGTGTGTGTTTTGAATGCTTTATTCTTGATTACTAGCTTTTCGTATCGGTGGAAGGCTTTCCATTCTTTTGCATTCATATCGGTTGCAGAAACATAAAATCCTTTATCGTCTTTATAAACTGCGTGGCCGTTTACGCTATACCTTTTGTGATCTTCCAGTGGAGTTATTGTTATGTTCATAATCTCGTATTTGTTTGAAATAGATTTTTAATTTGAACCGGAGCCACTCGAAATAGTTGTAAATGGCTTTTCCGTTGAGTACTGCCAGCACAATGGCTAGCAGTACGGCTATGGAGCTACTCGGATGCATCGGGCTTTTGAATGGTTTCACTAAAAAAATCAAACTTATAGGCTCCCGAAAATCCTACCGAAGACATAGACAGAGGCACGTTTGTTTTTGTGCCATCTTCGTTGATGATACTGGCTTCGATAAACCAAGACGAACGAACCGGTTTATATGCTGCGGCTATTATTGCCACGCCATCAGTAAACTCTTCGCTGTCGAAATCCTTTGTTAGCTTTTGAAGTTCCAAAACGCGTGAGCCTTTCAGGTTTCCTTTGGCATCTTTTTTCAATAAATTAAAAACGATTTTCACCAGTGCTGCCGTTTCATCGTTGGTGGCTAGCGATGTGATGTAATTTTGCACTTTCTCAATCCCTGCCGTTACGGTATCGTCCCAACCGTCATTGATGCGGTACCCGATTGTGATCTCTTCTTTGTCGGTCGAAAAAGTGTGAGACTGTTGTTTTTCTTTTAGTCCGTACACTTGGTTTTTCAAGTCTAAAATGTTTTCAAAGAATTGGAATGTTTCGGTTTTGGCGTTGCTTATTACTTCGGAAGCTGCGCAAAGTCTGAACATTGCTTTTGGTACCGTTTCGGCCACTAATGATTTATAGGATTCACGGTCTTTGTCTTTTTTGGCTTCGAGTTTTGCCAGGGCTTCTTTTAGTTGTTCCGGCGTTGCCTGACTTAAATCGATCGCTGGTTTTTCTAATGTTTGTGTATTCATGGTCTTACTTTGTTATTAAATGATTGTCTATTACTTTTTTTAGGATAAATTTTATTTTGCTTTCTAATTTGTCATGACATTGGTAGTACCTTTTTTCAGTCGTATGATCTTCGCTAAGTTGACTTAACCATGAACCTCGCTCTTGATTGATTAAGATTCTTTCGGCTGTTGTAAAACAGGGTGTTTTGCCTACTAGTTGTTGATCGGAGCAATACACAAGGACGTTGTGTAAGTCTGCTAGGCGTTGGTATATTTGGTTATTCATACGTTGTAAAAATTATGTTCTCGCAAATCGAAGGTGTCCCGCTCAACGGTTCTTGGGATTGACTCTTCTTTTAGTTTTCTTAAATCGGCTGCTATCTCAATTCGGTTTGGGTGGTTGGGATTGTCGCGTAACCATTGTTCTAATTCAGTTATTTTGTTTTGGCGTCGTTGTGGTGTCATAGGGTTAGTTGTGATTTATGGCGTTAAACATTGGAACTCCTTTGACTTTTGGCTTTACGATATTGGACAACAAAGCCATTGGACGATAATTGAAAAGGGTGTTGACACAATCGCGGTAGCAATTGGAAAAGTCAGCAGTAGTCACATTGGTATTAACATAGCGGTCTGTGAGCTTGTGAAATTCAGCCTCTCGTTTTGACAGTTCCACCAAGAACCATTTATTAATTGCACTGTTGGCTAATACTTGTTGGTACTCTCTTTGAGTAATACTCACGCTTTGACACCATTTGTTGTATAGGTCCCAAATGATAGATTCGTATTGCTCCGGGGTAATGGCTAATTTTTGAATTGTTGTCATGATGCTTTTGTTTTAGTCTTGTTTGCTTTCTCCTCTAATCTTATCGTAACCTTCTTTCCAGATTACGTATAGTCCCCCGTTGGGTCCTATGGTTCTACCTTTGCAGGATGCTAAATACCCCGAACAGAATATTTTTTTATTGGCATCGAACATGATTTTTTCCTCCATATAGGTAAGCGGGTTATTTCCCTTTGCCATTCCTGATATGATTATGATTTTCCTTCGTTTGTATTTCTTAGCAAAATCATAGTACTGCTGTAAGTCTTTAAAAAAGTAAGTTGCTGAATTAATGACCACCACTTTTGCGCTGTCCCTTCTGTCAAGATAAGCGCAAAGCTCATCGTGGTTGTATTGAGCCGTCAGGAAGTTATCTTTTACATCCTGCATGTTCTTAAGCTTCAATCGGTCTATAAAATCAACATCGTCTAAATCCTCTTCGTGTTCTACGTGTATGGCTTTTAAGTCTTTACAGAAAGCTTTTGTGATGTCTAAAAGCAGACTGCTTTTGCCTGAACCCGAACCACCCCACACAAACCAAATACCTTTATTTTGTGGATTTCCAAAGGCTTGGTATAACTCTTTTGCATGATCAGAAAATTGAATGAGCGTTACTTTTTGATTGATAACATTGGCAACCGTTAGGGCTTTTTTTATTACCATACCAAATTGCCCTCTGGTAGGTTAAACACCTTTCTAACTAAATCCAGTGAGAGCGGTTCTCCCAATCTTTCGGCCTCTCGTGATGCAGGCACAAGTACATCGTGCAACTCTCCATAATTTCCGCAATTGTTCAGAAGAAACTTTCTTAAATGACGATCTTCGATGTCTGCCAAAAACAGCTTATAGCTTCTGTCTATGTGTGGCAATAATCGTAGCCCAAATTTGATACGGCGGTGAAATTGCGGGATGCCTGATTTGTTGCGCTTTTTTAGTTTTTCGATGTTTTCAACCAATTGATCTGTACCAATGAAAACCAAAGAACAATAATCGGCTAAGTTGTCGTAGAGCTCTTTCATGGCGCAAAGAGCGGCTTGTTTTAAGTATTCACTTTCATCGATGATAAGTGTTGGTTTGTGTCCGTAGTTCTTAAGGAACTTCATTTTTGTGGCAATTTGTCGGATTTTGACAGACTTGCTTTTACCTGTAGCATGTATGTTCAATTCTGAAACAATTTTATCAATCAAGTCACCTAGCGTGTCGCTGGAACCTGCTGTAACGATAAATGTGTCAATAGGATTTTTGGAAGCAAACATTTTGGAAGTAAACGACTTTCCACACCCCGTTTCACCTATCAATACCACTGTTGAGTGATGGCTTCTTGCGTCTTCCAGGTGCGCTATAATAGCGGATGTTTGTGGGGTAGGTTGTAGGCTCCAATAGGCTTTTTCAATTTGGTAACCGCACATAGTGGCTAAGGCGTGGAAGTGGTGATTTGGGATAAATCCTCGTGTTCCTCCTGCATCATACATGAAATCGCTGTTTTCTTTCAGCATGATTGACAGGTACTCTTTTCTAACTCCTGTTTTGTTGGCAACGTCTGCCTGTTTTAAATTATGTTCCTGCATGTAAGCAGTAAGGCTTTGAATAATTTCTTTTTTAGTGATTTGGTCCATTAGATGTAATTGTTTAGGTCTATTTTGTTATTATGATATTCGTTTTGCTCGTCCTGCCACGACTTTTCAGCCGCTTTTTGTATGGTTCTTTCTTGTTTTAATAGCACCTTTTCGGCCTCCGGTTGTAATCGTTGTTGGCTTTTGTTGTCTTTGTGTTGTCCTCTCGAATCGGTTAGTAGGTGTTTGGCCAGTGTGTCATTGAGTAGAGGGTTTTGATTGAAAAACTGATCTAGCACATTGGCGTTGTCTTCCCTGGTATCGGTTATGAATTTGATAGCCGTATTGTTATACTCTTTCACTCTTTGTCGTTGCCAACCGTCGTCCTCATTATGTTCGGCAATGGCCATAGACTGGATGTATTTATCTTGAAGTACAAATCGGTACTTTTGGTCTGCGGATATTGCTAATACTTCGTTTAAGTTGTTGTCATCATACAGTATATTCCAGTTTTGGTGTGCTTGCTGTCTAAAATCTAATTCGAAGCAATCGTAAGTACGTTTAACACCATTAATTTTGATATGTAATCCTGATCCTTCCAGTTTATTAGTGTCTCCTGTTGTTTTACCTAAAGCCAGTAAATAGTTTTCGGTTGGCATTGGTAAACGGTGTGTTTCTTGTGTGTTTTCCCATTGCTCTAGGTACTGTTTTTGCTTTTTGGAACGTTCCGCTGCTATTATACTTTCCAACTGTTTGCGGCATCCTATTTCGTCAGGAAATGATCTGCTTAACTTGGCTAACATTTCTGAGTTGGGTTGGTTCTTTGAACCAGAACCAACGCCAAAACCACTCCAGTTGTCCATTAGCTTACAGTATGTTTTATTGATGTGGGCGAAATACGGTTCAATTACTTTAGCCTTAGCGTTTTTTACAGCTGCGGGCGTGTAATATTTGGTGCAAGCTTCATATACTGGTGTTAATGCCTTTTTTTGATAATTATCTGACTGCAATTGATACGGTTTGAAACGTTGGCCGAAAAGTTCAGCGGTGTGATTAAATGCATTTCGCAAAGCTTCTTTAATCAGTTCTGGGGTTTCGTGTGTTCCAATTGCATACCCAACAGGGTATTTATTGAAAGGATCAAGAACTACAACCATAGTCAAACGGTTGTGGTAGGTAGTAACGCTGTAGCCTTTTTTGTCGATTGTTGATTTTTGGTATAAAAGTTCCGCATCCCAACCGTCCAAAGTCCAGTATAACATTGGTGATGTTGGAGCCTGTCTTTTATTCTGCATCAAAATGTTATTTGACAAGGCAGACACTCCGTTACGACCGGCATAGATCACTAAGTTTGATTTTTCCTTACGGTTACCTACGGTTTGAGCTGTAATTGTTGGCCAATTCTTTTGTTCAGCAATAGCATTGTAAACCGTCGCAATCAAAGTGTTGTCCAAATTGGTGTGCTTCGCCAAAAGTTCATCAAGTAAAGCCTCTTGCTCACGTTCCTTAATTTTCAAGGCGTTTTGCATTCCGAACTTACCGGAAATCAAACCCGCATAACCTTCTTTAACGTACTTGTTTACTTTGTATCTCAAAGAATCCTTTGTAGTTGGTAAATTGTGGTCCACATCACGAAAAGCATTCACATCACGGCTCAAACTATCCCAAATATCAACCGAAGTATATCCCAAGGCTTTTAAATACTGCTTACGGTTATTTTTCATGATGAGAACCGTGTTTAAAACCGAAGCGTTGTAGCCGTATTGCTCAATAGTATCTAATTCAAGTTTTTTGCTGTTCTTTTCACCGTAACGGTACCCGATGTAGAAATCGAAGGCCTCACGATCGGCCACATAATGTTGCGCGAACCACGATTTTTTAACCTCTTCTTTCGGTTTTCCAAACTTTGTTGTGATTCTATCTTTCCAGTCTTGTGATAAACTGTCGAATACCACCAGAGCATCACAACCCAATGACCCCCTGCGTAGCTGTTTTTCGATGCAGGTGTCCGAGTTCATACGCCAATTAATAGCTCTATAACTAATCAGTTTTAAGCTGTCAACATGGTAATCACGATCATAAATCAAATACTTGATTTTAAATCCTAACTTCTTTTCGTAATACTTGTATGGTGTTTCCATGATTTTTTTTGTTCCCGCAATGGTGTCGAAATTATTCCTCTTTATTCTGATCTATTTCCTGTTGAAGAAGCCCTAAAGCCCTTTTCCGAATGGCTTTTGCTTTGTCTGAATCAAAGAAGTATTTAAGACTCATCGATACGGTTTGCATTGTTACTTTAAATTCTTTTGAGATTTGGGTTTTCATCTCTGGGTGTATTCGTATTTTTTTCATTACTTTGATTCTTGAATTTTGCTCAACAAATATATTACACAATTTGGGATAATACCAAATTATTTTTCACATTTTGGGAAATAAATTTTAATTTTATGGATAAATCTTTGATTTTAAAAGAGATAAAAAAGTATTATAACTTCAAAACTGATGGAGAGTTTGCTGATTTTTTAGGCATTAAGCAGAATACATTGTCTAATTGGGCATCTAGAAACTCAATAGATTATGATAGAATTATCTCAAAATGTGAAAATATTGACGCGAATTGGTTATTGACAGGAAAAGGAGAGATGTTAAAATCTAATAAAGACTCAATTGCTGAACCTGTTGAGAGTTATAGAAAAACTAAAGATCCTATTTACGAAATACAACGTGTGCCATTGTTTAATCTCGAAGCGACTATGGGGTTAGTTCCGTTAGTTGACGGTGATGGGGTGGATGAAGAAAAAGTTATTGATTATATAACCATTCCTAGTATGCCTAGCTGCGATGGCGCTATCTATGCTTCCGGGGATAGTATGTATCCTTTGTTAAAATCGGGCGATATGATTGCTTATAAACGTATTGCTGTTGAGCGTGCTCAAATTTTCTTTGGCGAAATGTATGTAGTCGCAGTCAAATTAGACGAATCCAGCACAATGAAAACCATAAAGTTTGTTCACCAGAGCGAATTGGGAGATGAATATGTAAAGCTAGTAAGTCATAATCAACATCATGCTCCTAAAGATGTAAAACTTAGTCAAATAGCCGCTATTGGACTTGTAAGAGCCTCAATTAGACTACATAATTAACTAAATACCTGATTTTCAATAGTTTATTAATACATAGATATATAAATCATTATATTAGGGGTATGTTAGTCCCCTTTTTTAATACTTTTAAAGGTTAAAATATGTTATTTCGGGGTGTTATTCAAAGTGCTTTTATACACTCAATACGTTACCCATTACGTTACCCATAGCGTTATCCATTACAAAAAAGATGCTTTTTTTGAATTATACAAAACCCTCAATTCATTCCACAAAAAAAGCCCTAATTAAAGGGCTTATTATTCTAGGTTAGTATCTCAAAAGCCTTGTTTTTACAGCTTTTAAGGTAGTATTACGGTATAGTATTGCTCGAAGTAGTAGTTAGTGTATTTAAACCGCCTTTAATTGCTATTTAAACAGTAGTTAAATGGTACTTAAAAGTAGTATAATGAACATTTTATTTTTAAATCTTTTTTGCCCTTTTTAGGTGTGAAACCTTGTATTTATTGGCTTTTTCGACCTTTTTTGGTTGGAGTGGTATTGGTTATATTAATTTATAGGCCGTATTTGTAGTTATCATATTATCAATTGTTTGTAAAGTAAATAATTTTTTTGAGGATATTGAAAAAGAACTCGAATTTGGCTTTTTGAGATGAATAAAATTTTCGTTATAGAAAAGAAATAAATAAAATGTGTAAGTAAAAAAATACAAACAATAAAAAACTACGTATTTTTACGTATTCACAAAGAATTACGAATATCTGAAAAACCCTCAATCTAAGTAGATGAAATGACAATTGAAGGTATTTCTTTGGGTTCATTACTAAAAAATGAATAAAAAAAGCGGCTTTTTTTTAATCTATTGGGTGGTTTATCGAGTTGTGCCAATTATTATTTATTGCGAAAAACGTATACATTTACTTCAAATAAAGATAGTTACAGTATAATTTTTACTGATTTTATAATTTAACCAAAGTTAATTCATTGAATTGAATAATTGGTTTCCGAAGAATTTAACAGAAAAAAACAATAAGCAGCTACAGATGAAAGAGAATCAAGCCATTTGCATAAGTTGTAGCAATGAAAATTGTTTTATCAAAAAGCATATTCATTTGCCCGAGATGCAAAGTTATATAGAGAAGAAGCACAGTTTTACCTGTAAGAAAGCGCAACAATTTATTATTGAGGGCGCGCCAATTCAGGGGCTTTATTTTGTGCAAAAAGGAAAGGTGAAAACCGTGAAAACAGGAATCAACGGCAGAGAACAAATTGTCCGTTTTACGACCAATGGAGACACAGTAGGTTTTAGAGGATTTGGGACTAGCAACCGATATTTAATAGGCGCTTACGCGCTTGAAGATACTGTTTTGTGCAATTTTAACAACGAAGTGATGTTGGATATTCTTAAAAACGTCCCCGAATTCACGTATGACATGATGCTTTTTTATGCCGAGGAATTGAACAAGAGCGAGAACAACATTCGAAAAATTGCCCACATGAATGTGCGAGAGCGCGTGATCGATACCTTATTATATATTCATCGAAAATTTGGTCAAACCAATGATTTAATCAATCTGGATTTGTCCCGAAAAGAAATCGCAGATTTTGCCGGAACGACAGAAGAACAAGTAACGCGAGTAATTTCAAGTCTGAAAAGGGAAACTTTGATAAAAACGGTAGGAAAGAAAATAGGATTGCAACAAATCAACAAATTAAAATCGGAAATTATGGAACATAAGTATGTATAAGTAGTTTTAAATTAAAATTTTGAATTAGTGAGCCCCTTTTTGGGGCTTTTTTTGTGGAAATAGATAGAAAAAGTTTTAAAGACAGTTTTCTAAGTAAGCGGTTTAGGTGAAAATTAAGTAAAGACAATCCCAATAAAAGTGGGTGTTTGCAAAATATACTTGCCAAAACGCAGTAAATAAATTGATTTCAGAATATTTTTTGTCGTAATAAAAAGAGGTTTTAGTTTGTAAAAAGTAAATACTTAAGTATAAATACGTATGTAAATTTGCTTCATACTAATCGAAACAAATTTTATCATGCAAAAGATTTCAACTACAATACAAAAAATAAAGAGACTAAGGGAAGGAAAAAAATCAAGGGCTGTTTTATTGGGAATGGCCATGAGCTTATTTGGATACAATGCGGCGAATGCACAGTTTACAGCATCCGGGCAATTCAGACCAAGAACCGAATTTAGAGATGGTTACAGCACGTTGCAAAAAAAGGATGCCGAAACAGCGGCATTTACTTCACAAAGAACCCGATTGAATGTTGGTTTTACAGGTTATAGATTCAGATTTTTTGTAGCAGTTCAGGATGTTCGAGTTTGGGGACAAGATGCTTCAACGATCAACAGAACTACTACTGCAGAAAATAACGGAATCCAGTTACACGAAGCCTGGGGCGAAATCATATTGAATGACACGGTAAGCAAAATCCAAAATTTATCCCTGAAAATAGGACGTCAAGAAATTTCTTATGATGACCAAAAGGTGATAGGAGGACTAGATTGGCTACAACAGGCGCGTTACCACGATGCGGTGGTTTTGAAATTCGCCAACAAAGGCTGGACAGCCGATTTTGGGGCCGCTTTCAATCAAAACAAAGAGCTATTGGAAGGAACAATTTACAATGGGGTTCCGCCTGTAACTGCCGGTTATACTGCGGGAACCAACGGTTTGGGAACTAATTACAAATCATTGGAATATGCGTATTTGGCAAGAAAGTTTTACTTTGGAGACATCTCCTTTTTATTCTTAAGTGATAATTTTAATAAATACAGTAATGTAACTTCGGGAACGCCTCCGGTAGTGACCAAAGTGAATGAACAAGGAATTTGGACTCGCAACACCACTGGTTTTTACTACAATATCAATCCAACCCGAAAACTGAAATTGGAAGGAAGTTTTTACCACCAATTTGGACATGACAAAAACGGACGCAGTTTGAGCAGTGATTTGGCTTCGCTTACGGCTACAGCTCAAGTGGGAAGAAAATTATTTTTAGCTCCGGGAATTGATTATTTATCAGGAAATGATGGGACAAAAGCCGTTACAGCGACTTCAACAAACAATCAATTTGATCCGCTTTATGGAACGCCTCACAAATTTTGGGGAAATATGGATTATTTCTATGCCTCGAGTGGTTTTGGTTCACAAGGTTTGTTAAACTACTTTCTTAAAACTAAATACAATTTAAAAGACAACCTGACTCTTTTTGCCGATTTGCACGCATTCGAAGCCGCCAATACTTTATCTGACGGAGCAGGAGGAACCCAAAACAGTTATTTAGGAACCGAATTGGATTTGAAAATGTCCTACAATTTCACAAAAATGGTCAATATCGAAGCTGGTTATTCTTACATGAAAGCAACCAATTCTATGGCTTCGGCACAAGTTAAAAATGTTGTCAACGCGAATCTGTCTCCACAATGGGCGTATGTAATGGTAAACATTAAACCTAATTTCTTGAACAAAAAGTAATAGAATCAATCTTTAAAAACTAAAAAAATGATACAGACTAAAAAACATATAAGTCCACTTTTTACCTTGTTGATTATGGTAATGTGCACGGTTTTATTTTCTTCTTTTACAACAAAACCAAACCCTCCCGCCAAAGAACCTGTAAAATTAGGCTTTATTCCGCTAACGGATTGTTCACCAATTGTAATGGCAAAAGAACTTGGATTATTTGCAAAATACGGCGTTGAGGTTGTCGTAACCAAAGAAACGTCTTGGGCGAATGTCCGCGACAAAATCCTAACAGGCGAATTGGACGGTGCGCACTGTTTGTACACCATGCCTTTTTCCGTTTACACCGGAGTAGGAGGAAAGGCCGGTTCCGAAATGAAAATTGCAATGATGCTCAACGAAAACGGACAGGCAATTACCCTATCAAATGATTTTTGCGGAAAAGTGGGATTCAAACAAATGAACAAAGTAACTCCCGTCGTGGCAGCCAAATTGAAAGCCGAAAAAGAAGTCACTTTTGCAATGACTTTCCCTGGCGGAACCCACGATTTATGGTTAAGAAACTGGATGTCCTTGGCAGGCCTAAACCAAAAAGCCGTAAAAATAATTACAATTCCGCCTCCGCAAATGGTGGCCAACATGAAAGTAGGCAACATGGACGGATACTGCGTTGGTGAGCCTTGGGGCGGTGTGGCGGTAAAACAGGGAATTGGGTTTACCCAAATTGCTACTCAGGATATTTGGAAAGACCATCCGGAAAAAGCATTGGTTGTCAACAAAGAATTCAGCGAAAGCCGTCGCGAAGATTTAAAGAAAGTAATGAAAGCAATTTTGGAAGCCTGCATTTGGCTAGATAATCCTGCCAATCGCAAAAAAGCCGCAGCCATTATCGGGAAAGCGCCTTATGTAAACGCTCCTGCCGATGTTATCGAAGGAAGATTGATGGGCGATTACAACTTGGGTTGCAACCAAGGAACCGAAGTTTATGACAATGACTATATGTTGTTTTACAAAGGCGGAACCGTAAATTATCCTCGTAAATCCTACGCCATTTGGGCTATGGCACAATACGTACGCTTCGGATATTTGAAAGAAGAACCCAATTACAAAGCAATCGCCGATAAGCTGATTCTACAAGATTTATACGAAGAAGTCGCCAAAAGCATGAAGATAAAGATCCCTACAGACGACATGAAACCTTTCTCGCTCACGATGGACAAAACGGTTTTCAACCCCTCAAATCCATCGGCATATTTAAAAGTGGTGAAGCATTAATAAAAGTTACTAAGTAGCTAAGTTTCTGAGTTACTAAGTTAAAAAAGCTTAGAATCTTAGCCTCTCAGAAGCTTAGAAACTTAAAAAAAAACAATTTGGGCGTGCCCCTGTTGAGCAAAGGGGCTTACTTATAGTGTCGCTTATACAGCCCCTTAGCTCAACAGGGTCGGGCTATCCGCGCTACTTCGGTAGCTAGCTTCTATCCCTCACGCGCAATGTCATTAAGTTAAGGGAAAATAAAAGTAATTAATACCTAACAGGTTAAAAAAACCTGTTAGGATGAGCGGTTTCCTAACAGGTTTTTTTAACCTGTTTGGTATTAGAATACTTAACTTAATGACATTGCCTTACGTGCTCGTAGAAACTTAGCCTCTCAGCAACTTAGAAACTTTAAAAAAAACAATTATGTCAAATTCAAATGCAGTAACAATAGAAACAGAAGGGGTAGCGGGAAGTTATCCTTATCTAAAAACGTTTGGTAAAGTAATCAAGAAAAAAAACCTTAAAAAAGCATCCAATTATATTTTTGAAAAAGCAAAATCAATCGCATTTGCTTGTATTGGATTACTCATTTTTTGCGGATTTTGGAGCTTATTGAGTTATTATACAAAGGAAGCGCTTCCCGGGCCAACAGCAACTTTAAAGGTATTGTACGAAATGTTGAGCGACCCGTTTTATGATTACGGGCCAAACGACAAAGGAATCGGATTGCAACTGTTTGTTTCCATCAAAACCGTTTTGACCGGATTTTTGTTGGGTTCTTTATTTGCTATCCCATTCGGAATCCTAATTGGGGCGAGTTCTTTTTTCAAAAAAATATTCTATCCTATTGTTCAGTTTCTGAAACCGGTTTCGCCTTTGGCTTGGTTCCCTATTGGTTTGGTAGTCTTCAAAGACACGGGAATGGCGACGATATTTATTGTGTTTATCACTTCTTTGTGGTCCACATTGATTAATACTGCTTTTGGTGTGGGAACTATTCCGCAAGACCATAAAAACGTTGCCAAAGCTTTTGGTTTTTCAAAATGGCGTTATTTATCCAAAGTCGTTTTTCCGTACACTTTGCCTCATATTATTACAGGATTGCGATTGAGTATCAGCGTGGCTTGGCTGGTGATTGTTGCCGGCGAAATGCTGTCTGGCGGAGCAGGAATTGGATTTTTTGTTTGGGACAGCTGGAACGCATTGAGCTTAGAAAAAGTGATTTCGGCGATTATCATCATTGGCTTTGTGGGAATTATTTTTGACGGATTTTTTACAATGATTGAGAATAAGGTGTCTTATAAAGGGTAAAGAACCTGATTTTCTAATATTTGTAAATTAGAATGATTAAATATTGATTATTAAGACTCAATATCACGCTAGTTTGTTCATTCCGAGAAACGAGGAATCACCGCAAGTAGCTCCCCAATCTTTGTCGATTTTGCAACGGGGATGCTTCCTCCGTCAGCATGACAAGTTTGCGGATAATAGGGATGTTCAGAAACTCTGCAACTTAAAAAAACAAAAAGCTGTTTTTTAGCCCCGATTGCAGTGGAAATCCCACGCTTTTGGGCGTGGATTGCAACGGAAAGCGGGAGGATACATCTTAAAAGAACAAATGCCTCTGCTCCAAAAAACTTAGAAACTTAGAATCTCAGAAACTTAAAAAGATGAGTTATTTAGAAATAAAAAATTTAGAAATATCATTTCCAACTCCAAAAGGGAAATACATTGCAGTAAGGGACATAAACCTTTCGATTAAAAAAGGGGAAATCATATCGATTATCGGGCATTCGGGTTGCGGAAAATCGACTATTATGAATGCGATAGGAGGAATGCTAACGCCAACGGGAGGTTCTGTTATATTGGACGATAAAAACATCAAAGGGCCGGGACCGGATCGCGGAATTGTTTTTCAAAACTATTCGTTATTGCCTTGGCTGACGGTGGAGAACAACATTTTTCAGGCTGTGGATTCGGTTATGAATTGTTCCAAAGAAGAGAAAAACGAAATCGTGATTAAAAACCTGAAAATGGTAAATCTTTATCAACATAAAGATAAATTGCCAGGACAACTTTCGGGCGGAATGAAGCAAAGAGTGGCCATTGCGAGGGCTTTTGCTATCAATCCCGGAGTATTGCTGATGGACGAACCGTTTGGAGCGCTTGATGCTTTAACAAAAGGCGCGATGCAACTCGAGGTTTTGAAATTGTGGAATCTGAATAATCGCGAAAAAACAATCGTGATGATTACGCACGATATCGAGGAAGCCTTGTTTCTCTCTGACCGAATTGTGGTTTTGCACAATGGTCCGGCTTCAACGATTCGCGAAATTGTGACAGTAAATTTACCAAGACCGCGAAATAAAATTGAAATCGTAAAAACCCCCGAATACATTAAGCTAAGAGATCATTTGCTGCATCTATTGACGGATCATTTCTCGATTGAGGATATGGGAGTTACGTATAAAAATTAGGTAGAGACGTTGCACTGCAACGTCTCTTTTGTAAAAACATTGCAGTGCAACATCTCTTTTTTTATTTATGGGGAGATAGAGACGTTGCAGTGCAACGTCTCTACGAAACGAATAATCCTAAAATAAAAAATTCCAAACTCCGTATATAAAAATACTGGAGTTTGGAATTTTTGTATTTAGAATTTCTAAAAAAATATTATTCTTTAGTTTCTTCTTTTTTGTCAGCTGGCTGATCGTCTTTGGCTGCGTTTTTAAATTCTTTAATACCGCTTCCTAGACCTTTCATTAATTCTGGAATTTTTTTACCTCCAAAAAGTAATAAAACAACTGCCAATATAACAAGGATTTCTGTAACACCTAATCTTCCCATGATTGAATATTTAATGCCTGCGCAAATTTGTAATGATTCTAATATGCAAATGTATATAGAATAACTCAATGCACATTCATTTTGGCTGATTTATTTGCTTTTGACCGCGTAAAAAAATTTTTAATCTCCGTTGTTTGTGTTTTTTTGTCTCAATTTCTTACGTTTAATATTGGGTGTATTTCAAAAGGCAACGACTAACTTTTATCCTCTAACCTATAAATTATTATATTTGTGAAATAAACAAATAGTATGTCCGGTAATCGATCAAGAAAGGGGAAGTTTTGGAAGAGATTATTAATCAAAAATCGATTGGTAATTTTGAACGAGGATACTTTTGAGGAAATTTTTTCTTTTAAATTGAATATTATGAGCGTTTTTGTAACGCTTACATTGGGCGCTATTATTTTGATTTCGATTACAACTGTTTTGATAGCTTTCACTCCTCTGCGTGAATTTATTCCGGGGTATTCATCTTCAAAGTTAAAAAGAGACGCGACGGTTTTGGCCTTAAAATCAGATTCACTTACCGTTGCCTTAAAGAAAAACGAAGCGTATATAAAATCGATTCAAAAGGTGTTGAATGGTGATTTGGAATATGCTAAATTCAACAAAGATTCGATACTTTCAAGCAGTAGCGAGTCAACAGAACCTGTGGATTTATCTCCTTCCCAAAACGAAAAAGAATTAAGGAACAGAGTGGCAAAAGAGGAAAAAATGGATTCGAAACTACAGAATACAAATTCCAGAAAAAAATAAAATTTGCGCATAACTTAATTCGCATTAACTTTTTTAAATAAAGTCCAAAAGAATGTCATTAAAATCGATTGCAGCAAAATTTTTTGCACAAAGAATATATAAAAAGACACAAGCCTGGGCCAATTCTCCCATTGAAACCCAGAAAGCTGTTTTTCAAAATTTAATACAAGACGCAAAGCAAACACAATTTGGTAAAGATCACCATTTTGATAAGATAAAAGCGTATGAAGATTTTGCCAATGAAGTGCCTGTCCGTGATTATGAAGCTCTGAAATCGTATGTGGACAGAGTAGTAAAAGGGGAAGAAAACATACTCTGGAAAGGAAAACCGCTGTATTTTGCCAAAACTTCGGGGACAACTTCGGGAGCGAAATATATTCCGCTTACGAAAGAATCGATGCCGTACCATATTGAAGCAGCCCGAAATGCCATTTTGCATTATATTCACGAATCAGGTAATGCCGATTTTGTGAATGGGAAAATGATTTTCCTGCAGGGAAGTCCTATTTTGGACGAAAAAAATGGAATAAAATTGGGGAGACTGTCTGGAATTGTGGCGCATTTTGTTCCAAAATACCTGCAAAAAAACCGTTTGCCATCATGGGAAACCAATTGTATTGAAGATTGGGAAACCAAAGTAGATGCGATTGTCGGGGAAACCATCAATGAAAATATGACCGTGATTTCGGGAATTCCTTCCTGGGTGCAAATGTATTTTGAAAAACTGCAGCAAAGAGCCGCTAAACCAGTTGGCGATATTTTCAAAAACTTCAATTTGTTTATTTATGGAGGTGTCAACTACGAACCTTACAGGGCCAAATTTGAAAATCTTATCGGCAGAAAAGTGGACAGCATAGAATTGTTTCCGGCTTCGGAAGGATTTTTTGCCTATCAGGATTCCCAAAAAGAGAAGGGAATGTTGCTGTTGCTGAATTCCGGAATTTTTTATGAATTTATAAAAACAGAAGATTTTTATTCTGAAAAACCCAAAAGATACACCATCGGCGAAGTGGAGTTGGGGGTAAATTATGTTTTGATTATTTCGACCAATGCCGGACTTTGGGGTTACAATATTGGCGATACTGTTCAGTTTACTTCTTTAAAACCGTATCGCGTTATCGTTTCGGGACGTATTAAACATTATATTTCGGCTTTTGGCGAACATGTTATTGGGAAAGAAGTCGAATCTGCTTTGCAGGAAGCAATGGAAGGAACCAATATCCGTGTCAACGAATTTACCGTTGCGCCACAAATTACACCAAAAGAAGGTTTGCCGTATCATGAATGGTTCATCGAATTTGAAAATGAACCGCAGGATTTTGAAATTTTTGCGGAAGCGCTAGATAATGCCATGCGCAAACAAAATATCTATTATGACGACCTGATTGTGGGTAACGTGCTGCGAAAAGTAGTAATTACCAAAGTGGCCAAAAACGGTTTTCAGAATTATATGAAATCCATGGGGAAATTGGGAGGGCAGAATAAAATTCCGAGACTTTCCAATGATAGAAAAATAGTAGATTTATTGGCTTGAAAGACAATAAATAATACACAAAAAACCTTACATTTGGTTTAAAAGTAAAATAAAATGAAAGAAACCAAACATATATCCAGATCAAGAGCACAGGAATCATCGGCAGCCATTGAGAAAATGTACATCACAATGCGCCATCTTTTTAATAGAGGTTTCTACAAACCAATGGGAATTTCGGGGGACACTTTGAGGGAAGCTTTATTGATTCTTAGACCCGAAATTTACGGAAGCATTGCAGATGAAAAAGTAGAATTGAACGGACTTTTATACGTTATTGAGCGACTTCCGATAGGGATTGAAGAATGTCGTTTTATAAATTTGACTTCGGATGAAGGCTATTCGAAATCGCATTTCAAGGCGATAGTTCCGCCAAAAAGACGCCGTAATTGTTATCGAATTGACGAAGAACAAATGAATGTCGAAATCACTCGAGGCCGTTCAGACATTTACGATATTCTGACGCATTTGACGTTTATTTTTATCGAATCACACAAAATAAAAGATAGAGTTTTACTAGATGATGCGGGAGAAGTTTCGCGTGATTGGGTAAAACTGGAAATAGCCGTTTCCCAACAAAAAAAATTAGCTCTTGTTGAAAAAGAAAAAGCCATTTCGCACGCTGCTAATATTCTTGGTAGAACTTTCGAGGAAGTTTTGGATATTTATGATGCATTTGGAACAGAAACAGCTCCAGATCGGTTTTTGCACGTGATTTATTGGTTGGGAAAACTGGCGATAGAAGAGGTTGTAGACAATCATAAAAGAACAATAACGTTCAGTCCTATTTTGAGAGAGCGTTTGGGTCACCACATTCATGGGGAGGTTTGGGCGACCAACATTAAGGAAGTTTTGAAAGCGAATCAGCTTTTGGATCGCCCTATTCACGTGATTAGCGCCAATATGCACTCGGTGATGAATTCTATTTTTGCAGTTCCCGTTTTGAGGACTAAATTCAAAGACAAATCCGATTTCTTTGTTTATGAGGAGTTGAGTAAGTCTGGGGCAAATGAGCTTCGCAATCAAGTAGAAGCTGTTGCATTAAAACAAGGCATGATTTCTTTACCAGATACTTCGGGGACCAATATTGACGTGCAGGTTTTTGACACAGCCAAAATAGATTGGTCAAAAACTTCTTTTCCAAATGCGACATTTGAGGGCAAAAAACCAGTTCTTATCGTGATGGATTATGCTTTTGGGGAACAGGCTTATGAAACCGTAGACGAGTTATTGAGACCGTATAAAAAAGAGATTTTGCTAAACGTAAAATCGGTTTCGATTATGGGGAAAGCTGGAATTCTTGAAGGAGGGAAAGGCGATATTATGATTCCAAATGCCCATATCAACGAAGGAACGGCCGATAATTATTTCTTCGAAAATGAATTAACAGCCGAGATGTTTGAAGGCAATGACATAGCAATTTATGCAGGACCAATGGTTACAGTACTAGGAACATCGTTGCAAAACAGGGATTTATTAAAGTTCTTCCATGAATCAACTTGGGCTGTAATAGGTCTGGAAATGGAAGGCTCTTATTACCAAAAAGCAGTTCAGGCGGCATCCAAAATAAGAAAAAGCGTTCCTCATGATATTAAAGTTCGCTATGCTTATTACGCCTCCGATAATCCGTTGGAAACCGGGAGCACTTTGGCATCGGGCGGTCTGGGAACCACAGGCGTAAAACCTACTTATCTGATTACCATTAAAATATTGGAACAAATTTTTAATATAAAATAAAAAAGTATTGTATTTTTTACCATTAAGATATTAAGAAAATTAAGTTTTAGCCTTAATGAACCTTAATTTCTTAATGGTTTCAAAAGAAAAAAAAACTTTATTTTTTGATAAGTCAACAAAATTTTAGATTGGTATTATAAACGTATAGTCTAAAATAAAATATTAATGTCCGCTTAGTAACCATTAAGAGATTAAGAAAATTAAGTTTTTGGCCTTAATGAACCTTAATTTCTTAATGGTTTAAAAAGAAAAAAACTTTATTTTTTGAAAGAAGATAAGATATAAAAATAGCGTAAGAGCATGGGTAAAAAGAAAGAAAAGAAATCGAAAAATCCTGAAATTGATCTGCTGACTGTTTTTGACAGAATAGGAGATTTCTTCGAATGGATTAAGACCTTGTTGTTCGGGATTATTCATTTTTTTGTGAAAAATGCAATTGTTGTAGTTGTTTTAATTATTCTTGGGTTTGGACTTGGTCTTTTAATCGCTAAAGTTGCTCCTCGTTTTGAACAAAAGATTATTGTGGCGCCCAATTTTAAATCTACCGATTATTTGTATTCCAAAATTGATTTATTGTCATCCAAAATCAGCTCGAATGACACGCTGTTTTTAAAATCTATCGGAATTCAAAAACCTTCCGAAATGGTGTCCATAACCATAGAACCGATTGTAGATGTTACCAATTTGATGAATGGCAATGAAAAAAACACGGAATTATTGGAATTGATGGCACAAAATGGGGACTTAAAATCAATTATCAAGGAGACCACAACCAATAAAAATTTTACACTTCATACTATTGTTCTCAATACCTCGAGCTTGGTTTCTTCCCAAAACATTGTTGAACCACTATTAAAATATTTGAATGCGAGTCCGTATTACGAGGCTTACAATAGAATTAATTCCCAAAATATTCAAAATAGTATTAAAAGAAAAGAAGAAACAATTCTTCAGATAGATGGAATTTTGAATCAGTTTTCGGGAACATACGGAAAGCTTTCTAGTAATGAAAAACTAGTTTATTATAACGAAAATATGAATTTGGATGAGGTTATTAAAACCAAAGATTCCTTGGCAAACGAAATTAATAAATTGAAAATTGAGCAGTACAACACCAGCAAAACGATAAAAGAAAAGGGAATTATTTTGAATGCTAAAAACACAAAAACAATAAAAGAAAAATTGATTTTTACCCTGCCATTGGTGTTTGTTGGACTTTTTGTTTTGTATAGCTTTTGTATATCTTTTTACAAAAAACAATCACTGAAGACAATTTAAAATAAGTTCTATGAGCAAACTATGGTAAAAAAACTAAGGAATCTGCTGCTCAAAACCAGACAAAACCCATTGGTGCAACAAAGTTTAGTCACGCTGGTTTTGAGGATTTTTGGTGTAATTACATTGTTTGGTTTCACTGTGTTTTTAACCAAAACGTATTCGCCCGAAATTGTAGGCCAGTATGATTTTGTACGTTCTTTTCTGTTGGTGGTGGGAAGTATTTGTTTGTTGGGTTGTGACCAGTCGATTTTGTATTTCAAAGGCAGGCTCAGCGGTTCGAACAGTTTGGAAGGAATCAAAAAAATATATTTCAAAATGGTGGGACTGTTACTATTGATGTCTGTTCTGTTTCTTTTTATTTTTTTGGCAATTGATAATGAGTTTGTAAATCATTACTTTGATGATCCCACAGTTTACGGAATTCTTTTGAAATCGATAATGACATTGTTTTTTTACGGGCTATCGACTTTGAATACCGAAGTTTTTAGAGCATTGGATCATTTTCATGTAGCCGAACTTTTTAGGAATATTATTAAATACATACCATTGATTCTTGGGGCAATTTTGCTCTCGTATTTTGATTCAGAAGTGTATTTGGCTGTCGTTTTTTTGATAGGATTTGTGTTTCTTTCGATTATAACAACAGGCCTTCTTTTGTTTTATTTCAGCAAAGCTAAAGTTGAAAAGGAGACTTTGAATTTCACTTATAAAGAAATAGTGGCAAAGTCTTATCCGATAGCCATCAGTGGAATGGCTATGTTTTTATTGATGAGTTTTGATATTTTTTTTCTGAAGAAATATTGGGATAATGCCACTGTGGCTTATTATTCGGTGGCGGTGAAGTTAATGACTATTTTGACAGTAATTATTTTGTCGGTGAACATTACGGTTTCGGCCAAAATATCAGAATCTTTTTTTAGCAAAAGAAAAGAGGATTTGGCCAAAACAGTACGGCATGCTTCCCGTCTGATTTTCCTGATGACTTTTCCGTTGACAGTTCTCATTTTTATTGCTCCTGTTCATCTTTTAAGTTTTTTTGGAAAAGGATACGTAAATGCCAAAGAAGCGTTATTGATTTTGATTGTCGGTCAAGGGATTTGCTCGGCGTTTGGAACCGCGACCGTTTATTTGAATATGACCGGAAGACAGCATATTTTTCAAATAATATTGATAGTTGCCGTGTTTATTAATTGTATTCTAAATAGGGTTTTAATCCCAGAATACGGCATGACTGGGGCTGCGATTGCATTTGTTATCAGTTCATTTTTTTGGAACAGTATTTCGGCACTTGTGATTTACAGAAAGGATAAAGTGAATGTTTTTTTACATTAGTTTTTTGAATTATAATGACCCGTTGATGAAATTGTTTGAATTTGAAAAAGTTACTGTTTTGTCATTCCGAGGTACGAGGAATCACATAATAAATTCACAAAATGCGATTTCTCGTGCCTCGAAATGACAAACCAATAAGTCTTAACCGTACTAGACACAAATTTTTTTGCAAAATTTATTACGTTCAACAGATTAAGAATCTGGATCACGTATAGAAATAACGACATTGTATTAAACGATAATATAATTATGCCCATTTTAATCAAAAGAAGTACCGCCACTTTTATTGTATTATTTGTACTCAATTTATTGGTAACAGTTTCGGCGTTCTATATTTTACCGAAGCGTTTTTTTTACGATGCCGTAATTATTGCCTTTGACAAAGGCAACGAAATAGGTTTTTTTGGCAGTTATCCGCTTACGATATTGTTTTATAAAATAACAGGTTTGCGGTATTTGCCCTTTCCGGTAGTAGGTTTGATTCAGTTTCCCATTTTGATGTATCTTCTTTATAAAATTGGTATTCCAGAGGATTTTGAAAAACTAAACATAAAGAACATTATCGTTTATCTGGGAATTTTTATGATTGCGGTTTATCTATCAATGCCCTCCAAAGAGTTTATTACTTTTCCGTATGTTTCGTTGGTAGTCTTTTTGTTTCTTAATCAAAGAATTGCCTTTCGGAAAGTATTGTATATATCATTATCATTGCTGATTATTTTTGGAATTTTTTACAGACCTTATTTTGTCTTGATTCCGATTATTGCCATCGGAATGTACGTTGCGAGTTTGATGAATTTTAAAAACAAGACCTTGACTGTCATTTTCTACGGATTGGTGCTTGCCATATTGTTGTCATTGTGTTATGGAGTTGTTTCTGGACATTATTTTTCGGAAGTTAGCAGGGAATTGGTCAATAGCCCCCGATTGGGTTCTGCCGATGCCAATTCGATGATAGTATCTCCCGTAAAGCCGGATACTTGGTATGGGGAAACGATAGGCATTCTTTATGGTTTTTTCTCTGTGAATGTTCCGGTCAACGGAATAAAATATATTTTTTCTCCCCAGATTTTGGTCTTTGTGATTTGGCAATTGTTTTTGTTTTACATTCTTTTGGTTCGTTTTTCCAGATGTATTCAGGCTAGAGAGAAATACAAAAAAGAACTTTGGGTTTTGCTTATTTTGTTTGCGTTTTTTATTGTGCAAGGTGTTTTTGAACCCGATTTGGGTTCGGCGGTTCGACATAAAATAGGTGTTTTTCCGTTAATCTATTATGCTTTATACTATGGCCATTTCAGAAAAAAACTTCAATAAAGCAATCAACGGTTTTTTGGCATTAATTGCCGTCATGATGATTTTCAGGAAACCCTGTACATTGCTGATAATTGTGTTTGCTGTTTTTAATTTGTTTTTTATCAAAAAACTGAATTATTCCAAGCAATCTTTGGTATTGGTGTTGCTTATTGCTTCTCCGTTATTGTTGGAAATTGTCATGTTTTGGAACAATGATTCTTTGTTCAAAGGGCTTAAATCATTGGAAAAATACATTTCGCTCTTGGTTTTTCCTTTGTTTATTTTGGGAAATTATCAGCGGATACATTTTTTGAAAATTCTTCGGTATTATTGCGTGACGACGACGATTATTTTGCTTTTTTTCTTTCTCCGTTTTGTGATTTATTTTCCCGAACTGATTCATAAATACATAAAAGGTGACGATTTATGGGAAATAGGATATGCCTTTTCAAACAGTGTTGGGATGCATGCTCCGGCGTTGAATATGCATTTGGCCTTTGTATCGATTGGTTGTCTTTTTTTTGTTTTCAAAGAATTAAGAACAAAAGGCGAATTGATGTTCAAAATGAGCAGTATCATCATTTTTGTTTTATCCTTTTTCTTTGTTCTTTTTGTAAATACCAGAATGGCTTTTTTTAATGTTTTGGTAGGTTTTGGATTGGTTTTTTTATCCGAAGTTATGCAGGTAAACAATTTAAAAAAAGTATTGCTAAACACGTTTTTTTTGACGGTTATACTGGCAGGAGTAATTTTTATTTTTGTTCAAATGAATCCGTATATGAAGGAAAAATATTCTTCGGTCACATTTGCCCATATGGATAAAATTGGAAAATTGGACGAAATTGAAAATCCCGAAGCCAAAGTATTCAATGCATTGGTAACACGAGTTTCCATTTGGAAATCGGGTTGGGAACTTGCTGTGAAAAATCTCCCGTTTGGGGTTGGCGCCTCAGATGGGAAACAGGAATTGGTAAAGTATTTTAAACAAACGAATCAACAGTTTTTGGCAAAATATGAATTCCCAACACACAATCAATTTCTTGATTTTTTGATAAAATTTGGAATATTAGGACCAATTGTGGTTTTGGTTTATATTGGCACTATTGGTTATTTGGGCATTGATTTGAAAAACGCAATTGTGTTTTCGTTCTTTTTTCTCTTTTTCACATCCAATCTTACCGATGATTTTTTGCTTCGTTTTGATGGAATCGCTTTCAGCGGATTGTGGATGTCTATTTTCGGGAGTTACTGGTTGCAACGGAAAATCACTGCTGATAAATCGTAATTAAGTTTTTAAAATTTTGATTAATATCAAATAATCGCTGGCAGCGTTCCAATCCTTTTTTTCCAAAATCGTTTCGAATAGTTTCTTCCTTCAGTATCTCAAAATAAGTATCGAGTTCTTCTATTTTGGTAAAAAGAAAACCAGTTTCATTGTGAACAACGATGTCTTTGTTGCCAATAATATTGGTTGCCAAAACGGGTTTTTGCAGTGCCATGGCTTCTAGAACAGCTATTGGTAATCCTTCCCAAAGCGAGGTTTGGATGTAGATGTCGATAGAGGATAGTTTTTGTAAGGCTTTATTTCGATCCATGAACCAGCCAGTAATCACTATATTTTTGGCAGTTAATTCATGTTTTAATTCTCCATCGCCAATCCAAGCAAAATTATATTGGGGGAAACCTAACGCAATTTCATTAAATAATTTGGGGGTTCTTGCGGTTGTTATTCTGGCAAGAATACCTATTGTCAGGGTTTTATTTTGAGGTTTTGTAAATTGTTGCTGCACAGCTTGAATATTGATACCATTTCGAATTAAATAGGATTTTCCCAATCCTTTGGCAATATTATACTCGGAGTCACCACAAGCAATTGTCGCTCCGCCGAATACCAACTGAAAACTTTTTTCTATAAACCAGTAAATTTTTTGGGTCAAAGGCGAAATATCTGTCCTGAGAAAAGCATAACCGTGAGGAGTGTAAAATATTTTTTTTCTTTTAAATAATAAAAAACAAGCTATTCTTCCTAGAACACCGGCTTTTGAAGAATGAAGATGAATGACATCTGGATTCAATTTTTTGAGTTCTTTTCGTAGTTGAAGTACGGATTTAAAATCCTGAACAGGCGAAATCTTGCGAACCATATTTATTTTTACCGACGAAACTCCTTTTGAAAATTCGGCCTCGATTTTTTCGGGGTCAATTTCTTTGCGATTTCCACTATAGATAATTGTTGTGGAAATGTCTTTTGCTATTTCATCTTCTCCAAAATAATGGGACAAGTCTTTGAAATACGTGTAAACGCCTCCGCCTAATGCTTCGATTATATGGACAACTTTCAAAATGGCCGTTTTTTATTGGAACAAAAATAGAGTAAAGATTATTAAACACCTATTTTTTTCAAGTACCCTCGAGTTATGTCGTTTTAAACTACAAATTAGCACAAATACAATCTGTGAAAATTTGTGTAATTTGTGGTTAAAACTAAGTTGTCCAAATTTGCATAGTTTCAGTTTAGCAAACTGAAACTATGAACTTCAAGTCTATAGTGGTTTATTTGATGAAAAGAAAAAAGAAATCTTCGTCTGTTAATCATTTGCAGGCAAATTAAAAGGCAAAATATTTTAGTACATTTGTACGTATTACAAAAGTTATTTACACCAGCATATATCAATATTATGAAAAGAATACTCATTACTGGAGCGGCAGGATTTTTGGGATCTCATTTATGTGACCGTTTTATCAAAGAAGGTTATCATGTAATAGGGATGGATAATCTTATAACGGGAGATTTAAAAAATATTGAGCATTTATTCAAATTGGAGAATTTTGAATTTTATCACCACGATATAACTAAGTTTGTTCATGTTCCAGGAAATCTGGATTATATTTTGCATTTTGCATCACCGGCAAGTCCAATAGATTATCTCAAAATCCCAATTCAAACCCTGAAAGTTGGTTCGCTTGGAACGCATAATTTATTGGGTTTGGCAAGAAATAAAAAAGCGAGAATACTTATAGCTTCAACATCTGAAGTGTATGGTGATCCTTTGGTTCATCCGCAAACAGAAGATTATTATGGAAATGTAAATACGATTGGACCCAGAGGAGTGTATGACGAAGCCAAACGTTTTCAGGAATCCATAACGATGGCGTATCATACTTTTCATGGAGTAGAGACAAGAATTGTCCGTATTTTTAATACTTACGGTCCAAGAATGCGCCTCAACGACGGGCGTGTTATTCCGGCGTTTATCGGGCAAGCGATTCGTGGCGAGGATTTAACAATTTTTGGGGACGGAATGCAAACGCGTTCTTTTTGCTATGTTGACGATCAGGTAGAAGGAATTTTCAGATTGCTGCATTCGGATTATGTTTATCCGGTAAATATTGGAAATCCAGACGAAATCACAATCAAAGATTTTGCCGAGGAAATTATAAAACTTACAGGAACAACGCAAAAAGTTGTGTATCATCCGTTACCTGTAAATGATCCTTTGCAACGCCAACCCGATACAACAAAAGCAAAAGAATTATTGGGCTGGGAAGCCAAAGTTTCAAGAGCAGAAGGAATGAAAATCACGTATGATTATTTTAAATCATTATCAAAAGAAGAATTGTCCAAAGAAGAGCACAAAGATTTTTCTAAGTATATTTTTTAGAGAATTTTTCTGAAGAATTTGAAAGCCCTCAAGTTTATTCCCGATAAAAAACAACAACTTTCTTTGGATATGGGTTACGAATACTACGATTATATTCCGGTAATTTCGCAGCGAACCATTTCTCTTGGTGATTGGTTTAATAAAATTATTAAACGTAGTTTTGACATCGTTTTTTCATTAGTGATTATTATTGGTTTATTGTCGTGGTTAATACCTATTTTGGGAATTATTATCAAATGGAATTCCGATGGGCCAGTATTTTTTATCCAAAAAAGAAACGGTTTGAACAATAGGGAATTTAAGTGTTTTAAGTTCCGATCTATGCAAGTAAACGAATTGGCAGACATAGAACAAGTATCCAAGAACGATAAACGAATTACCAGAGTTGGCAGATTCATCCGAAAAACGAGTATCGATGAACTTCCACAGTTTTTCAATGTTTTATTGGGAGATATGTCGGTAGTGGGACCAAGGCCACATATGGTGAGTCACACCAATTTGTATGCGGAACGGATAGATAAATTTATGGTGCGCCATTTCATAAAACCCGGCATAACCGGTTTAGCCCAAACTAAAGGATTTCGTGGTGAAATTGAAACCGATAAAGACATTATAAATAGAGTGCGATATGATCTTTTTTATATCGAAAAATGGTCATTATTATTAGATTTCAAAATCATTTTCAATACTATTTTCAACACTTTAAAAGGCGACAAAAAAGCGTATTAAAATGGCAAAAGCAGCTGTATCGATAATCACTCCATCGTTTAATTCTGAGAAATTTATTGCTGATACTATTCGGTCAGTGCAAAATCAAACGTATCCAAATTGGGAAATGATTATTGTAGATGATTGTTCTACAGATCAAACAGCATCTATTATTGAACATTTTGTTGCCAATGATGAACGAATTCGTTTTTTTCAACTGCCCAAGAATTCAGGTGCCGGAATAGCCAGAGAAGTAGCCCTGTCCAAAACCGAAGGCGATTATATTGCTTTCTTGGATGCTGATGATTTGTGGAAACCGTTAAAACTCGAAAAACAACTTCAATTTTTAAAAGACAATAAACAACATTTTACATTCTCCTTTTATGATTGCATGGATGAAGAAGGAAATCCATTAAATAGACGCGTTGAAGCACCGAAAGAACTCTCGTATCGCCAACTGTTTTTTTGTAATTATGTAGGCAATCTTACAGGTATTTATGAGAAGAATTATTTTGAAAAAATTGCCATTTCCTCCACACGAAAGCGTCAAGATTGGTTAGTTTGGCTTAGTATTTTAAAAAAAATAAAAAAGGCAAAACCCGTACCCGAAAGTTTGGCTTGGTATCGTATCAGAGACAATTCGCTCTCGGCCTCAAAAGTGGATTTGCTGAAACATAATTTTGCCGTTTATAGAAGTTTTCATGGTTTTACTTATGTAGTTTCTTTGTTTATTATGATTGGGTTTTTATTCACACAGTTATTGATAAAACCTCGATACATTAAGAAGATTTAGACAATCATTTTTTGTAACCAATTTTTGTTCTTGGTTGTTCATTTTCTTTTTTATCGCTCAATTCATCCAGATAAGAAAAGACCAATTCGATGTTTTTATCATGGTTTTCCAACTTTTTCTGAATCTGAAGAATATCAATTTTAATTTCGGTGTTATCCAAAAGCATTTGTCTTACTTTAGTAAAAATACGCATGATTTGAATGTTGGTCTGAATGGCTTTGTCGCTTTTCAGCACGCTAGACAGCATAAGAACTCCGTGTTCAGTGAATGCAGAAGGTAAATATTTTTGATGTTGTCCTCTTCCATTCTTTAAGATCACAAATTGTGATCTTAAAGAATCGTATTCTATTTTCGAAAGTTCAAACATAAAATCAGCGGGAAATCGAGAAAAGTTTCTTTTAACTGCTTGTTTCAAAACTCTTGTCTCAATTCCATAGAGTATTGCTAAATCAATATCGAGCATCACTTTTTGATTTCTAATAAAGTAAATTTTATTAGAAATCAATTCATCAGAAATCAGTATTTCATTTTCCATAAATTATTTTTTAATTTTCTTTAAGGTCACAATTTGTGACCTTAAACATTTTGAAGTCACAATGCGTGACTTCAAGATTCAATTTGGAGGCCGTAATTTGCGACCTCCAATTCGTAAATATAAAATCAGGGGGAAATAATTTCTTTAGAAAGTAAAGATAGGTCGCTCATCATTTGTTAATTCAAACGACAAACATACGAATTTATTTACGTTGTAAAAATGAAGTGAACTGTTTTAATTTGCCACGATTGGTTCTTTCCAAAACGGATTTTCGTGTAAAATGAAAATTCAAATTGGGTTCCAGATAAAGATCAATGGCTTCTTTAATCTTTTGAATTTGAACCGAATCCAATTCTTTTTCTGAAATATAATCAATTTCAAAAGAATCAATTTTTGTTTGTTTAATGACAAATTCTTTTACGTTTCCATCGTCTTCGATGATGCTTTTGGTCACATAATAAAAAGTCAAACCGGGCGATTTTTTGCCACTTGGTAAAATAGCAACATCATTGGTACGACCAATTAATTTTTTGAGAATAGGTATTTTTGGTGTGCTTTTTTCGTCCAAAATTCCAATATCTCCAATTTCGTATCGAATGAATGGATGCGCTTTGTTGAAAAGCGAAGTAATAACGACTCGTCCCGAAGTTCCGTTTGGAACAACTTGATTGTTTTCGTCCAGAATTTCGACAAATAGTGTTTCTGAATTGACCTGCCATTCTCCGTTGGGATTTTGAAACGCAATCAAATCCAGTTCCGAAGCTCCGTATTCATTGACGATGGGAATGCCAAATTGCTTTTCTAATAGCAGTTTATCTTTTTCAAAAAGCATTTCGGAGGTAACCATGCATACTTTTAGAGTGGGGCAAATGGTTTTTAAAACGATGTTTTTTTGCTGTAAAAATTTGGCAAACAAAACAATGGATGAGGTATAACCATTGATATAATCGAATTTTTTGGTTTTGAATTTTTGCAAAAATTTCTCCAGAATTTCATCAGATAAATCAAAAACAGGAAATCGATACCGATGGCTCAAAAAATCCTTGAAACGTTCTTTTCGTTTTCCGATAAAATCCAATGGAATACCATAAAAACGCGCTTGATAGGAAGAGTTAAAATCGATTCCGTACCACCCAAACCGATAAATATTGGAAGCCCAAGTCAAAGCATGGCAAAATTTATCTTTTGCAAAAATAAAAGGATGTCCACTAGAACCCGAAGTTTTGTTGAGGTAAACAGCTTTTTCAGTGCAGCCCAAAGAAAGCCTTTCTTTCAAGGGTTTCTGCAAATTTTGTTTGTTCAAAATGGGTAAATCATTCCAGTTTTGAAAAGATGCTGTCTGAGCCAATTCTTTGTAAAAAGGATTGTTTTTTAAATGAAAATTGACGATTTCTCTTTTTTTCTGTTCGATAAAATCTTCAAAATTTTCCTCAGGAATGGCAAGAATCTTTTGCAATTCAGCTTTGGCTTCCTTCATTGGGAAACCATTAATTTGAAGCGTTAAGTCAAATAGTTTGAGCATTTGCAAAAATAAATTTTCTCAAAAATACTATTTAGCTGTCACTATTAAGGCTCAAACGTTAACTTTTTAGAATATAATTATTTTTTACGTTCAAAACGGATTATTTTTGCACGACAATTTTATAAAACTACGCCATGAATATTTTACTATTAGGATCAGGAGGAAGAGAACATGCCTTTGCATGGAAAATGATTCAAAGTCCGCTTTGTGACACCCTTTTTGTAGCACCAGGAAATGCGGGAACTGCTCAAATTGCAAAAAATGTTGATATAAGTGCCACCGATTTTGAGGCTATAAAAGCATTGGTTATCAAGGAAAATATTAAAATGGTGGTGGTAGGACCAGAAGATCCATTGGTAAAAGGAGTTTATGATTTTTTCCTGAACGATCAGGATTTAAAAGAGATTCCGGTAATTGGGCCTTCAAAAATTGGAGCAACATTGGAAGGAAGTAAAGAGTTTGCCAAAGAATTCTTGATGAGACATAAAATCCCAACGGCGGCATATGATAGTTTTACTGCCGAAACGGTGGAAAATGGATGCAAATTCCTTGAAACATTGCAATCTCCCTATGTATTGAAAGCAGATGGATTGGCCGCTGGAAAAGGAGTTTTGATTATTCAGGATTTGGCTGAAGCACAAACCGAATTAAGAAATATGCTGGTAAACCAAAAATTTGGTGCCGCCAGTTCCAAAGTGGTTATAGAAGAATTCCTTGACGGAATAGAATTGAGTTGTTTTGTTTTGACAGACGGGAAAAGCTATAAAATTTTGCCAACGGCCAAGGATTACAAACGTATTGGTGAAGGCGATACCGGATTGAATACAGGCGGAATGGGAGCGGTTTCTCCGGTTCCTTATGTGGATGCTGTGTTGATGGAAAAAATTGAAACCCGAATTGTAAAACCAACTATTGAAGGTTTTCAAAAAGATGGAATTCCATATAAAGGTTTTGTATTCATTGGATTGATCAACGTAAATAACGAACCGATTGTTATTGAATACAATGTGAGAATGGGTGATCCCGAAACTGAAGTCGTTGTTCCAAGACTAAAATCGGATTTGGTGGAATTGTTTTTGGCGGTAGCCAATGAAAAATTAGGAGATTTCAATCTTGAAGTAGATCCAAGAAGTGCAACGACAGTAATGATGGTTTCTGGCGGATATCCGGAAGATTTTGAAAAAGGGAAAGTAATTACTGGTTTGGAGAATGTTGAAAACTCTATTGTTTTCCATGCAGGAACCAAACTTGATAATGGCAATGTAGTTACCAATGGCGGAAGGGTTATGGCGATTACTTCGTACGGAGACAATTTCCAGGAAGCTTTGAACCAATCGTATCAAAATGTGAGCAAAATACATTTTGATAAAATGAATTTCAGAAAAGATATCGGATTTGATTTAATCTAAGACATAAAAAAACACGAATTGAAAACTATTCAATTCGTGTTTTGGTTTTATTTTGATACTGTTATTATTCCAAAAAAGAATGAGCAGTAGTATCTTGAAAATCTTCTCCGTTTTCCTTGTGCAATTTCAATTGTTTTGTCCAATAAACGATCGCAACAGCACAGATAATCATGAAAATCCAGTTGATGGTATTGGCACCAAACCAGGTTTTTAGTTCTAATGAACGTAAAAAATCTAAAGGAGCGAATAAAATGTTTACAAATAAGTATTGAATTCCTTCAAAAAATGATGTCATAACGTATCTCTTTTATTTTTAGTTATTTTGGTTTTGGAATTTTAGACGTCAAAAAAAACAAATTTCTATTGAATCTTTTTTAATCTTGTTCTATTCCTTTTTAAACAAGTATTATATTTACAGTCACAAAAGTATAAAATATCCTTATGATAACAAGTGTTTTTAAAAAATCTACACCATTTAATTTTTCTTTGGTGGTAATTTTAATGCTGGTTTTCTTTTTTCTTTACCAAATCCAGGATGTTTCTTGGGCAAAATCAATTATTTCTATTTTGCAAAGGACTGGATTGTTATTGGTTTTATTGGCAACAATTTTCCTTGACAGTTTTATTTCAAAACGCAACGGATTGAGTAGAGACAGTACTTATACTGCTTTTTTTTATTTTTTATTTTTGCTTTTTTTTCCAAAAATATTGAATAACTCAAATCTGATTTTGTCTAATTTCTTTGTTTTATTAGCCATCAGACGATTAGTTTCTTTGCAAAGTTTGAAAGAGACCAAAGAGAAGCTTTTTGATGCTTCATTATGGATTTTTGTTGCGGCCTTATTTCAGTTTTGGAGTATTTTGTACATTCTTTTGGTTTTTATATCGGTAATATTCCACGTTTCCAGAGATTATAGAAACTGGGTTATTCCTTTTATAGCCCTTTTTGCAGTAACCATATTATTTGTTTCTTGCTCTTTAATTTTGGATTTTCATAGTATAGCTTTTTTGCAAAAGACCAGCAAAATAAGCCTGAGTTTAGATTATTTTACAAATAATTATCAAAATGCTGCCTTTTCTATTTATGCGACAGTTGCTTTGTTTTTTTTGGTATCAATGGTTTCAACTTTATCCAGCAGACCGTTGGTTTTGCTTTCTTCTTATAAAAAAGTGATAGCTTCGTTTTTTATTGGAATTTTGGTTTTTGTTTTATCAGCCAATAAAAGCAACGAATTACTGGTTTTTACTTTTGCACCACTGGCAATAATGGCTACAGCGCATATCGAAATATCGAAACCGCAATTGAAAGAGGAAATCGTTCTATTTGTTCTTATGGCCTGTAGCGTTTTTACTTTCTTTTCGCAGTTATAATTTAGAACCGTAAGCCAAATCTCCGGCATCTCCAAGTCCCGGAATAATATAACTTTTGTCGTTGAGTTTTTCATCAAGATCGGCAACCCAAAGATGACAATTTTCGGGTAAGTTCTCTTGTAGGTATGCAATGCCTTCGGGCGCAGCAATAGTCACGGCAATATGAATTTCTTTTGGAGTGCCTCTTTCCATTAGTCGATTAAAAACAGCTACCAGGGATTGTCCTGTTGCTAGCATAGGATCCACCAGCAAAAGATTTTTTCCATTAATATCTGGGATAGCTTGGTATTCAACCAATATATCAAAGAAATCATCATTGTTTGGATGATGCCTGTAGGCAGAAATGAATCCGTTTTCGGCGTCGTCAAAATAGTTCAAAAAGCCCTGGTGTAACGCTAAACCGGCTCTTAAAATAGAACAAATGACCAATTGATCGGCAATTTCTGTCGTTTTTTTAACACCTAGCGGAGTTGTTATTTCAATGTCTTTGTAGACAAAAGACTGACTCATTTCGTAAGCCATAATTTCGCCAATACGTTCAATGTTTCTACGAAAACGCATGCTGTCCTTTTGGACATTGACATTCCTGATTTGACCTAGAAAGTGATTTAAAACACTATTCTTTTCTGACAAATAATGTACTTCCATAATTTTAATATTAAGAACTTAATATGTGAAGTTTTTTTTATGCCATAAAAGTATAAAAAGTATCTTTGTATTTCTAAAATCATTAAAGATATGTTTTCAAAATTAGCTTATTCTGTATTTGAGCAAAGTATAAAAGATTATCATCAGTTTGATAATGTAGATCAACCGATAAACAATCCTTATCCAAAAGATAAATTTGAACATTTGTTGTATCTAAAAAATTGGATTGACACTGTGCAATGGCATTTTGAAGATATTATCCGTGATCCGAACATTGATCCGGTGGCTGCTTTGACTTTAAAAAGAAGAATCGATGCTTCAAATCAGGAGCGTACAGATATGGTTGAATATATCGATAGTTATTTTCTTCAAAAATACAGCCATATTGTGGTAAAAGATGATGCCAAAATCAATTCTGAAAGTCCAGCATGGGCATTCGATAGATTGTCTATTTTGGCCTTGAAAATTTATCACATGAATGAAGAAGCAACTCGTGCCGAAGCTTCACAGGATCATAGAGATAAATGTCAGGCAAAATTGAATATATTGTTGGAACAAAGAAGCGATTTATCTACAGCAATCGAAGATTTATTGAAGGATATCGAAAATGGTGATAAATTCATGAAAGTGTACAAACAGATGAAAATGTACAATGACGATGATTTGAATCCTGTTTTGTATCAAAATAAAAAGTAATTTTTGGAAACAAATTTGTCTTCAAAAATTCAACATATAGCCGTCATGAGACTATCCGCAATGGGAGATGTCGCCATGACGGTTCCTGTTTTAAGGGCTTTTGTACAACAAAATCCAAAAATAAAAATCACAGTTGTTTCCAGACCTTTTTTTAAACCTTTTTTTGAAGGAATTCCCAATCTTTCTTTTTTTGCTTTTGATGAAAAAGAACGACACAAAGGTTCTTTGGGATTACTGCGATTGTATCAGGATTTGAAAACATTAAAAATTGATGCTTTCGCCGATTTACATAATGTTTTACGTTCCAAAGTCGTTCGGACCCTTTTTGCTGTAAGCGGAAAAAAAGTGGCTTCGGTTGACAAAGGAAGAAAAGGGAAGAAGGAATTGACGCGTCCCGAAAACAAAATTTTCAAACAACAAACCACAATGTTTGAAAGACACGTTAAAGTCTTTGAACAACTTGGTTTTGTGGTCGATTTAACCAATCCAATATTTCCGAAGAAAGCAGATTTAGACAATGAAATAATTACTTTGATTGGTGAAAACAACCAAAAATTGATCGGAATTGCACCTTTTGCTCAATATGATTCCAAGGTTTATCCTTTGGATTTAATGCAACAAGTCATCGACCAATTAGCATCAATTAAAACGAATAAAATTTTGCTTTTTGGAGGAGGTAAAAAGGAAATTGAACTTTTAAATTCCTTTTCTGACGACAAAGAAAATGTGATTGTTGTGGCAGGAAAAATCAAGTTTCAGCAAGAATTACAACTCATCAGTAATCTTGATGTAATGCTTTCTATGGATTCCGGGAATGCACATATCGCTGCGATGCTTGGTGTAAAAGTGATTACACTTTGGGGAGCAACGCATCCTTTTACCGGTTTTTCGCCGTTTAATCAGCCATTGGAAAACGCTTTGGTTTCGGACAGAAATTTGTATCCAAAATTACCCACATCCGTTTATGGAAATAAAAAGGTGGAAGGTTATGATGATGCCATGCGGACGATTACTGTTGACAAAGTGGTTTCAAAAATTTAAGCAGTTCAAAAAAATAAAGCATCATACTCCAAGAGGTATAATGCTTTCAATTGTGATTTTTGACAAATGCTTAAATTTTACCAAAAGAGTCTAAGCCACTAAGTCATATTTTCCATCTTGGTCAAGAAGATAATGACCCATTATTTTCTTTTTCTTTTTGTCTACGACAATTACAACAAAATTATTTTCTTTTTCTGTAGATAGTAGAACGTGTTCGAATTCTTGAGTAGAATCTCTATAGACTTTATGAATCAATTCGCGTTCTTTGATTTTGTTCGATAGAACTTTGTTCGTTTGTAAATTACTTACATACGGCCAAATATTAAAAATACTTGTGTCAATTCGTGCTATTTCTAGCATTTTCCCAATCATTGTTGATTGATATTTCTCTTTTGTAAGCTGTTTTGTCTTTTTCTGTTTTTTCGTTATTTGAATTAAAACGAGAGTACATAGTAAAGCAGTTGTTACAAAAAGCAAAATAAAATGGAGATGAACGTAGTGAAGGATTTTCATGGTTTTTGGTATATTAGTTAGTGTATTATTATCAAATGCGATTCAATTAAATTTATCCTTAATAAAGAAGAATAGGATTGCTGTAAATGCACTACTAATATAGTAAAAATCAAGATATTTTAAAACAAAAAACTCCACTTTTCAGCGGAGTTTTCGTTTATTATTTAGATAGTTTTTTAAACATCATCATAATCCACACGTATTGTTGGAGTCGTAGGATGAGCCTGACAAGTAAGGATTAGTCCTTCTTCAATTTCGCTGTCAGAAAGAATAGAATTTTTCCTCATCAATGCTGCACCTTCTGTAACACGAGCGAGACAGCTGCTGCAAATTCCGCCTTGGCAGGAATACGGAGCGTCTACGCCTTGTTTTAATGCTGCTTCAAGAATGGTTTGTTTTAATGACATTTCGAAAGTCGTTTCTTCATCATCGACTAGAACGGTGA
Organism: Flavobacterium gilvum; assembly: GCF_001761465.1. Taxonomy (NCBI): domain Bacteria; kingdom Pseudomonadati; phylum Bacteroidota; class Flavobacteriia; order Flavobacteriales; family Flavobacteriaceae; genus Flavobacterium; species Flavobacterium gilvum. The sequence continues at coordinate 895,571 of NZ_CP017479.1, read as the reverse complement.
TTTTAGAATGTCCTACTAATGCTTCCTGAATAGTGTTTTCGTGTGAAGAGGTTTTGAAAAGTTCAAATTTTATTGCCGAGTCTTTCACATTTTTTTCTTTCAAAACACTCGAAACAGAATTAATCATGTCTTCTGGACCACACAGGTAGAATTTTTCAAAATCCAATGCTGCGTGTTTATTGTTTAAGGCAAAATTCACCACAGATTTATCAATTCTGCCAAACAAAGCATTTTCGACATTAGCTTGACTATAAACATAATGTATAAACAAGCGACCTACATATTGCTGATGTAAATCGTGTAGTTCCTGATGGAAAATGGTTTGCTCTGGTGTTTTATTTCCATAAACCAAAACAAATGAACTTTTAGGTTCGTTTTTCAAAACCGATTTCAGAATGGACAAAACAGGAGTAATTCCGCTTCCGGCCACAAAAGCAATATAATTTTTTTGACGGTCGATTTCTGGTTCAAAAGTGAATTTTCCTTCTGGTTTTCCCACTTCAAGCACATCACCGGCTTTTAATTTATTGTTTGCAAATTGTGAAAAAAGACCATCTTTTACAGCTTTTACCGCAATTCGCAATTCACTGCTTCCGGGAGCCGAACAAATAGAATAGGCACGACGGATTTCGGTATTGTCCAACGTCAAACGTAAGTTTACGTACTGACCGGCTATGAAAGTATAATTGGATTTTAATTCTTCGGGGACATTAAAAAGTATCGAAACGGCATCATTGGTTTCGCGTTTTACTTCTTTTACAATCAGTTTAAGAAAATTTGGCATGAGACTGTTTTTTTTGCAAAAGTAATAAAACTATTTAGGATTGAAAGAATTTGATATAATTCACTTTTATTCGAATATATTTTGTAACATTTTCCTACTTTTAACTACTTATTTGAAAATCAAATACTAAACGATGATTGCAAAATTTATTTATCTAGAATGGAAATCTTTTACGCGATCGGCGTCTTTCGCGCAGAGTTTGGCCTTGAAAATTCTGATTGGATTTCTGGTAGCTTATTTTACGTTTGTTTTTCTGGCATTGGGAATAGGAAGTTTTTATATTCTAAGAGAAATGGGCTTGGAACCATTGGTTACGGTAAATAAATTTCTGGTGTATTATTTTTTGATAGACTTGATTATTCGGCTTTTGTTGCAGGCAATTCCGGTTATGAATATTCGGCCTTTATTGGTTTTACCATTTAAAAGAACAACAATTGTACATTTTTCATTGGGCAAAACGGCATTGTCATTTTTCAATTTGGTGCATGGTTTTTTCTTCCTTCCTTTTTGTGCCGTTTTGATGTACGAAGGCTACGATGTGATTAGTGTTCTATTATGGGGGATGGCTCTTTTTGCATTGGTTTACTGCAATAATTTTTTGAACATTATACTGAATAACAAAGACAATTTATTGGGAATTTTTCTTGGGATAATAGTCATTTTGGGAGCTTGTCAATATTACAGACTTTTTGATATTACCTTTTATACTTATCCATTTTTTGAGGGTTTATTCCATACCAAATGGGTTTTTATGATTCCGGTTTTGGTGTTGTCGGGATTGTATTTTTGGACGTATAATTATCTGAAAGGTGATTTGTATTTGGACGCAGGATTATCTGTGAAAAATGATGTTGCCAAAACAGAGAATCTTACTTGGCTGAATCAGTTTGGAACATTGGGAACATTTTTGAAAAATGACATCAAATTAATTAAAAGAAATAAACGTTCAAAATCTACTGTTGGTTTTAGTATAATGTTCTTGTTCTATGGGCTGATATTTTTTAACAGTCATTCACATCAGCCGCCGGTTATGCAGATTTTTGCAGGGATTTTTGTTTCGGGCGGATTTTTATTCACTTTCGGTCAGTTTGTTCCAAGTTGGGACAGCTCGTATTATCAGTTGATGATGACACAGAATATTCCGTATCGTGGCTATTTGAATTCAAAATGGTGGCTTATTGTTATAGGTACATTTATTTCCACAATTTTGGCATCTTTTTATCTCTATTTTGGATGGCAGGTATATCTCACAATAGTCGCAGGAGCCATTTATAATATTGGAGTAAACTCCCATTTGGTGTTGTTGGGCGGGGCTTTTACGAAAACGCCTATCGATTTATCAATGTCCAAAGGGGCTTTTGGAGACAAAAAAAGCTTTAACATAAATACAATGTTACTTTCTTTACCAAAATTGGTTTTGCCATTAGTATTATATTGGTTGGGATCCCACATAATGAATCCAAAACTGGGCTTGGCTTTTGTGGCATTGGCAGGTGTATTGGGGTTTATGTTCCGAAATATAGTTTTTTCGATGATAGAAAAAATTTATTTAAAGGAGAAATACAAAACTATTGAGGCTTACAAACAAAAAAGTTAATTAGATAAATTGACCGAATCAACAAATTAACGATTAAACTTAAAAAAATGATACAAGTAAATAAGCTTTCCAAAGTATATAATGTGACCACCGTATTGAAAATAGAATCACTGGAAATTCCAAAAGGACAAAGTTTTGGGTTGGTGGGTAATAACGGAGCGGGGAAAACCACTTTTTTCAGTTTATTATTGGATTTAATTCAGCCCACAACAGGACATATTTTAAATCATGGAATTCAGGTAAATAACAGTGAATCTTGGAAACCTTTTACAGCTTCTTTTCTGGACGAGAGCTTTTTGATAGGTTATTTAACTCCCGAAGAATATTTCTATTTCATCGGCGATTTGAGAGGTCAAAACAAAGCCGATGTCGATGCGTTATTGACTAAGCACGAAGAATTTTTTAATGGCGAAATCCTTAAAAACAAAAAATATTTACGTGATTTATCCAAAGGAAATCAAAAAAAGGTGGGAATCATTGCAACATTAATAGGGAATCCCGAAGTTGTTATTCTGGATGAACCTTTTGCCAATTTGGATCCAACAACGGTAATTCGGTTAAAAAAAATAATTAAAGAATTGTCCGAAAACCCAAACATTACAATATTAGTTTCCAGTCATGATTTGCAGCATACAGTTGATGTTTGCGACAGAATCGTTGTACTCAGCAAAGGAGAATTGGTCAAAGACATGATGACTTCCAAAGAAACGCTACAGGAATTGGAATTGTTTTTTGCTGTTTAAATTAATATTTTACAAAAAGAAACGTATTTTTACAAGTCATTATACTAAATTCTTTTTTTGCAAGTTTAATGCTTAAACGTTTTCCTTTGAAAAGAACTACTTCAAAATACATTTTAGTCACAGTATCAGTGTCTTTCTTGATAGCATGTTCTACCAAGAAAGATACTTTTTTGGCCAGAAATTCCCATGCGTTAAGCACAAAACTCAACATATTGTATAATGGACAAATTGCTTTGGATAAAGGTGTAAAAGAGGTCAATGACAATACAGTCGAAGATTTCTGGAAACGGCTGCCTGTTGAGAAAATGCAGTCTAATGAAGATGTACCCGTTGACGGAAAAACCAAAAATGCCAATTTTGAAATAGCCGAAGGAAAGGCAACCAAAGCCATTCAAAAACATTCGATGAACATTGGTGGCAACGAAAAAAATTACCAAATCGATGAAGCTTATTTATTGCTTGGAAAATCAAGATATTATGATCAACGATTCATACCGGCTTTAGACGCGTTTAATTATATTCTATATAAATATCCCAACAGCAGTAATATTTACAGTGCTAAAATTTGGCGTGAAAAAACCAATGTCCGTTTGGGAAATGATGCTTTGGCGATAAAAAACACCTCAAAACTCATCAAAGACAACGATTTAAAAAAACAAGAATTTGCCAATGCAAACGCAATTTTGGCAAGTGCTTTTTTGAATTTAGAACAAAAAGACAGCGCAATTGTTAAGTTAAAATTGGCGAATGATTTTACCAAAATTAACGAAGAAAAAGAACGTTATTCTTTTTTGTTGGGGCAATTGTATGAAGAAGCAGGCCAAAAAGACAGCGCCATTTATTTTTATCAGAAGGTGATTGATATGAATAGAAAGGCCGAAAGAAAATTTGTTATTCAGGCTTACGCCAAAAAAGCAAAGCTTAATAATTATCAGGGGGAAGACTATGATTTATTTGTCAAAAAATCCAAAAAAATTATGGAAGACAGAGAAAACAGACCCTATCTTGACGTGATTTACCACAGTATCGGAATTTTTTACGATAATAATAATGATAAGGAAAAGGCATTGGAGTTTTATAATGCTTCTTTGGACACCAAATCCAAAGACTCCTATTTGAATGCTTCGAATTACAGAAATATTGGGAATTTATACTTTAAGCATACGGATTATCCTTTGGCCGCCAAAAGCTATGACAAGTGTTTGGAATTGCTGAATCCAAAGACCAGAGAATACCTTCAGATTTCAAAAATCAGAAAAAATCTTGATGAAGCTATTGTCAATGAAACCATTGCCAAACGAAACGATAGTATTATTTACGTTGCTTCCTTAAACAACTCGGACAGAGTAATTTATTATGAAAATTATATTCAAAAATTAAAAAGCAGTGATGAACTGAAAAAATTGCTTGAAGAAAAACAAAAGAAAATAGAAGGGAATATTGCATTAAATACAGCGGGTAAAATGCAAAATGATGCGACTCCAACTCAAAATGGCCAAAAGATAAACCCGCCAGCTTTTGCACTACCTTCTAATAATAGTCCGACAGCAGCTTCGAATGTATTTTATTTTTATAACCCAAACACGGTCGCTTATGGGAAATTGGAATTTCAAAAAATATGGGGGAACAGATCACAAAATGGGTATTGGAGAGTTTCAGCAGCAAACACTTCAGATACTAATTTAGCAAATACCGATGCAGTTCCACAGCAGGATGCCAGTAAGGAAGTTGCGGTTTCTGAAGTAAATGAAAAGTACACTACAGATTATTATTTGAAACAATTGCCAAAATCACAGACAGCCATTGACAGTATCGTTAAAGAGAGAAATGAGATTTATTATCAATTAGGGGTTATTTACAAAGAAAAATTCAAGGAATATGATCTTGCCGTAGACCGATTGGAAAAACTGCTGACATTCCATCCAGAAGAAAAATTAATTCCACCTACAAAATACAACTTATATAAGATATATGAGATAAACAATCCGAATAAGGCTGCCGCAATCAAGAGCGAGATTGTGAGTCAATATCCGGATTCCCGTTATGCACAAATTATCACGAACTCAAAACTTCAGAAGGTTACGGCCAGTGATTCTCCCGAAGCGGAGTATGAAAGACTGTACCGATATTATGAGCAGGAAAATTTCGGTTTGGTTTCGGAGAGAATAGATGGTTTGATCAGCCATTTTGCAGGAGAAGCCATAGTGCCAAAATTTGAGTTGCTGAAAGCGTATAATATCGGAAAAACACAAGGATTGGATGCTTATAAAAAAGCGATAGAATATGTGGCTGATAATTATGCGAACAGTAAAGAAGGAAAAGATGCGATGGAAATTCTTAAAACGCAGATTCCGCTTTTGGAAAAAATGAGTTTCAGCACGGTTGATAACAAAAATTGGAAAGTGGTTTTCAGGATTGATAAATATGACACCAAAACTGAAGCTGCAATCGAGAAAAAATTGCTTTTATTTTTGGCCAATGAAAATGTAGAGAAGCTAAAATACAGTTGTGAATCTTATACTGAAAAAGAAAGTTTCATAACAATACAAGGCATTCATTCAGAATCGTATGCGCAATTCATAGTGGCGCTTTTTGCCGAAAATGAGAAATATAAAATAAACCAGCCTGGAGTTGTTATTTCAAACGAAAATTATAAAATCGTCCAGATTAAGAAAAATTTTGATGAGTTTCTTTCACTAAAAAAATCGTAATTATGTTTGATAAAAAACCAAAATCCTACACAGATCTTTTAGGAAAAACCAACAGAATTGTAGAAGGAACCACTATTCATGGTGATATAGTTTCCCCAGCCGATTTTAGATTGGATGGTGAACTGATAGGAAATTTTACTTCAAAAGGTAAACTGGTAATTGGGCCAGCAGGTAGTATCAAGGGCGATATTATTTGCAATACGGCAGATATTGAAGGAAAATTTGAAGGTAAAATTCAGGTAGAGGAAATTTTAAATGTTAAAGAATCAGCCAGTATTATTGGCGAGGCGGTTATTGGCAAACTATCTGTTGAACCCGGAGCCACTTTTAATGCAACTTGCGTTATGTTGACAAATAATTCTAAAGGGACAAAAAGTGCCAACGAATAAAGATCCCCAAAAAAACAACTATAATAAATGGTTGGCATTAATTAATATCCCAATCCAGATGGGTGCTATCATTTTCCTCTTTTCTTATTTAGGAAACTGGCTTGATGAAAATCATCCAAGCCCAAAAGTATATTATGTAAAAATACTGGTGTTGGTAGGGGTTTTTGTGGCATTATATAATGTAATTCGGCAAGTAAACGAAATCAATAAAAAACTATAATGATTCTTAAAAAAATTCTCCCATTTTTAACTTTATTGGGAATTGCATTCCTATTGTACGCTATCCACAAAACGGTTTTCCATAGTTTAGGCATCAACCAGGAGTCTTTTCATTATTCATTGGAAATGCTTTATTTATTTTTCTTTTCTTTTTCTGCAATTATTTTCATGGTTTTATTGATAGTCAAAAAAAGGAGTTTTGACAATGTTGGAATGTCATTTATGTTGGCTACAAGTATAAAGATGATTTTTTGTTATTTGATTTTGCGACCAATATTACACGTTCAAAAATCAGCAGATCCAACCGAGAAGATAAATTTTTTCATCCTATTTATTGTTTTCTTAATAATTGAGACTCTTTTTACGATACACTTGGTGAATGAAAAAAGGTAAACATTTTTTGGGTGTACCCAAATCTTAAAAAAATACTTTTTTTTTGCTTTTGAGTATTAATAAAAAATGTACCTTTGCGCCAAATTTTAGAATCGTTAAAAAATAAGTTATTCAAGAGATATGGTGATTTCCAACAAAGCACTTAGATTTATTATAGCGACTTTCGTTATATGTCTTCCTTTTAAAAGTATTGCGAATACTGAAACTGATACTACGGCTGTAGAAAAAGTAGTAGCACACGAAGGGGCTGAAGCAAACCATGAAGCACATGCTGAACCAACAGATGTGAAGTCTAAAGTAAAAGCATTTGTAAAACACCACGTTTTAGATTCTCACGAATTTTCTTTTTTCCAAGATGACGTTACAGGGGAACATTATGGTTTTTCATTACCAGTTATTCTTTGGGATAATGGATTGCAGGTTTTCTCTTCTTCAAAATTTGAACACGGAGAAGCTGTTGTTGAGTCAAACGGAAATTACTACGTATTAAATCACCACGACGGGAAAATATATAAAACAGATGCAGCCGGTACACTTACCGAAGACGAAGCAACAGGACATCCTACAAACGTGCGTCCTTTGGATTTTTCAATTACAAAAACTGTTTTGTCAATCATGATTGCGGCTGTTTTGATGTTTTTAATTTTTACAAGTTTAGCAAAATCCTATGTAAAAAATAATGGAATCGCTTCTGGAGCTTCCCGTATTTTTGAGCCGCTTGTATTATTTATCCGTGACGAAATTGCAATACCAAATATTGGCGAGAAACATTATAAGAAATATATGAGTTATTTACTGACTATCTTTTTCTTTATTTTGTTTTTGAATATTTTTGGTTTAATGCCTTTTGGTATTAACGCTACCGGAAATATTACAATTACTTTTTCATTAGCAATCCTTACTTTTTTAATCACAAACTTTACTGCCAACAAAAATTATTGGGGACACATATTTTGGATGCCTGGTGTACCAAAAGTGATGCGTCTGGTTTTGGCTCCAATTGAGTTATTGGGAGTTTTAATCAAACCTTTCTCATTGATGATACGTTTGTACGCTAATATTTTTGCAGGACATATTGTATTGATGAGCATTATTGGACTAATGTTTATTTTCAAAAGTTGGATAGGAAGCCCTTTATCATTTGGATTGTCATTTGCGCTTTCTATTCTTGAGATATTAGTGGCATTTTTACAAGCATATATTTTCACGATGCTGTCTGCTTTGTACTTCGGTTCAGCAGTAGAAGAACATCACCATGAGGAAGCTCATCACTAAAATGTTTATTGTTTGTTGTTTAGAGTTTGTTGTTTCGCAACAATAAACCATAGACAATAAAACATAAACCCAACAAAGAATTTTTAATTTTTAATACATATTTATTATGACAACTATTCCAAACATTATTGGTGCAGGTTTAATCGTTATCGGAGCAGGTTTAGGTATTGGTAGAATCGGTGGTTCAGCAATGGACGCTATCGCTCGTCAACCAGAAGCTTCTGGAAAAATCCAAACTGCTATGCTTATCGCTGCTGCACTTATTGAAGGTATTGGTTTTGCTGCGTTATTCGCATCTTAATTAAAACTAAAAAAACAATAGTTGCAACGGTTGGTTGTAACTATTGTTTTAATTAATTATTGAAAATTATAGTAAACAGATTAAATTTTATTTTTAAAATACAATTTACAATTTATAAAAAATGGAAAAGTTAATAAATCAGTTTGAGTTCGGTTTGTTTTTCTGGCAAGTATTGATATTTGTTGGGTTAATATTGTTATTGAAAAAATTTGCCTGGAAACCTATTCTTGATGCCGTAAACGATAGAGAAGAAGGAATTAAAAATGCATTGCTTTCTGCCGAAAACGCTAGAAAAGAAATGCAAAACTTGCAAGCTGACAACCAACGTATTTTGCAAGAAGCAAGATTGGAGCGTGATAACATGCTTAAAGATGCTCGTGAAATGAAAGATAAAATGGTTGAGGATGCAAAAACTGAAGCTCAGGCTCAAGGTCAAAAAATGATCGACCAAGCTAAAGTTGCTATCGAAAGCGAAAAAAATGCAGCTATGGCTGAATTGAAATTACAAGTTTCAACTTTGTCTTTAAGTATTGCTGAAAAATTATTAAAAGATGAATTGTCTAACAAAGAAGCTCAAACAAAATTGGTTGAGAAATTGTTAGGTGACGTAAAATTGAACTAATCATGGCAAGTACTAGAGCAGCAATTCGTTATGCAACCGCAATTTTAGATTTATCCAATACAAAAGGGGTATCTGAAGCTGTAAATAATGACATGAAATCTATTGCTTCGACGATTAAAGGTAATGAGGAATTGAGTACTTTTATTCAAAATCCAACCATTAAAGTAGAAGTGAAAGAGAAAGCACTTTTAGAAGTTTTTGCTGGTGTTGATAATGTAACCAAAGGTTTGCTTCATTTGTTATTTGAAAACAAAAGATTCGAAATCCTTGATGTTATCGCTGCAGAATACAGCAAATTGTTTGATATCAAGAATAATGTTGAAGTAGCAAAAGTAACTACAGCCGTTGCTATGGATGCGGCGCTTGAAGCTAAAGTTTTGGCTAAAATAGCAACACTTTCTGATAAAAAAATAACAATCGAAAATACTGTAGATCCTTCAATTATCGGTGGATTTATATTAAGAATAGGCGATCAGCAATACAATGCTTCTGTTGCCAACAGATTACAAATATTAAAAAGAGAGTTAAGTAATTAATTAGTTTTATTACACATAAGTGTCTAAATTATAAATTAAGATGGCGGAAATCAAACCAGCTGAAATTTCAGCAATATTAAGAAAGCAAGTAGAAGGTTTTGAATCTGGTGCTACACTAGAGGAAGTGGGGACAGTGCTTCAAGTTGGAGATGGTATTGCTCTTATTTATGGGCTTTCAAATGTTCAATATGGTGAGTTAGTTGAATTCGAAAACGGTTTAGAAGCAATCGTTTTGAACCTAGAACAAGACAATGTTGGTGTAGTACTTTTGGGACCTTCAACAGGAATCAAAGAAGGATCTACAGCAAAAAGAACACAACGTATCGCTTCCCTTAAAACAGGAGAAGGAATCGTTGGACGTGTTGTTAACACTCTTGGTCAGCCAATTGATGGTAAAGGTCCAATCACTGGAGAATTATACGAAATGCCTTTGGAAAGAAAAGCTCCTGGAGTTATCTTCCGTCAGCCAGTAACTGAGCCTTTGCAAACAGGTGTTAAAGCAGTTGATGCTATGATCCCAGTTGGTCGTGGACAACGTGAGCTTGTTATCGGTGACCGTCAAACAGGTAAATCTACCGTTTGTATTGATACCATCTTAAATCAAAAAGAATTTTACGATGCAGGAAAACCTGTATTTTGTATCTACGTAGCTATTGGTCAAAAAGCTTCAACTGTTGCTGCTATCGCAAAAACATTGGAAGAAAAAGGAGCTATGGCTTATACAGTGATTGTTGCTGCAAATGCTTCTGATCCAGCTCCAATGCAAGTTTATGCTCCTATGGCAGGTGCTGCAATTGGAGAATATTTTAGAGATTCTGGTCGTCCAGCTTTGATTGTTTATGATGATTTGTCTAAACAAGCAGTTGCTTACCGTGAGGTTTCTCTTTTGTTAAGAAGACCACCGGGACGTGAGGCATATCCTGGAGACGTTTTCTACTTACACTCTCGTTTATTAGAAAGAGCTTGTAAAGTGATTGCTGATGATAGTATCGCTAAAGACATGAACGACTTGCCAGATTCTTTAAAAGGAATTGTAAAAGGAGGAGGTTCTTTGACAGCTTTACCAATTATCGAAACACAAGCGGGTGACGTTTCTGCATATATTCCAACAAACGTAATTTCGATTACTGACGGACAGATTTTCTTGGATGGTGACTTGTTCAACTCTGGGGTTCGTCCAGCTATTAACGTAGGTATTTCTGTATCTCGTGTTGGAGGTAATGCTCAAATTAAATCAATGAAAAAAGTATCAGGTACATTAAAACTTGACCAAGCTCAATTCCGTGAATTGGAAGCGTTCGCTAAATTTGGTTCTGATCTTGATGCTGTTACTTTGAACGTGATCGAAAAAGGAAAAAGAAACGTTGAAATCTTGAAACAAGATTTGAACGATCCTTATACTGTTGAAGACCAAGTTGCTATTATCTATGCCGGTTCTAAAAACTTATTGAGAAATGTCCCTGTGAATAAAGTGAAAGAATTTGAGAAAGATTACTTGGAATTCTTGAACAATAAGCATAGAGATACTCTTGATGCTTTGAAAGCAGGAAAATTAACAGACGAAATTACAGACGTACTTGAGGCTGTTGCAAAAGAAGTTTCAGCGAAATATAACTAATTAGATAATTCGTGAATTAGATAATTAGAAAAGGTTTTACTTATTCTAATTATCTAATTCTCAAATTATCACATTTTCTAATTAACAAATGGCAAACTTAAAGGAAATCCGTAATAGAATTACTTCCATTTCATCTACGATGCAAATTACATCGGCAATGAAAATGGTTTCTGCAGCAAAGCTAAAGAAAGCACAAGATGCAATCACGGCAATGCGCCCTTATGCCGAAAAATTAACGGAATTATTACAGAATCTTTCTGCTTCACTTGATGGTGATGTTGGAGGAGAATTTACTACACAACGTGAAGTAAAAAAAGTTTTAATCGTGGCCATAACTTCAAACAGAGGTTTGTGTGGTGCTTTTAATGCGAATGTAATTAAGGAAGCTAAAAACCGTTCTGAATATTATGCCGGTAAACAGGTAGATGTTTTTGCTATAGGAAAAAAAGGAAACGATATTTTATCTAAAACGGCTACTGTAATAGATAATCAAAGTTCAGTTTTTGATAACTTAACATTTGAAAATGTTGCCGATATCGCAAAAACGTTAACTCAAAAATTCCTTGCTGGAGAATATGATAGAATAGAATTGATTTACAATCAATTTAAAAATGCTGCAACACAAATTGTACAAACAGAACAATTTTTACCGTTAGCACCTGTTCAATCAGATAAAGCTTCTGCAGGAGATTATATTTTTGAACCTGCTAAGGAAGAAATCGTGTTGACTTTGATTCCAAAAGCATTGAAAACGCAATTGTACAAATGTGTTCGCGATTCATTTGCTTCAGAGCACGGAGCTCGTATGACTGCGATGCACAAAGCAACTGACAATGCTACCGAATTAAGAAATCAATTGAAATTGACTTACAACAAAGCACGTCAAGCCGCTATTACTAATGAAATCCTTGAGATTGTTGGTGGAGCTGAAGCCTTGAAAGGATAAGTTTTAAAATAACAAAACAGAAAAAGAGCCTTTTGGCTCTTTTTTTATGCTTTGTTTTAAAAGGGAAAAATAGTTTTATAATTGCTTGTGCTTTTCACTAGAGGGTATTAGCTTTTTGTTTTTTCTTTTTACTTTGCATCAACATCTGCTGTCAAAGTTTTCAGAAAAGCTACCATATCGTTGGCGTCATTATCAGAAATGTCTTTATTCAATTGTAACTTGCCCATAATCTGAATAGCTTCCTTTAGCGAAGCAACGGAACCATCATGAAAGTAAGGAGCAGTTTTTTCAGCGTTTCTTAAACTTGGAACTTTGAACATGAATTGGTCTCCGTCTTGTTTGGTTCTGTCAAAAAGACCTTTGTCAATTTTGGTACTATGGGTTAGCTTGGCATATTCGCTGTAAATCCCGAACTTTTGGAACATTTGACCTCCCACCGCCACACCACTATGACAGGTAACACAACCATTGTCTATAAAATTTTCCAATCCTTTTTTCTCCTGTTGGTTCAAGGCGTTTTCTTTTCCTTCTAGGTAGTTATCAAATTTGCTTTTGGGGTGTAACTTGCTTTCAAAAGCCGCTATTGCTTTGGCAAGGTTGTCAAAAGTGATAGGTTCTTTGTCGTTGGGAAATACCTTTTTGAACATAGCTTGATATTCTGGTATTGCTCTTAATCTTTTCTCCAAAAATTCTTTGTTAGGAATTCCGTGTTCAACAGGATTAAGTAAAGGTCCCTTAGCTTGTTCTTCCACGTCTTTGGCACGTCCGTCCCAAAATTGCATAGAATGGAGAGAAGCGTATATCACCGAAGGGGAATTTCTCCCGCCTAGTTTCTTAGTGTCTCCCAAGGAAAATGATTGATTATCAACACCAAATGCAGCTAAATTATGACAAGAATTACAGCTGATGGATTCATTTTTTGATAAAGCTTTATCATAGAATAACTTCTTGCCCAAATCGATTTTTTCTTGTGGTATGTTATCTTCTGTTAATGTTGAAACTGATTTAAAGAAATTGGATGCTTTGACAGCTAATTCCGATTTATTAACTGTTGGAACTTTTGAAAAATCATTGTCAGCAGATTCTTTTTTGCAGGATACAAAAGCTAAGCCTGCTAAAATTAGTGTAATTTTTTTCATTTGAATATAAATTTAGTTTTTATAAAAATTAATATTTGAAATTCAAAATAGATTCATTTTGATTCTTTTCAACTTTTATAAACGAATGTGTAAAATTATACCTCAAATTTAAAGACATGGGCGGAAGATAAAACCGACTTTTATCATAAATTAAGTTTTTTTTGACAAAAAATACAGAATATATAAAAAACGAAAAAGAGCCAAAAGGCTCTTTTTTTATGCTTTGTTTTAAAAGGAACAAATAGCTTTATAGTCCTTATGCTCTATTTTTTAAGGGTAATATTAGCTTTTCCCCGAGGCTTTGTTATTTTTTTTGAGGCAACAATTAGCTTTATAAATCCCTATGCTCTGTTATTTTTTGGTAAAACTTAGCTTTGACCGTGTTTTGTTTTAGAAGGACAAATTGACTTTATAATCTTTGTTTATCTTTAACTTTGCAAATATCAGTCATTCAGTAAGTTCTCACAATACCCACTTTTGGTGATTTTTTTAATTATTCTAAAAGGATTAATTTTGCTTTTACAATTTTAAATTTTAAATATTTGAAAGTCGTCGAACTCGCCACTGTTACCGAAATGTTGGATCAAATAGGGACAATGAAACATTTGTACCCCAATATCACTTTGGAAAAGTATGAGGAATATTTAAATGAAATGGTCCCACACAATTACAAACAAGTAGCCGTTTTTGATGATGGAATTTGTATAGGATTAACCGGTTTTTGGACAGCTATCAAACTTTGGACAGGAAAATATATAGAAATTGATAATTTCATTGTCCATTCAGAACATCGTTCCAAAGGAGTTGGAAAAATGATGACTGATTATATTGATGCCAAAGCCAAAGCCGAGGGCTGCAATGCGATTGTTTTAGATGCTTTCACCGGAAACTTTACGGCACATCGTTTTTATTACAATCAAGGTTATGAACCAAGGGGATTTCATTTTGTAAAAATGTTGAACGAAGAGGGCCTGACATAGCATCTTTTATTTAGAAACTTTATTCAATTGCAAAAGACCGAAAATAACCAAAGAATTGGTTATTTTTGTTTTATAATAACTAACAGAAAAACATTTTGGGATTATACAAAAAGCTTTTACAACAGACTGCCATTTATGGGATTGCTACTGTAGTACCAAGAATATTCAGTTTCCTTTTGACGCCACTTTATACCCATATGCTTCCAAAAGATGAATATGGTAAAGTCTCCATCATTTTTGCCTGGATGATTTTTTTCAATGTTATTCTGGCTTATGGTATGGAAACCGCTTTTTTTAGATTTTATAATTCAGAAAAGAATAAGGAAAGCGTAATCGAAACCACGATTATTTCTATTTTCTGGTCCACAATACTTTTCGTTTTTTTGGCATTAATGTTTAGAAATACCTTGGCGGTTTGGTCGGGGGTAGATACGCAATATGTCACGTATTCTATTTGGATTTTAGCGCTGGATGCTTTGGTTATTGTCCCTTTTTCCAAATTAAGGGCTTACCAAAGACCAAAATTTTATGCCATGATAAAAATTGGAAATGTGGTGGTTAATTTGATATTAAATTTATTCTTCCTACTCTATTTACCGAGCATTTCAGAGTCGCAGCCAGACAGTTTCCTTAGCTCAGTTTATATCGAAAACTTTCAGGTAGGTTATATTTTTCTTGCCAATATCATTGCTAGTTTTATAACTTTTGTGGTACTTTTTCCTGATTATTTTACAATCAAATGGAAATTTGATTATGAACTCTGGAAACGAATGATGCGTTATGGATTACCTATCATGGTGGCAGGAATTGCCTTTGCAATAAACGAACAGTTTGACAAAATCCTTTTGGGAAAATTATTGCCAGATAATATTGCCGATGAACAAGTTGGGGTTTACTCTGCCTGTTACAAATTGGGGCTTTTTATGGTTCTCTATAGAACAGCTTATACCCTTGGGATTGAGCCATTCTTTTTCAGTCACGCTTCCAATGACAAAGCGCAGGAAACCTATGCGACGGTTACTAAATATTTTGTCATTTTCGGTTCTTTCATTCTATTGACTGTAATCGTTTTTGCCGATCTTTTGAAACAAGTCATGATTCCAAATTCATCCTATTGGGAAGCCATGAAAGTAGTTCCACTGATTATATTGGCCAATTTCTTTCTTGGAATCTATACCAATCTTTCCGTTTGGTACAAACTCATTGACAAGACGTATGTTGGCGCCTATATTTCGATAGTTGGAGCTGTTGTAACACTGATTTTAAATTATTTACTAATTCCAAAATACAGTTATTATGGTTCTGCGATTGCAACCCTTTCGGCCTACGGAAGCATGATGTTCATTTCCTATTATTTGGGGAATAAGTATTACCCGATTCCCTACGACAAGAAAAAAATAGGAGGCTACCTGTCTTTATCTACCGGGTTTTCATGTATTTCTTTTTATGGTTTTAACGGGAATTATTATATCGGAATTTCACTTTTGGCTATATTTTTAGGGTTTATTTATTACAATGAAAAAGCCTTACTTTTGCAAATTTTGAAAAGGTCAGCAAAAAATTAGGAGCTATTTCCTGCTATCCGTTACAATCTTGTTGACCGAACCCCGGTTAACAAGGATTTTCACTACACACGAGCGTAGCGAACTGGCGAAGCAATCAGGGCTAGGGCATACTAGAATCAACATCATTTTATATTAAAAAAATAATGACAATAAACATCATCAACAAATCACAGCACGCATTGCCAAATTACGAAACCATTGCGTCTGCCGGAATGGATTTAAGAGCAAATTTGGTCGAACCGATAACTTTGCTACCATTGGAAAGAACCATTGTAAAAACAGGGCTTTTCATTGAATTGCCAATTGGTTACGAAGCACAGGTGCGCCCAAGAAGCGGATTGGCTGCCAAAAACGGAATAACCGTCCTTAATGCTCCCGGAACCATCGATGCCGATTACAGAGGCGAAATAGGAGTAATTCTGGTAAATTTATCCAACACACCATTTGTTGTAGAAAATGGAGAACGTATTGCCCAACTTATTATCGCCAAACATGAGCGAGCAGAGTGGAACGAAGTCCATGAATTAACCGAAACGTCAAGAGGCGCAGGCGGATTTGGAAGCACAGGAGTAAAATAAAATTTAATAATTCAAATAGTTAATGATTAAAGATTTAGCCCCCCTAAATTTTTCAATCTTTTAATTTTTAATCTTTAATAAAATAAAAATGAAAATAATAGTACCTATGGCAGGACGTGGATCACGTCTTCGTCCACACACATTAACCATTCCAAAACCATTAATTCCTGTTGCAGGAAAACCAATTGTACATCGTTTAGTAGAGGATATTGCAGGAGTTTTAAATCAGCCTATAGAAGAAATAGCATTCGTTATTCACGAAAGTTTTGGAGCAAAAGTAGAAGAAGATTTAATTGCAATTGCCCAAAAATTAGGCGCCAAAGGAACTATCTACTATCAAAACGAAGCATTGGGAACGGGTCACGCAATTATGTGTGCCAAAGATTCTTTGAGCGGACCAGCAGTAATTGCTTACGCCGACACTTTAATCCGAGCCAATTTTGATTTGGATACCAATGCCGACAGCGTGATTTGGGTGAAACAAGTAGATCAGCCGGAAGCTTTTGGTGTGGTAAACTTAAATGAGGCAAACGAAATAATCGAATTGGTTGAAAAACCAAAAGAATTCGTGTCGGATCTTGCCGTTATCGGAATTTACTATTTTAAAGATGTTGCCGTTTTAAAAAATGAATTGCAATCAGTATTGGATAATAACATTATTCATGGCGGAGAATATCAAATCAACGACGGGATAAAACAAATGATGGCCAAAGGCATGATATTTGTTCCCGGAGAAGTTGATGAATGGATGGATTGCGGAAACAAAGATGTTACTGTCGAAACCAATTCCAGAATGTTAGGTTTCCTTCACAACGATGGAGAGCAATTGGTCGGGAAAAATGTAAAATTAGAAAACTCGACTATTATTCCTCCTTGCTATATTGGTGATGATGTGGTATTGATTAACGCTAATGTTGGTCCAAATGTGTCTTTGGGTAACGCATGTCATGTGCAAAACAGTTCTATAAAAAACAGTTTGGTACAAACGCATTCCCATATAAAAAATGCCAATTTGGACAACGCGATGATTGGTAACCACGCTAGTTTTGATGGGAAATTCACAAGTATAAGCATAGGTGATTATTCTGTTTTGGAATAATTAAAAACATAGCCCATTTGGTGAAATACGGTTTAAATAAAAAATGAAACACATAGATTAGCTATGTGAGAAGTAAAACGACTATCAAGTCTTTTTAAACATAATAAATTCTATGTTTCTATGTGTTAAAAATAATTCACCGAACGGTTAAAAACATAATTTAAAAACACAAAGCAGCATTATTTACGTTAATATTATGCTGCTTTGTCGTTTTTTTAATTTATTTTGCAAAGGGGAACCTTTAATGTTGATTTTGTTCCCAAAGACTTCCTTTTCGATGAAAAAAAAATGGGCTTTTATATTCGTTTCGTCAGTTTTGCTTTGCAATGCAACTATTGTATTGGCACAAACAGAACCGGAGGAAATCAAAGTAGATGGGGACAAATTTCAAGACCTTTTCTATGAGTCTATTTTTCAGAAGAGCATCGAAAATTATGATAAATCGCTCGTTGCTTTGGAGCAATGTTTAAAATTACAGCCCAATAATTCCACCATTTATTTCGAAATGGGTAAAAATTATTTGTACTCAAAAGATTATAAAAATGCCTATTCCGCTTTTGAACACGCCACTCAGATTGATTCCAATAACAAATGGTTTTGGGTAGGATTATATGATGTGTGTTATGAAACCAAAGATTTCAATCAGGCGATAAACATTGTCAACAAAATAATTCCTTTTGATGCCGAATACAAAGAAGATTTAGTTTCTCTTTACATGGCAACCAAACAACAGGACAAGGCTTTGGCGTTAATCAATGAGCTGAACGAGAAGGTTGGGAAAACGGAGAGAAGGGAAATGTATAAAATGGAAATCCTTTCAGAAGGGAAATATGAAAATTCGGAGGCAGACAATTTAAAAGTGCTAATTGACAAAAATCCTAAAGAAGAGTCTAATTATATTGCTTTGATATTTTTGTATTCTAATAATAATGAAGAGGATAAAGCACAGGAAGTTGCCAAAAAATTAGAAAAAGAAATTCCGGAATCGGTTTGGGCACAAGTGAGTTTGTTCAAAAATTATCTTGATAAAAACGATGGTGCCAATGCCGTAAAATCGATGAATATAGTTTTGGCAAGCACCAAAATTGATTCAAAAATAAAACACCGAATCCTGAATGAATTTTTGCTTTTTGCCAATGCAAGTCCGCAGTTTGTTCCCGATTTGGATAAAGCAATAGATTATTTTAAAAATGATCCCAAGGTAAATGTTGCCAAGGAAATAGGTAAATTTTACCATAACAAAAGAGAATGGGAAAAAGCAATTAAGTATTATAGCTTATCGGAGAAAAACAGTTCCGAAGTCGATTTGGAAACCAGTTTACTTTGGCTTCAAGCCAATACCGAATTAAAACAATTTGAACCTGTTGCCAAAAAAGCAATGGCATTGATTGATACTTATCCTGCAGAACCTCAATTTTATTATTATGCAGGTATGGCAAATAATCAGTTGCAATTGTATAAGAAAGCCAAGGACATTCTCGAAATGGGCATGGATTATGTTGTAGAAAACAAAAATTTAGAAATCAATTTCAATATACAATTGGGAGAAGCCTATAGTGGATTGGGGGATGCTTCCAAAAAAGAATTATATTTCAATAAAGCCAATCAATTATTAAAAGAGAAAAAATAATGAAACGATTTTTGGGAAGAGGACTTTTTATTTTCACGATGTGCCTGTGTACTTCTATGTCATTGGTATCTTGTAAAGCAAAGGGAAAAGTTGTAAGTGGTGAGAATAAAAGTGTAGATGAAAATCGCATGACGGCAGGAAAAATTATTAAAAATCATTATGCCAACAAAAATGATTTTAAAACATTGTACATAAAATCCAGCGTAAAATATAGTGACGAAAAACAGAATCAAAATTTAACCGCTGAAATTAAAATTAAGAAGAATGAACAGATTTTGGTGAGTATTCGTTTTCTTGGAATCACTATGGCAAAAGCGTTGATAACACCTTCGTCAGTAAGTTATTATGAGAAGTTGGGCGGAACCTATTTTGAAGGTGATTTTAGTACATTGAGCAAGTGGTTAGGCGCTGATTTGGATTATACCAAAGTACAAAATATATTGATTGGTCAGGCAATGGATGATTTGACAGTTGGCAATTATAAAGATTCGTTGGTTGACCAAACGTATCGATTGGAGGATATTTCGAAAAATAACATCAAAAAATATTTCTTTTTTGACAAAGATAAATTTCTTTTGAATAAACAAGAGATTTCACAAATTACCGAAAACAGAAAAATGGAGGTCTCTTATTCTGATTATAAAATCTATAATGAGTCTTCAATTCCCTCGGATATTGCCATAAATGCTGAACAGGATAAAGGGAAAACAGCCATTAATTTGGGGTACAATACTATAACTGTAAATGAGGAACTTACTTTTCCGTACAGTGTTCCAAGTGGTTATAAAAAGGTTTTAATTAAATAAATTTGAATAAAAAAGATTGTAAGATGCAAAAATTTCTCATAGGCTTATTTTTTTTATGCACGACCTCAATAATGTGGGGACAAGAATCGCAACAAGAAAAATTGGAAAAGCGAAAAGCCGAGATTCAACAAGAAATTCGTGATAATGAAAGGTTATTGCAAAGCGTTAAGAAAAAAGAAAAATCGGCAGTTAATGTAATCATTTTGCAAAACAATAAAATAAAGCTGAAAGAAAAACTGATTCGGACTACGGAGAAACAAACGAAGATCCTTAACAACGATATGTACATCAATCAGATGAAAATAAATAAGTTGAATAAGGAATTGGCAGAGCTTAAGGAAGATTACGCCAAGATGATTGTCAAGTCCTATAAAAGTAGATCCGAGCAAAGCCGGGCAATGTTTTTATTGTCTTCGGAGAATTTTTTGCAAGCCTACAAGCGAGCCCAGTATATGAAACAATATACGAGTTTCAGGAAAATGCAGGGTGAGGAAATCAAATCCAAAACGGATGAGCTTTTAGGATACAATGAAAAGCTGAATACTCAAAAGATAGCCAAAAAGAAATTGTTGGTCGAAAACACCAAAGAAAAAATGTCCCTTGAGCAAGAAAAGAAAGAACAACTAAAATTGGTGAATTCAATCAAAAAAGACAAGAAAAAAATCACAGCCGATATTAAGAAAAAGCAACAGGAGTCGAGAGCGATAGAACGTCAGATTGAGCGTTTAATCAGGGAAGCAATTGCCGAAGCCAATAGAAAGGCAGCAAGTGAAAATCCAAATGCTGCCGCCGGAACATACTCGTCGGCAAGAATTGTTTTAACAGCCGAAGCCAAAATATTGGCTGATAATTTTAGAGCAAACAGAGGGAAATTACCTTGGCCAGTTGAAAAAGGATTTGTGTCGTTAGGTTTTGGAAAACAACCACATCCTATATATCCAGATCTTGAGATTCAAAACAGCGGGGTGGAGATTACCACCGAGCAAGGTGCAAATGCAAGAGCGGTTTTTGAGGGCGAGGTGACCAGAGTTATGATTTTCTCACCAGTAAATAAGGGAGTCATGATTCAGCACGGGGATTACTTTACTGTTTATCAAAATTTAAGTTCGGTTTATGTGACCAAAGGAGAAAAAGTGAGTACCAAACAAAGTTTGGGAAAAATAAGAACCAATGGAGAAGGAAAGACCGTTCTGAAATTCACAATTTCTCAAAATACAACCTACAACAATCCGGCAAGTTGGCTGTATAATATGTAGTTAACAGGAAGAAAAAAGCGGTACTTTTTTTACCATTAAGATATTAAGAAAATTAAGTTTTTAGACTTAATTAACCTTAATCTCTTAATGGTTTGAAAAGAAAAAATAACTTTATCTTTTTAATAAACCAACTAAATTTTTAATTGGTGTTATAAATGGATAGTCGTTAAAAATAAAATAGTACCGCTTTTTAAGAAAATGATTCATTAAGTTTGCACTTTATTTAATTTGCGATGCTAAAAAATTTTCTGAGTTTAATTTTTTTAATTACAACGGCCTTAGTTTGGGGTCAGGACAACCAAAAAAAATTAGAAGAACGTAAAGTAAAAATCCAACAAGAGATTCGGGAAAACGAAACCAAACTTCAAGAAGTAAAGAAGCAGGAAAAAACAGCTACCAAAGCGATTGTCTTGCAAAGCAATAAAATCAAACTTAAGGAAGAATTGATTGCTACCACCGAAAAACAAACGACACTGCTTGGAAATTCAATTGCCACCAATCAAACCCAAATAGAAAAATTGGAGCAAGAGCTAAAATTGCTCAAAGAAGATTATTCCAAAATGATTGTCAAATCCTATAAAAGCCGTTCGGAAGAAAGTCGGGCGATGTTTTTATTGTCATCCAATAGTTTTTTGCAGGCCTACAAAAGAGCACAGTATATGAAACAGTATACGAACTACAGACGCATGCAAGGAAAAGAAATCCAATCAAAAACCAATGTGCTTTATGGTTTTAACGCAAAATTGGATGTTCAAAAAAGCGCCAAAGAGCAACTCATAGCCGAGAAAGAAAAAGAGCGATTGTCATTGGAACAAGAAAAGGTAGAACAAGAAAAATTGGTAGCGTCTTTGAAGAAAGACAAAAGCAAAATCATCGCAGATATCAAGAAAAAACAGCTTGAAGCCAAAGCCATCAATAGAAAAATTGACAAATTAATTCGCGAAGCCATCGCCGAAGCCAATAGAAAAGCAGCGATTGAAAAGGCAAAACGAGAAAAAGCCAAAGCAGATGCAGCGGCCAAAGCCAAAGCCGAAGCGCTTGCCAAAGCCATAGCCTTGGAAAAAGCAAAAGCTCTAGAAAAGAAAAAAGAAATTGAAAAAGCTAATGCATTAGCAGCAGCAAAAGCTAAAGCTGAAGCAAAGCCAGCACCAAAACCGATTCCGATTCCGAAAGAAGTCGAAAAAGCTATTGCCAAAGAAGTGCCAGTCGCCGTTAAGGAAGAATCTGTTGAAACGTCTAGCAAAGCAGTTTCGACCACAAAAATTGATTTGTCACCTGTAGGAAAAGTGGATTCGGATAATTTTAAAGCCAATAAAGGAAAACTACCGTGGCCTGTAGAACGAGGATTCATCTCCATGGGATTTGGTCTTCAAGCGCATCCAGTTTATAGAGACCTTCAAATTCCAAACAGCGGATTGGAGTTCACCACTGATTCAGGATCTAGTGCTAGAGCTGTTTTTGACGGAATTGTAGCGAGTGTTATTATTATTTCTCCAGTGAATAAAGTGGTTATGTTGCAGCACGGAGACTTTTTTACCTTGTACCAAAACTTAAGTTCCGTAAGTGTAAGCAAGGGAGATAAAATAGGAATTAAACAAGTCTTGGGTAAAATCAAGACAAATGGTGAGGGCAAAACAATATTGAAATTTGCGATAACCCAAAACACGACTTATACCAATCCAAGAGCGTGGTTGTCGGCGAGATAACCAAAATAAATTATAAAAATATAAACAGTTCTTCTAAAAAATATAAGTTATATTTGATAAAATTTAAATCAGAAAAATCATGAATTCGAATAACCCTTTTTTAAACAACAAGACATTTTCAAATGCTGTTTCAAGAAGAGACGAAGTGCATCAAGCCACTGTTATTGATCAAAATCAAGACATGACCTTGGCGGGAACAATCAACAGAAGTTTAATTTTGTTTTTATTGCTTGTTGCTTCAGCAACCGTAATCTGGTGGGCTACTTTCAACGGAATGAACCCAATAATTCCAGCATTTGGAGGAGCAATAGTTGGATTGATTTTGGTTGTAATTGCATCGTTCAAACCAGAAGCTTCACCTTATTTGGCTCCGGGATACGCCCTTTTTGAAGGATTGTTCATTGGTGGAGTTTCGGCCATTTTCGAAGTACAGTATCCGGGAATCGTGACTCAGGCCGTTGGTGCAACATTTGTAACTTTCGGAGTTTGTCTAGCTTTGTATAAGTATCAAATCGTAAAAGTAACAGAGCAATTCAAATCCGTTGTTGTAGCCGCAACATTGGCCATTGCTACTTATTATTTAATTTCGTGGTTGTTTTCACTGTTCACCAGTTTCACGCCGGTACACTACGGAAACTCCATGATGAGCATCGGAATTAGCGCATTTGTAATCATCATCGCTGCATTAAACCTGTTCCTTGATTTTGACAGAATCGAAAAAGGAGTAGAGCAAAAAATGCCAAAATACATGGAATGGTACGGAGCCATGGGATTAATAATTACATTAGTTTGGCTGTACATCGAATTTTTGAGATTACTTTCAAAATTGAACAAAAAATAATATTCAAATTTTTTATAAAAAAATACCCTTCAGAAATGAGGGGTATTTTTTTGATTAATACTTTTTAAAATCAATATATTAGTAGCATTCGAAGATTTTTAGAAAAAATCATAACTCACTTGATTAGATAGTTCAGTTTATACAAAGTATTTAACATAGGCTAATTAAAAAGGGCTCCGATTTTACAAAACGAAGCCTTAACTTTTCATCTCACATATTTTTTGTGATAGTGCCTTTTAAGATTTTAAAAGACCGGAAGAGGGAACTAAAAGCCCTCTCTTTCGAATCCTTTTCCATTAGCATAATCGATATTCCGCCAATTAATAATAATTATAATCCCCAAATCTGTCAACGATAACCCATTTTCCTTTCTCTTTTTTCATAATGACTAAGCAAATAGAGCTACCTCCATAAAGTAATCCCTTTTGGTATGTAAACAGAATGTATTTTTTATTCCAATAATATATTGGTTTCGAAATCCATATTACTTCATCATTAACTGAATAGGTATAATGAAAATTTTGAGTAAAAATGAATTTGTCACTTTCTAAAACAAAATTGTATTCTGGAAAATCTTCTTTTACCCAGTAACCAATAGTATCTTTTATATGTTTTTTATATAATTTTCTCCAATGTTTATCCTTATGTAAACCTTTTGTAAAATCTATAGGATCTAGTGGATCCATAATATGTTCAGCCCCGTCACCACCGTTAAAAATTCTTAAAGTAATTTTACTGCTTGTTTGTTCCTTTTGAAGAATGTATTTTTTGGTTTTATCAATTTTTTCTGTTTCCAGAAAAACTCTTATTGCTTCATAATTTTCATTACGCAAAGACTTGCATGAAAAGAGAGTCAGTGTCAATAATAATAAAATACAACTTGTTTTCATCTTGTTTATTATTTAGTGCAAGGTTTTCCTTTTACTGTTTGTCCACCATACGTGACACCCAATTTTTCAGCGTTAAATCTATTTAATATTCTTTTTCGATCTTCAAAGTTTTTATGTGTTTTGTCATTTGGATATATTTTATTAAAATAAGCTGTTTCTGACAGTCCTGCCCAAGCCATATCTAAATAGAGCTGATATGGATAATCTGAGCCAACGGTCGTGCCTGTATCAAATTGTTGGATGGTTTTGGCTATTTCATTAACATATTTCTCAGCCATTTCCTTATGAATTTCAGCTGGGACTATGTTGGGATTATTTGTGATTTTTTGTTGCACATAAGCCTCATAAACTGTTGGAAAATCACATATCCCTGAAGCTCCACAAGCTTGATTTTCACCCATCAGGTTTATTAAGTAGCCATGGATTATTTCATGGGCCATAGTTGTGGCAACAGATAAATCTGTAGGGCGAGAAGTATTACCAATTCCCTTAATATAATTTTCATCAAAAACCATATTAACAACATAATAGGAAGTTGCAGATCTTGTTGTTTCGGCTAAATCACCAGGGTACTTCATTGATCCTATGCTCATTTTAATATCATAAATTGATCCTTCAGGACTAAATCTTTCTAGCATATTCAAAATATCACCTTCATTAGTCAAATTTTCTAATTTATGTAAAACATCTTTGGTGCAATTATCCAAGTCGGTTTCATCAATCCTTTCTTGAAGCCTTTCAGCTATGGTTGGTGTAGGATAATATCCTCCAACTCCGCCACCACCGCCACCACCATTATCTCCATAGCCTCCTAAATAGCCACCTCCATAATCTTCACCGGTACCCGTGCAATATAGTAAAAATAGTGGTTTAAAAGTACCGTCGTCAAGCCACCACCCTAAATAGGTACAGTCTGCAGACTCATCCATTCGATCAGTCAACTTGTGAATTGGACGTTTCCCGTCTTTAAATTCTTGGGAATTTACTTTTTGCTTCGAGGGGTCATAAATAGTTACAAATCCATTAAAATCACCTTTGATGCTGTAATAATTGAAATTTTTATCAAGATTATCAAAGTTGTTTTCATTTGTTAAAATTTGAAGATCAAAGCATTTATAATTTTTATCATCAATTTTGGTAAAAAGCAACCTATGGTAGTCGTTTAATTTTGTTGAGTCATCGTCGCTGTTTGATTTTTTAGCTTTTTTATTAGTAGTAGTTATATAGTCTAATAGGGTTATTGGAACTTCAATAATTTGACCTTTTTCACCATTTGTTACAATCGCATCATTCCATCGAATTTCTTTGACGTAATCAAGAATTTTGAGATTTGTTTTGTTTAAATCGGTTTCAAACCAATTTTTAGTATCATTGACAGTTTGATTTGTTGATGATTGAGTCATGCTTTCTTCTGCGCTGCAGGCAGATAAAAGAAGTGCAACGAAAAATGTCACACCAACTAAAGTGGAAAGTTTTGTCATATTTTTAGTTTTAATAATTTAAGTTTTATCTAATTAATATAAGCTGCTAGTTAAGTTCGATTACTTACTATTACAATTGTACGGCTTAAATAATTAAGGCTTTGTAGTACAATCTACTAAAAAAATGTAGTGCTAATTCTATGGTTTATCTGTTTTGCTTCAAAGTCTATTCTATAAGGGGGAGTTTAATAGAAATATAAGATTTTATTTAGATGGCAACTTTTGTTGTTTTTTCAGCGTATTTATACTAGCAACTTGGGTTAATTAGGTTCCATTTAACTTTTTTGTAAAAGTTCTTTTTTATACAGTCATTAAAAGGATTGTAGCTGTCAAATCATTAAATTTGCATTCTTATTTAGAGATATGTTAGAAAAGGAAACAATAAATTTTGAAAAAACGGCCATCGTTGGGATAATTACCCAAAACCAAAGTGAAGAGAAACTCAATGAATATCTTGACGAATTGGAGTTCCTGACATTTACGGCAGGAGGCGAAGTGGTAAAACGTTTTTCGCAAAAAATGGATCGTCCAAATCCAAAAACTTTTGTAGGGACAGGAAAACTCGAAGAAATTTGTCTTTTTGTAAAAGAAAACAATGTTTCAACTTTGATATTTGATGATGAATTATCGCCTTCCCAACAAAAAAATATTTCAAGAATCATTGATTGCAAAATACTCGACCGTACGAATCTTATACTGGATATTTTTGCGCAAAGAGCCGAAACCTCATATGCAAGAACTCAGGTAGAACTAGCGCAATGCCAATATTTACTACCAAGACTTTCCGGAATGTGGACACACTTGGAACGTCAAAAAGGGGGTATCGGAATGCGTGGACCAGGAGAAACGGAGATTGAAACAGATAGACGTATCGTTCGTGACCGAATTTCGTTATTGAAAGAAAAGATTAAAACCATAGACAGGCAAATGGGCGTGCAACGCAGCAATCGTGGCGCAATGGTTCGTGTGGCGTTGGTGGGTTATACGAATGTGGGAAAATCGACTCTGATGAACGCAATCGGAAAAAGTGATGTATTTGTCGAAAACAAACTTTTTGCGACATTGGATACAACAGTTCGTAAAGTGGTTATCAAAAACTTACCATTTTTACTTTCGGATACCGTTGGGTTTATCAGAAAATTGCCTACTCAGCTAGTTGATTCGTTCAAGAGTACCTTGGATGAAGTTCGTGAAGCCGATTTGTTATTGCACATTGTCGATATTTCGCATCCCGAATTTGAAGATCATATTGAGTCGGTAAACCAAATTTTGCAGGACATTAAGGCTCATGATAAACCGGTTATAATGGTTTTCAATAAAATCGATGCCTATAAACATTTGACGATTGACGAAGATGATTTGATGACCGAAAAGACGCCAAGACACTTCACCTTAGAAGAATGGCAGCAAACCTGGATGCACCGTTTGGGAGAATCGAAAGCATTATTCATTTCGGCTTCCCAAAAGCAAAACTTCGAAGAGTTCAGGGAATGTGTGTATGAAGCAGTTCGACAAATTCATATTACTCGTTTTCCTTACAATAAATTTTTATACCCGGACTATAAAGATGCTGTGGAGAAAGAAGAAAATGAATAATCAAAAAGACCTTTTAGAATTTTCTAAAAGGTCTTTTTGATTATATTTCACAAAAAAAGAGATTAGTTTTTTGGCGATTTATACAAAGGCACTGCCGAACACGCTTCTCCATACATGATGCTTTTGGCGTAAGGTTGCAAGTATTGTGCTGCCAAAACATAAGCCCGCATAGGGACTGGTTTTCTGGAGCATCCTTTTATAATAACAGGCTTATCTTTGTAAACAGAATAATCAATTTTAGGGAGCAATTCTTCGTACAAAGAAGCATCTAAATCTTCGATGTTACCATTTATAATTTTTTTGGTAAAAGGAGCCAAATGCATCGTAATCAGAATCATTGCCCATTTTGGAACAATAGCATCTGTGCTACATAAAATGGCAACATATTGGTCTTGGTATTGTGACCAATCGTGATTTTTGAGCTCTTCCCTAAAGTCTTTTTCTTTTAACAAAAAACCTTCCAAAAGCCATTGTGAGAGATCAATTTGAATACGACTTCCCGCCGGATAGTAATCTTCAAGATCAAAAACTTCCAGAACGCTGTTTGCCACTTTATTGACTATTTCTTCCATTTGAAAAGTTTTTGGTTTGTTGTTTATAGTTTATTGTTTTTGGTTTATAGTTCGAAAACAACAAACCAAAAACAATAAACTATAGACTAATTTAAAGCATTCCTAATTCTAATTTTGCTTCTTCGCTCATCAAATCTTTGCTCCATGGCGGATCAAAAGTGATTTCCACTTCGGCATCTTTGATGTGTTCGATTGATTTCACTTTTTCTTCTACTTCTCTAGGTAAACTTTCCGCAACAGGACAGTTTGGAGAAGTTAGGGTCATTAGAATTTTTACTTCATAATCGGTGTTGACCATTACGTCATAAATCAATCCCAATTCGTAAATATCTACAGGAATCTCCGGGTCGTAAATGGTTTTTAATTTTTTTACGATTGATTCTCCTAATTCTTCGGTGTTTATTTCTTGTTCCATTTTTGTATTTGTTTTTCACCTTTGGGGTGATATTTTAAACAGCAAGCTTTTTTATTATTTCACCATTAAGATATTAAGGTCATAAAGTTAATTGTAAACTTAATTTTCCTTAATATCTTAATGGTTTAATTTTTTTTATTTGTTCTTAGCATCAAATGCCAAAGCATACATTTTAATATTTTTTATCATCGAGACTAAGCCATTGGCTCTTGTTGGCGAAAGATGCTCTTTCAAACCAATTTCATCAATAAAATCCGTGTCGGCATTTAATATGTCAATTGCTTTTTGGTTTGAAAAAGCGCGGATTAAAATTGCGATTATTCCTTTGGTCAAGATGGCGTCGCTATCTGCAGTGAAAACAATTTTGTCCTCGTTTTTTTCTCCCTGAAGCCATACTTTGGATTGGCATCCTTTGATTAAATTTTCGTCTGTTTTAAATTCTTCCTTAATTAAAGGGAGGTTTTTGCCTAATTCAATGATGTATTCATACCGTTGCATCCAGTCGTCAAACATGGAGAATTCATCAATGATTTCGTTTTGTACTTCTTTTATTGTCATTCTTCTTTTTTTGAAAAGGATAGTATTTTGTTTACTAAGTTCTTTATTTTTTCGGGGGGAAATCCATTGTCAAAAGTCTGACTTTCATAGTTTTTCCCTTTGTATGTTATTTTCAAATTGGCCATTGCCGCACCATCGTGGAAACGTTTTTTTGTAGGTGCTTTCAAACTCGGAATTTCCTCCAGATTTACTTTTTGAAATTCTTTTATCAAAGCATTCCATTGGGCATCGGTGAGAGAATTTGAAACAGGTTTTCCGTTTCGAGTATTCGTGACAAAAACTGTTTTATTCTCTACAACAATATTATTGTACAAACCTCTTGAATTGGCAGTATATTCTA
The DNA here is from genome assembly GCF_001761465.1 of Flavobacterium gilvum. NCBI lineage: Bacteria > Pseudomonadati > Bacteroidota > Flavobacteriia > Flavobacteriales > Flavobacteriaceae > Flavobacterium > Flavobacterium gilvum. The sequence goes on along the minus strand of NZ_CP017479.1, from coordinate 865,985 downwards.
TTTTGGCGGAAGCCGAATCAATATTTTTCTGCCCCTGACAATTATTGCCAAGGATTATCGTCAAAAACAAGAGTGCTATAGCTTTCATATTTTCTGAGTTTAAGACAACATCATTTGCGCTTTTTTTACGGCTTCAACCATCGAGTCAATTTCTTCTTTGGTATTGTAAAAAGAAAAAGAAGCTCTTATCGTCCCCGGAATTCCATAGAAATTCATAATCGGTTGCGCACAATGGTGACCAGTTCTTACTGCGATTCCCAATTTGTCGATGATGGTTCCAATGTCATACGGATGAATACCATCAATATTAAAAGAGATTACCGAAGTTTTTGCTTCTGAAGTTCCAAAAATTCTCAAGCCTTCAATTTCTAATAATCTTTTTGTGGCGTACTCCAATAATTCTAATTCCTGCTTCTGAATGTTTTCAAAACCAATTTCATTCATATAATCAATGGCAGTTCCCAAAACGATTCCACCGGCAATATGAGGAGTTCCCGCTTCAAATTTATGTGGCAAATCGGCATAAGTAGTTTTTTCGAAACTCACTTCTTTAATCATTTCGCCGCCACCTTGGTAGGGAGGCAATTTATTGAGCCAAGCTTCTTTTCCGTATAAAATTCCGGTACCTGTTGGCCCACACATTTTATGTCCCGAAAAAGCATAGAAATCACAATCCAAAGCCTGAACATCGGGTTTTAAATGCGGTACCGCCTGAGCACCATCAATCAAAATCGCAGCTCCAACTTCGTGTGCTTTGTCAATCATATATTTGATAGGATTGATTGTTCCCAATGCATTCGAAATATGGTTAACCGTTACGATTTTAGTTTTTGACGAAAGCAACTTATCGTATTCGCTCATTATCAATTCTCCTTTTTCATTCATCGGAATTACTTTGAGCGTGGCGCCTGTTTTTTCGCAAAGCATTTGCCAAGGCACAATATTGCTGTGGTGTTCCAAATGGGAAACAATTACTTCATCACCTGGTTTTAGAATAGAAGCAAATCCGTTGGCTACTAAGTTGATGCCAAAAGTCGTCCCCGAGGTAAAAAGTACTTCGTGAGGGAACTTGGCGTTAATATGGTTTTGCACTTTGGCACGGGAAACTTCATATGCATCAGTTGCCAATTGGCTTAATGTATGAACTCCTCTGTGAATATTTGCATTTATTTCTTGATAATACTTCTCAATTGCATCAATAACCACTTGAGGTTTTTGAGAAGTAGCTCCATTATCAAAATATACTAGAGGCTTTCCGTTTACTTTTTGTGAAAGAATAGGAAAGTCGGTTCTTATTTTCTGAATATCTAACATTGTTTTATTTAGAATTTTTCTAAATACAAAAGTAATACAATTGATTTAGTTTTCTAAGAAACAATAGTTAATAATTGTAAAATTAGTACAGAATATACTCGTTTAAGTATAGTGAAAAATGAAATTTCAAATAGGCCACGGATAACGCAGATTAAACGGATTGAGACGGATTTTAATTTAAAACTTTTTTTTAAAATTTAATATCTGCGGAAATCTGCGAAATCTGCGTGAAAAAAAATCAAAATAGCTCTATCGTTGATTTTGGGTCAGAGTAAACGTATGAGATTTTAAAATAACCGCAGATTCGCAAATTTTTATAAAAATACTATTATAAACTAACCGCTTTCAGCGGAATTTCAGCGGATTAGTTCTTCTAAAATTACAAAATTCAAGTTTGTAAGGAATAAATCTGCGAATCTGCGGTTATTTTAAAAACTCATGCGTTTTCCCTGGATTTTAGGTTTAATTGTTTGGAGTTGGTGTTTCTTTTTTCACTAAATTGGTGTAATTATGTCTGTTATGAAAAAATATTTCAAAATAGGTGTTTTTCTTCTATTCCTGCTTGTGGGATATTTTGCTTTTACGAATTATTTAAAGTTGGAATTGATATCGGGCTTTTCGGCCAAAAGTACTGCTTCGGGATATTTTGTAGCCAATCGTTCGTTGGAAAGTATCGAAGAAAATGATAATAATTTTGATGTAATATCATGGGCATCAGATGGAATAGACAAACAAGGGAAATCTGCGACAGCGTCTGTTTTGGGTTTGAAAAAACGAAAAGCGATTTATAGACCTGGTTTGGGAGCGACTTTAATTGATGCTGATTTTGATGCTACAAAACCTTATGAAATTCCAAAAAGAATAAAATTAAACAATAATCTTCCTTTTCCTTATGGAGATGCAGAACCGAAAGATTCAATTTTTGAAAATATTGATTATGTCAAATTGAATCAGGCTGTCGCCAATGCGTTTGATGTCAAAGGGTATAATGATAAAAAAACACGTTCGGTTTTGGTTATTTACAAAGACAAAATCATCGCCGAGAAATATGTTGATGGTTTTACCAAAAACAGCGTTCTTCTGGGCTGGTCTATGACTAAAAGTATTACGGGAACTCTTTTTGGAATACTTCAAAAACAGGGAAAATATAATATTTACAAACCCGCTCCGATTACCGAATGGCAAAACGACGACCGTAAATACATTACGACCAACGATTTATTGCACATGAATTCGGGTTTGGAATGGGATGAGCATTATGACAGAATTAGTGATGTGACCAAAATGCTTTTCAAAACCGAAGATATGACTCGGTCACAGTTGCTAAAACCTGCGATTTACAAACCCAACACCCATTGGAGTTACTCTTCAGGAACAGCCAATTTACTTTCTGGAATTTTGCGGAAGCAATTCAAGACGCATCAAGAATATCTCGATTTTTGGTATTCGGCATTGATTGATAAAATCGGGATGAACTCAATGCTTGTCGAAACCGACATGGCGGGGAATTATGTGGGTTCGTCCTACGCCTGGGCAACGACAAGAGATTGGTCGAAACTGGGATTGCTCTATTTGCACAAAGGTAATTGGAACGGAGAACAATTATTTGATCCAAGTTGGGCAAAGTATGTTGCCACACCAGCAAGTACTTCCAACGGAAGATATGGTGCACATTTTTGGCTCAATGCTAGTGGTCATTTTCCGGATGTTCCAAGAGATATGTACTATTGCAGCGGTTTTCAGGGGCAAATGGTAGCCATTATTCCGTCGAAGGATTTGGTAGTTGTGCGATTGGGTTTGAAAGAGGAATTTGATTTTAATGGGTTGTTGAGTGGGGTTGTGGGGAGTTTGAAAAAAAAGTAACCGCAAGGTTCGCAAAGAATTACGCAAAGGGCGCTATTCTACGTATTTTCACTATTGACAGATGAGTTGATATTTTTAACTAAAAAAGTTCGCAAAGTTTATTATGAAACTTTGCGAACTTTGCGTAATTCTTTGCGAACCTTGCGGTTAAAAACTACAAATCAAATCCCAATTTCACTCCCAATTTCATAGCGATGATTTTGGTGATTCGTTGTTTCAATTCTGGTATTCTAATGTTTTCGATTACTGCGTTAGAGAAAGCGTACATCAATAATGCTTTGGCTTCTTTTTTCGGAATTCCACGTTGTTGCATGTAGAACATGGCTGTTTCGTCCAATTGTCCGACGGTACAACCGTGTGAACATTTTACGTCATCAGCAAAGATTTCCAATTGTGGTTTGGCGTTAATTGTTGCTTTGTCGCTCAAAATAATGTTATTACTTTTCTGGAAAGCATTTGTTTTTTGAGCTTCTCTTTCCACATATACTTTTCCGTTGAAAACTCCAGTAGAACGATCGTTGAAAATTCCTTTGTAATCTTGGAAACTTTCGCAATTTGGCGCAGCGTGGTTTACCAAAGTATAATGGTCAACGTGCTGGCTTTCGCCAATAATTGTGATCCCGTTCAAAGTACTCGTTAGTCTTTCCCCAAAATGATAGAAATTCAGATTGTTTCGGGTTAAGTTTCCTCCGAAAGAGAAAGTGTGAACTGAAACGTGACTTTCTTGTTTTTGTGAAACATACGTATTGTCAATTAAATTGGCTCCCAAGTTGTCATTCTGAATTTTGTAATAATCCACAATGGCTCTTTTTTGTGCAAAAATCTCGGTAACCGAATTGGTTAAAACCGGATTGTCATTCAAACTTTGATGACGTTCAATGATTTGCACATGTGAATTTTCGCCAACGATAATCAAATTTCGAGGTTGAACCAAAAGCGCAGTTTCGTTTCCTGTAGAGAAATACATGATTTCGATAGGCTTGTCGGCCACTTTGCTTTTCGGGATATTGATATAAGCTCCTTCATTGGCGAAAGCCGTATTCAACGAAGTCAAACTCTCGTCTTTACTGGCAATTTTATTGAAGTAATTATCAATAATCATTTTGTATTTTGGTTTGTTCAATGCCGATGACATCAAGCAAACATCGATACCGTCATGAGTTGTTGAAGATAAATGTGAGCTGAAAACGCCATCAACAAAAACTACTTTGTAAGTGTCTATTTCGTGTAAAAAATATTTTTTTACATCACTGTATTGAATGGCACTTTCGGTTTTTGGAAAAACGCTATAGTCATTTTTTAAGATAGCGTTTAGCGAAGTGTATTTCCAGCTTTCTTCTTTTTTGGTTGGAAATCCTTTATTTTCGAAGTTTTTTATAGCCGCTGTACGTACGTTGTGAAGTTCGGAATGAACATCGATACGCTCTTCAAAAGCCATAAAAGACGATAGTAATTTTTCTTTTAATTCCATATTCTCTAATTGTTTAAAGTTTAAGGTTTAAAAGTTTAAAGTTATATAGCACAACTTTAAACTTTAGACTTTAAACAAATTTTAATTATCTCCTTTAATCCAGTCGTATCCTTTTTCTTCCAATTCGTGAGCCAATTCAGCTCCACCAGATTTTACAATTTTTCCGTTGTGAAGAACATGAACAAAATCAGGAACGATATAATCCAATAATCTTTGGTAGTGAGTAATTACGATGACAGCGTTTTTGTCACTTTTCAATTTATTTACACCATTGGCAACAATTCTCAAGGCGTCGATGTCAAGACCAGAATCGGTTTCGTCAAGGATGGCCAGTTTTGGTTCCAGCATCGCCATTTGAAAAATTTCATTTCTTTTTTTCTCGCCACCGGAGAAACCTTCATTAAGGGAACGAGAAAGGAACTTTCTGTCGATTTCCAATAATTCTGATTTTTCACGAATTACTTTCAACATTTCGTTGGCAGGCATTTCTTCCTGTCCGTTGGCTTTGCGAGTTTCGTTGATAGCGGTTCTCATGAAGTTGGTTACCGAAACTCCTGGGATTTCCACAGGATATTGGAACGAAAGGAAAACTCCCTTGTGTGCTCTTTCCTCAGGAGCAAGATCTGATAAATCTTCACCATCCAAAAAGATTTCACCATCGGTTACTTCATAATTTTCGTTTCCGGCAATAACAGCCGAAAGGGTACTTTTCCCGGCACCATTTGGTCCCATTATCGCATGAACTTCTCCAGCTTTTACTTCAAGGTTTATTCCTTTTAATATTTCTTTGTCACCTATCGCGGCGTGTAAATTTTTTATGCTTAACATTTGTTTCTTTTTGTTTAAAGTTTAAAGTGTAAAGTTTGTTTGCTGAAACTTAGTGCCTTTAAAATCTTTCTTGTTTAAATATGTTATAAAATTGTTTATTTTTCCACTTAAATTCTCGTAACCTATTCTTAAAGCAGTAAATTTTTCTTCGTTAATATAATTGAAATCTAAAGCTCGGTATAATTGTGATCGAGATTCACCAGCTGAACCTTTAGCAATTGACAAAAATTGTCTAAACTCTAAATTTCCATTCCGTTCAAATCCTTCAGCAATATTGTCCATTACTGAACCAGATGATGCTTTTATTTGATCTCTAAATCTAAAATCATTTTTTAAATCGGTTTCAATACTAATTATATAAATTTCTTTAGCAAGTCTTCTAGCTTCTTGCCAAATTTCTAAATCTTCAAATCGTGTAATTGTTGCCATTATTTAAGTTTAAAGTTTCTTTATCTAAAGTTAATAATCGATTCCGGTTAAACAACTTTTAAACCTTAAACTTTAAACAATTTTCTATCCCACAGAGCCTTCCAATGAAATTTCCAATAATTTTTGTGCTTCCACAGCAAACTCCATTGGCAATTTGTTCAACACGTCTTTGCTGAAACCATTTACGATAAGCGCGATTGCTTTTTCGGTTGGGATTCCACGTTGGTTACAATAGAAAACTTGGTCTTCACCAATTTTACTCGTTGTAGCTTCATGTTCTACTTTGGCAGTTGGGTTTTTGCTTTCGATATATGGGAAAGTATGTGCACCGCAATTATTTCCCATTAACAATGAATCACATTGCGAAAAGTTTCTTGCGTTTTCGGCTCTAGCTCCAATTTGAACCAAACCTCTGTAACTATTTTGCGATTTTCCGGCTGATATACCTTTGGAAATAATGGTCGATTTTGAGTTTTTACCCAAATGAATCATTTTGGTTCCTGTATCGGCTTGTTGGAAATTATTGGTAACGGCGATGGAATAAAATTCTCCAATTGAGTTGTCTCCTTTTAAAATAACCGATGGATATTTCCAAGTAATTGCAGAACCAGTTTCTACTTGTGTCCAAGAAATTTTGGCATTATTCTCGCAAAATCCTCTTTTGGTTACAAAATTGAAAACCCCACCTTTACCTTCTTTGTTTCCAGGATACCAGTTTTGAACGGTAGAATATTTAATTTCGGCATTATCCAAGGCGATTAATTCTACAACTGCGGCGTGCAATTGATTTTCGTCACGCGTTGGTGCTGTACAGCCTTCCAAATAAGAAACGTAACTGCCTTCATCGGCAATTAATAATGTTCTCTCGAATTGTCCTGTTCCTGCTTGATTGATTCTAAAATAGGTAGAAAGTTCCATTGGACAACGAACGCCTTTTGGAATATAACAGAAAGATCCGTCTGAGAAAACAGCGGAATTCAATGCCGCATAAAAGTTGTCTCTTTGAGGAACGACAGAACCAATATATTTACGAACCAATTCCGGGTGCTCTTTGATGGCTTCGGAAATACTCATGAAGATAATTCCTTTTTCGGCCAAAGTCGCTTTGAATGTTGTTGCTACCGAAACAGAGTCAACCACGATATCCATAGCAATATTGTTCATCTTTTTTTGTTCGTCCAAAGAGATGCCTAATTTTTTGTACATCTCCAAAAGTTCCGGATCTACATCATCCAGTGTTTTGTTTGGATCGGCTTTTTTAGGGGCTGAGTAATAAGAAATGGCTTGAAAATCTGGTTTTTCATATTTTACATTAGCCCATTCCGGTTCTATCATTTCTTCCCAAGCGCGAAAAGCCTCAATGCGCCAATCGGTCATCCATTGTGGTTCTCCTTTCTTTTGAGAAATGGCTCGAACAATATCTTCATTTAAACCAATAGGAAACGTCTCCGACTCCAATTCGGTGTAAAATCCGTATTCATATTCTTTGGTCTCTAATTCGATTTTTAAATCGTCTTCGGTGTATTTTGACATTTTTTTTAGTATTGAAAGATTTAAAAATTGAAGGATTTAAAAATTAAAAACACTTCCGTAATCTTTAAATCTTTAAATTTTTGAATCATTTAATTGTTTTATAGCGAGAAACTTTCCCCGCAACCGCAGGTTCTATTGGCATTTGGATTGTTAAAAACAAATCCTTTTCCGTTTAAACCTCCAGAAAATTCCAATATTGTTCCTGCTAGATAAAGGAATGATTTTTTTTCGACAGCAATTGTTATATCGTTGTCTACAAATATTTTGTCGTCTTCGTTTTTATTTTTGTCAAATTTCAAATCATAAGACAAACCAGAGCAACCACCGCTTTTTACGCCGACTCTCACGAAGTCAACGGCGGCATCAAAACCATCGTCTTTCATCAAATCGATGATTTTCTTTTTGGCAGTATCAGAAACTTGTATCATGTGTTTGTAATATTTATTTTATTTTTTGGAGCTAAATGATTAATAATGAATCTGCAATAAAAGGAGCAGATTACAAAAACCACAAATAGACCCTATCTTTATTTCGTCTAAATTAACTGCAAAGATACGACATAAAATGCTTTTTTCCATAAATGATGACATTTATATAACTGATGTCAAAATAGAAATTTGTTATATAAGTGTAGCTAAGCCATAGGATTTTGTTAAATTGCAGTTTTATAAAATTAATTTAACAATGAAACTTTATCCCATAGAAACAGGCAATTTTAAACTCGATGGCGGAGCAATGTTTGGCGTGGTGCCAAAAACCATTTGGAACAAGACCAATCCAGCCGACGAAAATAATTTGATTGATATTGCCGGACGCTGTTTGCTGATTGAAGAAGGAAACCGATTGATTTTAATAGACACCGGAATGGGGAATAAGCAATCCGATAAGTTTTTTGGGTATTATTCGCTTTGGGGAAATTTTTCGATGGATAAATCATTGGCAAAATATGGTTTTCATCGTGATGATATTACCGATGTTTTTATGACGCATTTGCATTTTGACCATTGCGGCGGAAGTGTGCAGTGGAATAAGGACAAAACGGGTTATGAGCCTGCTTTTAAAAACGCTAAATTCTGGAGCAACGAAAATCATTGGGAATGGGCGACAAAACCAAATGCAAGGGAGAAAGCTTCTTTTTTATCCGAGAATATTTTGCCAATGCAGGAAAGCGGGCAATTGCACTTTATATCAAAACCAGGAAGCGATTTTGAAGTATCAAAAGAGTTGGATTTTGGAATTTTTTATGCCGATGGTCATACCGAGAAGCAAATGATTCCACATATTCAATTTCAGGATAAAACCATTGTTTTTTGTGCCGATTTATTGCCAACTGCCGGTCACCTGCCTTTGCCTTACGTAATGGGATATGATACGCGACCGTTATTGACCATGCCAGAGAAAGCTAAATTCTTGAACGCCGCCGCCGACAATAATTATTATTTGTTTTTGGAACATGACGCTCATAATGAAATCATAACCGTCGAACATACAGAGAAAGGTGTTCGTTTGAAAGAGCGATTCAGTTGTTCGGATATTTTTTAAAATAAGTATAAACAAATTTCATTTTAGCTAATTTGAAATGAAGACTTTATTATGTACAATCATAAACGTAACGAAATTACAATAATAACTACATATTGATTGTTCTAAAACTTAAATAAAAACAGCTTTGACGGTAAAGTTTTAATTCATAAAAAACCGTTAATAATAGCTTAATATCTAATAAACTTCCATTATTTTTGAGGCTTATTAGTAAAACTACAGACAGATGAAAAAAACTAATTTGACGGCATCGGCATTATTTGTGGCTTTGTCTTTATGCCTTTCGGCGAATGCGCAAACATCGGCAAACTATGTTGCGAAAAAAGGAGAATTGAGTGAGTCCGAATTGCAAAGATGGTCGCATCTGGATTTGGCCAAAGATAGTATTCCGGGAATGAGCGTGGATAAGGCTTACGCCGAATTACTAAAAGGCAAAAAAGGGGTCAAAGTCATTGTTGGAGTTGTTGATTCTGGGGTTGATATTGACCACGAAGATCTGAAATCGGTAGTTTGGACCAATAAGAAAGAGATTCCAGGAAACGGAATAGATGATGACAAAAACGGTTTTATAGATGATATTCACGGTTGGAATTTTCTTGGAGACGCTGTGCACGAAACGCTGGAAATGACCCGTATCATAAAAAAAGGAGATGACGGATCAGAAACTTACAAAAGAGCGTTGGCTGCTTACAATGAAAAAAATGACAAGGCATTGAAGGATAAGCAACAGGTTGATTTCTTGATTGCTGTTGATAAAGCCATTCAAAAACATTTGAATAAAGAAAATTATACGGTTGCGGATTTGAACGGAATCTCAACTACAGATCCTGATTTGAGCAAAAGCAAAATGATTATGACCCGCATCTTGAGCAATGCCGGGCCAGGTTTCAGAAGCGAATTAGAGGATTATAATAAATATGTTTACGATCAGCTTAATTATAATTTGAATAAAGAATTTGACGGGCGAAAAATATTGGGCGACAATCCCGAAGATATTACCAAAACCAAGTACGGAAACAATGTTGTTTACGGGCCAGATAAAGAAGAGGCACTACACGGAACCCACGTTGCTGGAATTATCGCTCAGGTAAGAGGTAACAATATTGGTGGCGACGGTGTTGCAGACAATGTTGCGATTATGGCCGTGAGAGCAGTTCCGGATGGTGACGAGTACGACAAAGATATTGCTTTGGCTATTCGCTATGCCGTAGATAATGGGGCAAAAGTAATCAACGGTAGTTTTGGAAAAAGTTATTCTCCTCACAAACAATGGGTTTATGATGCCATAAAATATGCCGAAAAGAAAGACGTATTATTTGTTCATGCTGCAGGGAATGATGGTGAGAATATTGATTTGAGTGAAAACTCAAGCTACCCAAATGATTCTGATGATAACAAAAAAGAATTTGCTTCGAATGTGCTAACTGTTGGAGCTTTGAATAATCATTATGGAGAAGGCGTTATCGCCGAGTTTTCAAATTATGGTAATTTCAACGTAGATGTATTTGCTCCTGGTGACCAAATTTACGCAACCATTCCAAACAACAAATACAAATATTTGCAAGGAACTTCGATGGCTGCACCAAATGCTGCTGGAGTTGCCGCTCTGATTCGTTCCTATTACCCAAAATTAAAAGCCTATCAAGTAAAACAAATCTTGATGGAATCAGGAACTCCTCTTCCAGCTGAAGTGGATTTGGGCGAAAGCCAAGATCCAAATCAAAAACCGGTACCGGTAGCTTCTGCTAAATCATCAAAATCAGCTAAAATGGTCAATGCATACAATGCATTATTGATGGCCGAAAAAATGTCTAAGAAATAATTTTTTACATAATTAATGCCCATGGAAGAGTTTATGGCTCTTCCATTTTTTTATTTTAAATACAATGCGCAAACTTTTTTTATTCGTTTTCCTCTCTCTAAATATTGGGAGTTTATTTGCCCAAAAACAAGGTTACTGGCAACAACATGTTGATTACAAAATGGACGTCACTATGAATGTCAAAACCTATCAGTATAAAGGAAAACAAGAATTGATTTATATCAATAATTCGAACGATACGCTAAAGAAAGTATTTTATCACTTATATGAAAATGCTTTTCAGCCGGGAAGCGAAATGGATGCTAGACTTCAGGCCATAAAAGATCCAGATGCCCGAATGGTTACCAAAATAAAAGTCGACGGAAAACACCTAAAAGAAAGTCGAATCAAAAACCTGAAACCAAATGAAACAGGATATTTGAAAATTTCAAATTTTAAACAAAATGGTGTTGCTACTGTTTCCAAAGAGGTAGGGACAATTCTGGAAGTGACTTTAGCAAAACCCATTTTACCAAAGTCAAAAACAACTTTAACTTTAGACTTTGAAGGGCAAGTACCTGTGCAAATCCGTCGTACTGGTCGAAATAATGTAGAAGGAATCGAATTGTCGATGGCGCAATGGTACCCGAAAATGGCCGAGTTTGATTTTGAGGGCTGGCATGCAGATCCCTACATTGGCAGAGAATTTCATGGAGTTTGGGGGAATTTTGATGTCAAAATCACAATCGATAAAGATTATACTCTAGGAGGTACCGGTTACTTGCAAAATCCAAACCAAATAGGACATGGTTATCAGGATACTGGAGTTAACGTAGTTTATCCCAAAAACACAGAAACCTTGACTTGGCATTTTGTGGCACCAATGGTACATGATTTCACTTGGGCTGCAGATAAGAATTACGTACACGATATCGTTAAAGGACCAAATAATGTCGATTTACATTTCTTGTACAAAAATAAACCAGCAGTAACCGAAAACTGGAAAAAACTGGAACCTTTGATGGTAAAGGTGATGGATTATTACAATACAACAGTTGGAAATTATCCATATAAACAATACTCGTTTATTCAGGGAGGCGACGGCGGAATGGAGTATGCCATGTGTACTTTGATGTTGGGTAACGGAAAACTAGAAGGACTTTTAGGGACTGCAACACACGAAATGGGACATTCTTGGTTTCAACATATTTTGGCTTCCAATGAATCAAAGCATCCTTGGATGGACGAAGGGTTTACAACTTATATCGAAGACTTAGCTTTGAATGAAATGAAAGATAAAAAAGAAGTAAATCCATTCAAGGGGAACTATGCCACCTATTATAAATTGGTAGAATCAGGGAAGGAGCAGCCATTATCCACTCACGGAGATCGTTATGACGAAAACCGTTCGTATAGCATTGCATCCTATGTAAAAGGAAGCATATTTCTTTCGCAATTGATTTATGTTATTGGTCAGGACAACGTGAACAAAACCTTGAAAAAATATTATCAAGATTTCAAATTCAAGCACCCATCTCCAAACGATATCAAGAGAACTGCCGAACGAGTTTCTGGAGCCAACCTGGATTGGTACTTGGTAGACTGGACCGAAACATTAAACACCATAGATTACGGAATCTCATATGTTGAAGAAAATGGAGACAAAACAACCGTAACGTTAGAACGCTTTGGGAGAATGCCAATGCCTATCGATCTTTTGGTAGAATATGCAGACGGAACCAAAGAAAGTTTCTACATCCCGTTGCGAATGATGAGTTTTATAAAAGAGAACCCAACTCCGGCCATTAAAAGAACCGTTCTTAATGATTGGGCCTGGGCGTATCCTACTTTTGAGTTCAATATTTCAAAACCTAAGACTGCTATCAAGAAAATTATCATAGATCCAAGCGGTTTAATGGCCGATATTAAACAAGATAATGATGTTTACGAAGTGAAGTAAATTTTTGTAAAGAATACTAAAAAGCTCTTTTAAAATGTTAGGTTTTGAAAGAGTTTTTTTGTGAAATTTTTTTGACCAAATCCAATCTCCGCAACGTTGTCATCCTGACGAAGGAAGGATCTCAACAAGTTGCTCCAGAATCTGAATCATTGGACAAGATAAAGCGAAAAGCCTTTGATAAATTTGTAGTTATTATTTTATATATTTGGGAAAATAAACCATTAATTGTCAGACCTATCTACCCGAATTGAGCGAATTGGAGTGATTTTATCAGACATATTAAAAGTTAGCCACAATAATGAAAAAACTACTCAATAAAATATTAGGAACTAAAGTACTATCTGAAAGTGAATTTACAGAAAAATATTTGGCGACTATTTCAAAAAGACATCCAAATGTAACTTATGAAATTATGGAACCATTAGTTATAAAGGCCAATTTTGGCGAAAATGGTGAAATAACTCATTTTTTGGATAATTCGTATCGGGAATATAAACTTGGACCTAAAGAATTAAACGAAACCATAGAAAGATATTCAAATGCAAGTACTAATCTATATAAAAAAAATGAACAAATTAACATCGATAGAATTGTTCCTGTAATAAAGCCAAGTGATTACTTTGAGCAGTTAAAAAATCTTGGTAGTTCAACAAAGGATTATAAGATTCCTGAATTAGTTTGGGAAAAATATAATGAAGATTTAATCATAGTTTATGCAGAGGATAGAGATAAAGACATTAATTATTTTACTCAAGACGAATTTGAAAAGTTAAATATTGATAGAATTACTTTACTAGAGAATTCTATAGAGAATCTCAATAATGTTGTCCCGAAAATAGAAAAAGTTGGAGAGAATGGAAATTTTGGACTAATTGCTGGCGGGGATTATGAAGTAAGCCTTATCTTGATGCAAAATATTTGGACTAAAGAAAATTTCGATGTTGATGGAGATATAGTCATTGCAATACCAAATAGAGATTTAGTTTTTATAACTGGTTCAAACGATGAAAAATCAATCGAAAAACTACAAAAAACTGTTCTGAAAAGTTATGAAACTGGAAACCATTCGATATCAACAAATTATTACAAATGGAATGGAAAAAAATTTGAAATAATATAATTACTGTTGTTAACTACTTAGAGCAAGTGAGGCGTTTTCATTTCGTAAAAAAAATCACCGATTAAAGTTTAAAACTTTAATCGGTGATTTTTTTTTATTCATTTTCGCCATGCAAATGCCGGATAATTTCTGAAATGAGTCCTGTCCATCCCGTTTGGTGGTTGGCGCCAAGGCCTTTTCCAGTATCGCCGTCAAAATATTCAAAAAATAAATGGTTTTTATTAAAAAGCGGATCTTCCTGAAACTTTTTGTATTCACCATACATTGGAATTTTTTTATTGGCATCAGAAATAAATAGTTTTAATAAGCGCTCTGCGACTCCCTCTGCAGCTTCCTGTAAAGTCGTCAATTTACCAGATTGACTTGGAAATTCTACTTTGAAATCTTTGCCATAATAGCTGTGGAATTTTTCCAATGAGTCCAAAATCAAATAGTTCATCGGGAACCAAATAGGCCCTCTCCAATTGGAATTTCCTCCAAACATATCGCCTGTGGCTTCTGCTGGTGTATAATCTACCTGAATAGTTCCTCCATCATGCTTAAATTTATACGGATTTTCTTTGTGATATTTGGACAGGGAACGAACTCCAAAATCAGACAAAAATTCCTTTTCGTCAAACATACGCTTGAGAATCATTTTCATGCGATGTCCTCTTAGTGTAGAGAGCAATCTAGTTTCGCCTTTCCCCGGAGTGTACCAGCTGGAAACCAAATTGGCAAGATCAGGACGATTTTTTAAAACCCATTCTACACGACGTTTAAAAACAGGAAGTTTTTCGAGTAAATCAGGCGTTAATACTTCTACGGCAAATAACGGAATTAATCCGACCATCGAACGGATTTTTAGTAGTTCGGCATCTCCGTTTTCCTTATGGAGCATATCGTAATAAAACTGGTCTTCTTCGTCCCAAAGATTGACTTTATTGTCTCCTAAAGCCTGCATTGCCCCCGAAATATGAAGAAAGTGTTCAAAGAATTTGGAAGCCATGTCTTGGTAAACAGGATTTTTTAGAGATATTTCACATGCGATTCGCAGCATGTTTAGGCAATACATTGCCATCCATCCAGTTCCGTCAGCCTGTTCCAAATGGCCTCCCGTTGGTAAATCGGCAGAGCGGTCAAACACTCCAATATTATCCATCCCGAGGAATCCGCCCCCGAAGACATTATTTCCATTGGTATCTTTTAGATTTACCCACCACGTAAAATTGAGCAATAGTTTGTGGAAAATACGTTCCAAAAAAACGGTGTCACCAATACCATCATTATTTTCTTTGTCAATTTCATAAACTTTCCAAGTTGCCCAAGCATGTACCGGCGGATTTACATCCGAGAAAGACCATTCATAAGCAGGAATTTGTCCGTTGGGGTGCATATAGTATTCCCGAAGGATGACCGATAATTGCCTTTTGGCAAAATCAGGATCTAATCTTGCCAGAGGCAAAGTATGAAAGGCCAAGTCCCAAGCGGCAAACCAGGGGTATTCCCATTTGTCCGGCATGGAGAGAATGTTGGAAGTGTACATGTGCTTCCAAGTACTGTTTCGCCCTGCATTTCGATTGGCATCGGGTCTTGGTGTCGATGGGTCTCCTTTTAGCCATTCAAAAACATTGTAGTAATACCACTGTTTGGTCCATAGCATTCCGGCGTAGGCCTGGCGTTGAATGGATTTTAAGGTTTCGTCTTTTATTCCTTTTTGGATGGAATCATAAAATTCGTCAGCCTCCTCAATTCTTTTTTCGAAAATGGCATCAAAATCTTCAAAAGCGTCGTTTGGTTTGGTGTTAGTAAAACGGATGCGATATTCTTTTTTCCCCAATGCAGGAATGATATCGTCGTAATGTACCGATGCTTTGGTTCCTATTTTCTCAGGATTTATGCTACTTTGTTTTTGGTTAATGATATAATCGTTGATTCCGTCTTTGGCATAAGCAGATTGGGCGGGCGATTTATATAATTTTTCAAAATTGGTTTTGTTGTCACAAAACAAGAAATCTTTGGGATTTTCGGCATATAGATTGAAGTGTCCCACCAGTTGGTGATTGACTTCTATATGCGAATTGTCGACTCCAATTAGCGTTGGTTTGTGTTTGTAGTTTTCATACCCCCAGCTCCAGGTATTTCTGAACCAGACGGTTGGTAATACCGTAATGGGCGCGGGTAGTTTGGAACGGTTTTCGACTGTAATTTTGATTAAGATGTCTTGTTCGGCATCTTTGGCATATTCAATGGTGATATCAAAATATTCGTCTTTGTCAAAAATACCAGTGTCGAGTAATTCATATTCGGCTTCCTGACGGCTCCGTTTTTTACTTTCCTCAATCAGCTTTTCATAAGGAAAAGCAGCATGAGGATACTTGTAAAGCATTTTTTGGTAGGAATGCGTTGGCGTAGAATCCAGATAGTAATATATTTCTTTGACATCCTCACCATGATTGGATTCGGCGGGAGTTAACCCAAAAAAACGTTCTTTGAGGATGCGGTCTTTGTGATTCCAAAAAGCAAAGGCAATACATACATGCTGTTTGTTGTCACTAATTCCCCCAATTCCTTCTTCGCCCCATCGATACGCCTTGGAACGAGCCATATCATGCGTGGTGCTGCCCCATGCATAACCGCTTTGAGAATAATCTTCCCTTACGGTTCCCCATTGTCTTTCGGATAAATAGGGACCCCATTTTTTCCAGCCTTTGTTGTCGGTTCTTAAAAGTAAACGCGTTTTTTCTGCGTTTTTTTCCGGATTTTTTTCTGGCATACCCTTTTATAATAATTTGTTTCTAACTGCAATTTAGTTAAAACACCTTTAAAAACAGGTATATAATTGGTAAAAATCTGAGGAGATAATTAATGAATAGTTATTTAAGAATTGTTTTTTTTATGGAAATGGTTTAGTCAAACGATGTAGTGCTTGGGTGTACTGAAGTTGCGTGAGGGTAAGAGATTTTAGATTTTTGATTAACGATTGTCGATTTCAGATTTGGTGTGACTAAATAATTAGACGCTCTGTTTTGTGTTTTTTCCTACTTCTTAAATCAAAAATCGTTAATCAAAAATCAGCAATCTTTTATTTAATGACATTTTGGGGTCACGTCCAATTTGTATTTATTGTAAATCGGTATTGTATTGTGGGGCTAGATTTTTTAGCATATCGACGGTCATCATTTCCAGGTCAAATTCATGGTTCCATCCCCAATCTTCACGGGCACAGCTGTCGTCAATACTTGAAGGCCAGCTGTCGGCAATTTTTTGACGGAAGTCAGGTTCGTAAGTTACCTCGAGTTCTGTGATGTGTTTTTTGATTTCAGCTGCAATTTCTGTTGGGGTAAAACTCATGGCAGCAAGATTGTAAGAAGAACGAATCTTGATTTGTTCAACTGGGGCTTTCATAATGTTGATGGTCGCGGCAATGGCGTCGTCCATGTACATCATTGGCATTTTGGTTTCAGAGGTCAGGAAACATTCGTATTTTCCTTCAGAAATGGCTTTGTGGTATATGTCTACGGCATAATCTGTTGTTCCTCCGCCTGGTGGTGTGGTCCAACTGATTAATCCTGGGTAACGCACGCTTCGTACATCGACGCCAAACATATTGTGGTAGTATTCGCACCATCTTTCGCCCGCTTGTTTGCTGATTCCATATACGGTGGAAGGCTCCATAATGGTGTATTGCGGGGTGTTTTCTTTTGGGGTGTTTGGGCCAAAAACAGCTATACTCGAAGGCCAAAATATTTTTTTGATTTGTCCGGCTTTCGCCAAATTAAGAACATGAAACAACGAATTCATATTAAGATCCCAGGCAAAGGCGGGGTTTTTCTCAGCAGTTGCAGAGAGCAGAGCAGCCATCAAATAGACATCTGTAATTTGGTGAATTTCTACAAGGTGTTGAATTTGGTTAAAATCCAAAGCGTTGACTACCTCAAAATGCCCTGAGTTTACAACTTCATTATTTAATTTTCGAATATCGGAGGCAATAACGTTGTCTGTTCCATAAATGGCACGGAGTTCATGGGTCAATTCGGTTCCAATTTGCCCACAGGCACCTATTATTAATATTTTTGGATTCATTTTTGATGATTTTTGAAATACAAATATAACGATTTCGCAAATTATAGGATATAAATTTATTGTTTTTTATGAATATTGTAAAATTAACAACCTTATTTGCGTAAGGTCGTAAATTTTTACATTTCGATTTTGTTATTGATATTGTGATTTTCATTATTATTACAATTGAAATTGATATTGTCATTGAAATTGTCATTGTAAATTTACTTTGTAACTTTGTGGCTCAAATAATTTAGGAGATGAACAATAGAGTACTGTTGATTTTTTTGGTGGTTTTGGCGCAGTTTTCTTGTAAAGAAAATGATGAGCGCCTTGCCGATAATATAAGGGATGCCAAAAAGAAAGAATTAATTTTTAAGACCATCGATAAAGGGTGGATTTTTTTTGACAGCCCAATCAACACTACTTCAGAAGCTACTTTGAAGACTTGGCCCGAATGGCGTGATTTTATGGATGAATTGGCTATTAAGCCCAAGAAAACCATTACTGCTTTTCAAAAGAAAGCCAAAACACTATCAACAAAAGTGATGGCTTTGAATAGTAATGTGCCATCTCAATTTGATACTCCGCCGATACGAAGCCGCATTGCAGCTTTGATCACACAAGTCCGAATGTTGGATTTATATATTAATCTTGATAAAGTTTCGGATAAAAAAGTGACTGAGATTGTTGCCGAAATTAATCTGGAATTGGTTTCCCTAGAAAGACAAATGGATAAAATCGTGGAAAAAAACAAAATCCCGATGGAAATTGGGGAGTCAGAATTATTAATGATGCTCGATACCACACGAGCAATTCAGGCGGGAAGTCCAGTTATGCCTGGAAATCCTGCACCACAAGTGAATCAGGCAACACCGGTAAATCCAGGAAGTACACCGAGTCCAAAAAACCAAAACGAACCACGCGTTGAGTAAGGCTACTATATATTCGGTTTATGATTCTTCTCCAAAAACGACTCAGATTGCAGCCCGTTTGCAGGAAAATAATCAGGTAAAAATACAATTGGAAGGTTTGTTGGGATCAGCGACCTCTTTTGTAATTCAGTCGGTTTTTAAAAAAGCAGAACTTCCTTTTTTGGTAGTTTTGAACAATAAAGAAGAAGCGGCTTATTATTTGAACGATTTGGAACAAATGATAGGCGAGCAGGATGTGTTGTTTTATCCCGGATCTTTTCGTCGTCCGTATCAAATTGAGGAAACCGACAATGCTAATGTTTTGCTTCGCGCTGAGGTTTTGAATCGAATCAATTCCCGCAAGAAACCCGCAGTTATTGTTACGTATCCGGAGGCTCTTTTTGAAAAAGTGGTGACACGCCAAAATTTGGATAAAAATACGCTCAAAGTTACCGTAGGCGATAAAATTTCGATTGATTTCCTGAACGAAGTACTGTTTGAATACGAATTCAAAAGGGTTGACTTTATCACAGAACCCGGTGAATTCTCCGTTCGTGGAGGAATTGTCGATGTGTTTTCGTTTTCGAATGACAATCCGTATCGAATAGAATTTTTCGGAAATGAAGTTGAAAGCATCCGAACTTTTGACGTTGGAAGCCAATTGTCATTGGACAAAAAGAAAAAAATCACCATTATTCCGAATGTCGAGAATAAAGTTTTTCAGGAAAACCGAGAGAGTTTCTTGGATTATATAGCCGAAAGCACGGTTTTGTTTTTTCAAAATACCGAGAATCTTTTATACGAATTGGATAAGCAATTTGGCAAAGCCGAAGAAGCTTTTGAGAAATTGTCCAAAGATATTAAGCACGCCACGCCAGAGCAATTATTTTTGGGTCAAAAGGAATTTGTCAAGCGGGCGTTGGATTTTTCGATTGTGGAATTCAATTCCAAGCCGGTTTTTAAAACGACCAAGAAATTTGAATTTCACATTCAGCCACAACCGTCGTTTAACAAGCAATTTGATATGTTGCTAAATAATTTGAGCGACAACCATTTTAACGGCTACCAAAATTATCTATTTTGTTCGAATGAGGCGCAAACTAAACGTTTTCACGATATATTTGAATCTTTGGATGAAGCCAATTCCGAGAATATCCGCAAGCAATACAACACCATTGTTTTGCCACTTTATCAAGGATTTATCGATCAGGAAAACCAGATTTGTTGTTATACCGACCATCAGATTTTTGAACGCTATCATAAATTCAGCATCAAAAACGGTTATTCGAAGAAACAAAATTTAACATTAAAGGAACTCACCACTTTGTCCGTAGGTGATTATGTAACGCATATCGATCACGGAATAGGGAAGTTTGGTGGTTTGCAAAAAATTCAGGTCGAAGGAAAAACGCAGGAAGCCATCAAGTTGGTGTATGCCGATAATGATATTGTGTACGTGAGTATTCACTCGCTGCATAAGATTTCGAAATACAACGGAAAAGACGGAACGCCACCCAAAATTTATAAATTAGGTTCTAGTGCGTGGAAGACTTTAAAACAGAAAACCAAAGCAAGGGTTAAACACATAGCATTCAATTTGATTCAATTGTATGCCAAGCGCCGACTGGAAAAAGGATTCCAATTTGCTCCTGATAGTTATCTGCAAAACGAATTGGAAAGTTCGTTTATTTACGAAGACACTCCTGACCAAATCAAATCAACTCAGGAAGTCAAAGCCGACATGGAAAGCGAGCGTCCTATGGATCGTTTGGTTTGTGGTGATGTGGGATTTGGTAAAACCGAAGTGGCTATTCGTGCAGCTTTCAAGGCTGTTGACAATAGTAAACAAGTCGCAATTCTCGTCCCCACGACTATTTTGGCCTACCAGCATTATCGTACTTTTAGCGAAAGGCTAAAAGATATGCCGGTTTCTATTGGCTATTTGAACCGTTTCAGAACTGCAAAACAAAAAACGGAAACCTTAAAACAACTCGCCGAAGGAAAACTTGATATTGTTATTGGGACACATCAATTGGTCAACAAAAATGTGGTTTTCAAAGATCTTGGTTTGTTGATTGTTGATGAGGAACAGAAATTTGGGGTTAATGTAAAAGACAAATTAAAAACGATAGCGGCCAATGTCGATACCTTGACTTTGACGGCAACACCGATTCCGAGAACGTTGCAGTTTTCGTTGATGGCAGCGCGTGATTTATCGGTGATTACAACGCCTCCGCCCAATCGTTATCCTATAGAAACCAATGTAGTTGGGTTTAATGAAGAACTGATTCGGGATGCGATTTCGTATGAAATTCAGCGCAACGGACAGGTTTTCTTTATCAATAACCGAATAGAAAACATCAAGGAAATTGCCGGAATGGTTCAGCGTTTGGTTCCTAGCGCGCGCGTGGGAATTGGACACGGACAAATGGATGGCGGTAAATTGGAAGAATTAATGCTCGCCTTTATGAATGGCGAATTTGATGTTTTGGTGGCAACAACAATCATCGAAAGTGGTTTGGACGTTCCGAATGCGAATACTATTTTTATCAATAATGCCAATAATTTCGGCTTGTCTGATTTGCATCAAATGAGAGGCCGTGTGGGTCGAAGCAACAAGAAAGCGTTTTGTTATTTCATCTGTCCGCCGTATTCGCACATGACCGATGATGCCCGAAAACGAATCCAGGCGTTGGAACAATTCAGCGAATTGGGAAGCGGTTTGAACATTGCGATGAAAGATCTGGAAATTCGTGGTGCAGGAGATTTATTGGGAGGAGAACAAAGTGGTTTCATCAACGACATAGGTTTTGATACGTATCAAAAAATCATGAACGAAGCCATCGAGGAATTGAAGGAAAACGAATTTAAGGATTTATATCCCGAAGAAAATAATATCGAGACCAAAGAATATGTAAAAGACCTGCAAATCGACACCGATTTTGAGTTGTTGTTTTCAGATGAATATATCAATAATGTCACGGAGCGTTTGAGTTTGTACAACGAATTGGCCGACGTGAAAAACGAAGAAGAACTGATTGTTTTTCAAAACAAACTGATTGACCGTTTTGGCCCAATGCCACCAAGAGCACTTGCTTTAATGAACAGCATCCGCATCAAATGGATTGCCACTCGCGTTGGAATTGAAAAATTGGTGATGAAGAAAGGCAAGATGATTGGCTATTTTGTTTCCGATCAGCAATCGGATTTCTATCATTCAAAACGTTTCCATAAAGTAATTCAGTTTGTGCAAACGCATAGTAATATTTGTGTGATGAAGGAAAAACAAACTCCAGCCGGACTGAGACTTTTATTGACTTTTGATAATGTTAAGAATACTAGGACGGCTTTGGAATTTATGCAGTTGTTGGGAGGGGAGTAGGGAATCTTTTGTTTTAAAACTCCCTACCTCGTCACTTCCTCAATCAGATAAAAAATAGATTTAAAATCAATGCCACTCATTTTTTCGAGTCCGATTTCACAGGTTCGGCTTGTAGAAAAACCTTCTTTACAATTGGCAGGAATTTGAGCTTTTAATTCACGCAATCCGTGTTCGTTCAATTCCGGAATCAGGAAACCTCTATCTCCTGCAAAACCACAGCAATTGCTGTCAATAAGGGTAACTTTATCAGCGCACAATTTTGATAAGGCAACCAATTGTTCTGTTTTGCCAATTTTTTTCACAGAACAAACAGGGAAAATTGTAACAGTTTCTTTTTTGTTTTTTACAGTCAATTGCGGCATGACATAATCAAGCATAAATTCGATGGGATCTACTATTTTCAGAGTTTTGGAAAATTCTTCTTTCGAATGGTAAAAACACGGACTCATGTCGTACAAAACAGGATATTTTCCGTTTTCGGAAGCTTTTAGTAATGCAGTTTCCAATGCTTCAGATTGTGCATGATTGGCTTCGGCAAAACCTTTACTCGAAAAAGGCATACCACAGCAATGGCTGTCTACGGATTCGGGATAAATTATGGTAAATCCGGCACGAATCAATAATTGATGAGTAAGCGCAGTTAATTGCAAATCGTCTGAATTTTGAAAACTATTTTTGCCCATGCTTCTGTTGATGCAAGATGGGAAGTAAACTACTTTTAAATCAACTGTTATATTCATTGCTTATTAATTGAAGGTTTGACCGCAGATTGTTTTTTAAAGTTACCGCAAATTCGCAAATTACTTTTTGAACCGTATCTAAACTTTTCAAGTATTTTAAATTGAAAATTTGCGAATTTGCGGTTAATTTATTTTTCGACTTATCGTATAAAAATTAGAACCATAAAAAATCAATTTTTAGTGTTAATTTTATTAGCACCTTTTGGCATTTCGGGAATCCATTTTGGCACTTTTCCAAATGAAATAAAATGGAATCCGTTGGACAATGTTGTCATGATTTTAGTTCCAAATAAGGAATGAAAAAAGGAAACCATTTTTAGTCCAGTTCTCATAACTGCAGTGGTTTCTGCCATGTGTGAACCAATGAAAGCACCTGCTTTTTTGTTACTGTCATTTAGCTCATTGGCACGCCAGGTTTTTACAAATTTTCCGGTATCGATATGTACGGGACAAGCCAAGGCACAAAGTCCATCTGTAGCACAAGTTTCGTCCAGTTGATAAGTGACATCTTTTCGGATGTCGGCCAGTCGTTGAGGGTTATCATGTGATTCTTCCAATCGGCTGATTTCTCGTGCAATCACGATGCGTTGTCTTGGCGATAATGTCAATCCTTCGGAAACGCAATGTGGTTCACAAAATCCACATTCCATGCATTTGTCCACAATGGCGTGGGATTCGGGCATTGGTTTTAAGTTTTTGAGATGTGCTTTTGGATCGGGATTTATTAATACGTCTGGATTGATTTTATTGTTTGGATCAAATATATTTTTGATACGTTTCATGATTTCGTAAGCGGTAGCTCCCCATTCTTTTTCCACAAATGGAGCCATGTTACGACCGGTTCCGTGTTCTGCTTTTAAGGAACCGTTGAAACGATCGACCACCAAAACAGCCAATTCCGACATTAGTTTTTCATATCGATCGACTTCGGCTTGATTCGAAAAGTCTTGCGAGAAAACAAAGTGCAGGTTTCCTTCCAACGCATGACCAAACAAAACCGCATCATGATATTCGTATTTCTTGAATAAATCCTTCAATTCCAAACAGGCATCGGCTAGTTGTGGTAGGGGAAAAGCAACATCTTCAATGATTACTGTTGTTCCGTTTTTTCGTAAACCACCTACTGTTGGCAACAAGCCTTTTCGGGCTTTCCAGTTAAAATAATATTGTTTGGGATTGCTAGTAAATTCGTAATTGGTGTATGTAGGGATGGACTGAATCTGCAGTCTGATGGCATCTTGTTTTTCTTTTAAAACAGTCACATCATTGTCTCTGCATTCTACCAATAAAGCACAGGCTGATTCGGGAAGTGTTTTGAAATATGCGGGCGCATCATCATCATTTTCGACAGAGCGAATGGATTCACGATCTAACAATTCTACTGCTGCGACCGGTGCCGATTTCAGTAAAATAGTGGCGTTGCAAGCATCCTTAATTGTATTGAAAAAAATCAAAGAACAGGATTTGTGTTTTTCGTCAATGATGGTTTTGAAAGTCACATTTGAAATAAAAGCCAAGGTCCCCTCAGAGCCCACCATCAAATGTTTGATGATTTCGATAGAATCCTGATAATCGACCAGAGCATTGATGCTGTAACCCGTTGTGTTTTTTATTTTAAATTTATTTTTGATTTGGTTATAAAGCGTCTCATCACTTTTAATTTGATCTCTAAGATTTTCTATTTCCTGAATTAAATCAGTTTGATTTTTTTTGAAAGCATCTACACTTTTCGCGTCGGCGGTGTCAAGAACAGTTCCGTCGTGCAATACAATTCGGATATCGGCGATGGTCTGATATGAGTTTTGAGCAGTTCCGCAACACATTCCGCTGGCGTTATTGGCGACAATTCCGCCAATCATACAAGCACCAATTGAAGCAGGATCAGGCCCAATTTTCAATCCGTGCGGAGCTAGAAAAGTGTTGGCTCTTGCTCCTACAATTCCAGGTTCCAATTTTATTTTTTTATTTTCCTCTAAAAGTTCAAAGTTTTTCCAGCCGTGTGTGGCTACTACCAAAACCGAATCGGTAATGGCCTGACCGGATAAACTGGTTCCTGCAGCACGAAAGGTCAGAGCAATGTCTAGCTTCTTGGCTTGTTTTATAATTTCGATAACTTCGGCTTCATTGTGCGCGAGGATGACAATTTTCGGAATTAGTCTGTAAAAACTGGCATCAGTTCCATAAGCAAGAGTTTGCAAAGGATTTGTCAAAATACGTTTAGAATCAATAGTGACGGATAAAATGTCTTTTAACTTTTGATAAGAAGGAGCTAACATAGCAATAATATTTTAAATGTTTATTTGCCAAAGAAATACACCATTAAACCGGCGACAATTATATAAAAAATGGCATAAGGTAATGCTTTTTTCATAATATCTCCTTCTTTTCCCTGCTGATTACAGGCCGAAGTTGCAATGGCAATACTTTGAGGCGAGATGATTTTTCCACCTGTAGCTCCCACTGTATTTGCTGCTGCAAACCAACTGGGTTCGCCTCCAATTTGTTGGGCGACATGCGCCTGAAGTTTACCAAATAATATATTGGAAGAAGTGTCACTTCCGGTCAAAAATGCACCCAGACAGCCTATAGCCGGGGCAAATAGCGGGTAAAATGCACCTGTTGTAGCGGCAATTGCAGTACCCAATACGACAACCATACCCGACAAATCCATTATGGTAGAAAGCACAATAAGACTGATTACGGTTATATAAGTTTTTTTTAATTGCAAAAGTGTTTTTCCAAGAACCTGAAAAAGCTCTTTTAATTTTGCCCCTTGTAATAATCCCCCAATAACGGAACCCAGAAATAATAAAAGACCACCATCGGTCAGCCAAAATATTTTTATGGTTTTTTCAGATCCGTTAATGGTTAGGTTTATTGGAGTTGCAGCTATAGTTTGAAGAAAAGTTCTGAAGCTGTTGAATAAAGGACTCGTACCAATAATAAACAGCAGAATCAATCCATAGACAGCCCATGCGTTCATTATTTCTTTTGTGCTTTTGGTTTCCAAGGGTTTTTCGTCAGTCTTTTTGGCGGTTAATTTTGCCCAAATCACAATTACAATAATAGAGGCTATGCTTCCCAACACTGCTGGTGTTTCTATCCCGATATAGATAACCGAGAAATATTGCACGGCGATAGATACTACTCCTACAACCAAACTTAAAGCAATGTTTTTCGACAATGATTTTAAACTTGGATCTGTTAGAGTAACAATGATAAATGGAATAATAATCATCAGCGGAATCAATTGAAAAACAACTTCGCTTCCTAAATGCTGTAAATCAGGATGTCCAATTTCTATGGCAATCGCTTTTACAGGTATTCCAACGGCACCAAAAGCAGTGGGAACACTATTGGACAGCAAACTGACCAATGCTGAAAACAACGGTTTGTATCCCAAACCAATCAGAATAGCTGCAGGTATCGCGACTGCTGTCCCAAAACCAGCCATACCTTCAAGTAATCCTCCAAAACCCCATGTCAGTAGTAAAACCTGAATGCTTTTGTCTGTGGAAATATTTGAAAACTGAAATTTTAGTACCTCCATTTTTTGGGTAAAAACCAAAACATTATAACTGTAAATGGCCATTATTATGATTAAAATGATAGGGAAAATTGCCTTTAAGGTTCCATATAGTATTGAAAGTCCTATTGAAGGTGTTGAAAAATTAAACCCAAATATTGCCAAAAGTATAGTGACTATTAAGGTATAAAAAGCACTTTTGTCTCCGGGAATTTTTAGAAAACCAAGTAAAATTATTAAAAGAACAACAGGAGTCAAGGCAAGAAAAATAGCTAAATAATCCATAGTAGTAAATTTTAATAAAAAATTAGCCTCATAAATTTAGTGAAAAAAATTATACAATTGCCTCATTTTTTTTGAGTTACCAAAAAATTATAAATAAAAAGGCGAAACTTTTCGGTTTCGCCTTTACTTCATTAATATATTTTATTTACTCCTAGTTTTTCAAATCTTTAATCACTTTGAAAGCAACGTCTACTTCATTTTCGCTAACCATGATTGTAAATTCATTAGATGTAGAAATTACCTCATTGATAATGATACCTTCCCACGCCAAACGTTGGAAAATGAAATAATAAATTCCTGGAACGACAATGTTTTCTTTTGGCAATTTAACAGTAATTGAAGCCAAATTTTCCAGTTTTTGAATCAGTTTTTCAGAAGCAAAATGTTTTTCAACCAAATGGTTTACACTGTTGCTTACTACGATATTGGTTTCATTTACTCCTTTGGATGAGGTATAAAAAATATCTGGTAATGAATTAATATCGGTAATCAAGTCGGCTTGTTTGTTCAATACAGTTTCTGATACTGCAAAAGTATAATCAGTCAAAGCAGAACGTACAGTGATTTCGCCAATGTTTTTGATTACTTTATTGATTTTATGGTTTAAACGAAAATCAAGTTCTTCGGTCAAACGTTTCAAGGCCATTACCACTGCTCCCTGTTTTACTTCTTTTCCAAATTCACTTTCCAGTTCGGTCATGATATTTCTGGACAAAGATGTTAAGTTGATGATACCCAGTGATAATGCATTCAATAAAAAAGGCTTTGTTTTGATGTAGTTTTCTACTATCGATGATACAGTTTTCATAGTTAAATGTGGTAGTTTTTCAGTTGTATATTTTGTTAGATAATTGGCTTTTGAGTTAAAAACCGATGCAAATATAGTCAAAAAAACAATTTGTTACAAATATAACATTGTTAAATTTCTTTAAAAATGAAAAAAAGCATTTATAAGGTGTTCTATTACAAATGATTTACTTTCCTTGTGGATAGCAACGATATCAAAGCGGACATCAAGATCCAAATTTTTATGGTTTACGTAGGCATCTACTGCTTTTACCAAAAGTTGAATTTTTTTTGGTTTCACAAAATCCTGTGGTAAACCAAAATCAATTGACGAACGCGTTTTCACTTCTACAATGGCAAGTGTGTTTTCTTTTTGGGCAATAATATCTATTTCTGCTTTTTGAAAAGTCCAGTTAGTATCAAGGATTTTATAGCCTTCTTTCTGAAGAAATTCTACAGCTAATTCTTCTCCTAGTTTTCCCAGTTCGTTGTGTTCGGCCATAAAATTTTAGATTTTAGAGTGAAGATTTTAGATTTTAGAAGTAGAAAATAAAAGAATTAATTCCAAATTTCCGTTGCAACAAATCTGAAATCAAGAATCGTTAATCAAAATTCATCATTCAAAAACCACCGTATTACAATTCTCATTCACATTCATAGTGACAATATTCCCCATAATCAGGGCTCTGTTGTCGTGAACGTGTCCTGCCGGAAAATTATAAAGTATCGGAATATTGTATTTTTGGGTTACGTCCTGAACAATTTCATTGGCGTCTTTTCCCCAAGGAATATCATTATCTTTCATTTTTGTCATTCCGCCCACGATAATTCCTTTGATGCTTTCCAGACAACCATTGCGTTTTAGATTCATCATCATTCGGTCAATATGGTACAGATATTCGTCTAAATCTTCGATGAACAAGATTTTATCGGTACAATCAATAGCCGATTTTGATCCCAGTAAACTGTATAAGATAGAAAGGTTTCCTCCAACTAATTCTCCTGTCGCTTTTCCGAAACGATTCATTGGGAACGGATCGATTTGATAGGATAATTTTTGACCAAATAAAGCTGATTTTAAAGTTTCTATCGATTCAGGAGCGGTTCTTTCAACACTGATAGGCATCGTTCCGTGAATCGATTTGTAACCCATTGTGTTCAAATGATTGTGCAAAACCGTAACATCGCTAAAACCTACAATCCATTTTGGGTGCTGTCTGAATTTGGTAAAATCCAATAAATCAATCATTCGTACCGTACCGTAACCACCACGTGCACACCATATTGCTTTGATGTTTGGATTATCCATTTGATGCTGAAAATCGGCGGCGCGCTGTTCATCTGTTCCTGCCAATTGATTTAGGTCTAATCCGATGGTGTTCCCTATAACGACTTCTAAACCCCAGGAATGCAATAAATCGATAGTGGGTTTCAGGTTGTTATCAACGTTTTTTCGGGCGGTTGCCACAATAGCAATGGTATCTCCTTTTTGTAAATAGGGTGGTGTGATCATTTTAGTTTGAGCTGAACTGTTCATAGATTGTAAAATAAAAATAAGCAATAGCATTAGACATAAAATACCTTGTTTTTGGATAAAAGAAAATGGGTTGGTATTCATGCTTTATTTTTTGAAAATAATGGTTATTAGGGTTAGAAGCAAAGATAGGCATTTCTTGAGTATCACAAATAATTGTAATCAAATTACTATATTTACAAATAAAAAAAACAGTTGGGTGAAATTCTGCTAAATAAATGAACCACATAGATACATAGATTTTATTTTTAACCCGTAAAGATGAATAGAAATAGCACTATTTTTCACATAGATATTGCTATGTGAGAAGTGAAACGGTTAATGAGCTCTTTTAAAAAACTATAAATTCTATGTTTCTATGTGTTTAAAAAAATTCACCTAACGTATTTAAAACTCTTTTTTTTTTAAATGATGATTACAAAAAACACCTGTTTTTTCCTGATTTTATTTCTTTTTATGTCAAAAGGCAATGCACAAACCAAAGCCTTTTCGATTCACACTGTAGCATTTTATAATTTCGAAAATTGTTTTGATACCATTAATGACCCAATTACCAATGATGAGGATTGGATACCAAATGGAGCCCAGCATTGGAACACCAAAAAATACCGTCAGAAACTAGAAAACCTCGCACGGGTTCTGTCCGAAATCGGTACGGGCGAGAATCCAAATTCTCCAACTTTAATAGGCGGTGCCGAAATCGAAAATCAAGGCGTTCTCGAAGATTTAATCAAACAGCCCAAGTTGGTTGACAAAGAATATGGGATTATTCATTTTGATTCTCCCGACAAAAGAGGAATTGACGTGGCTTTATTGTATCAAAAAAAGCAATTTCAGCCCACGAGTTATATTAATATTCCGTTGTATGTTTATAAAGAAGCGGCTGTAATTGAAGAAAAATCTCAAACAGAAACTTCGGAAGATGTTGAGACTGGAGATGTAATCCAAGTTAATTCCAAAAACCATCGGATTTACACCAGAGATCAATTGCTGGTAACCGGTTTTCTGAATGGCGAAGAAATTCATATTATTGTTAATCACTGGCCTTCTCGGTCGGGTGGCGAAAAGAAATCAAGTCCATATCGCGAAGCCGCCGGAGCTTTGAACCGAAAAATTATCGATTCGCTACAACGCATAAATCCTAATGCCAAAGTGATTACGATGGGAGATTTAAACGACAGCCCATTCAATAATAGTGTCAAAAAAGCGCTTGGCGCGAAAGGGAAAATACAAGATGTTGGCGAATTTGGAATTTACAACCCATTCGAAGAAATGGCTAACAAAGGACTCGGGACAATCGCTTTTCGCGATTCATGGGATATTTTTGATCAGGTGATGGTTTCTCAATCGCTATTGCAAAAGGATTACAGCTCTTATCAATATTGGAAAGCAGGTATTTACAACAAACCTTTTTTAATTCAAAAAAGCGGAAAGTATAAAGGTTATCCGTTACGACATTCGCTTACCGAAGTTGGTTTCAGCGACCATTTTCCGGTTTATATTTATTTAATTCGGGAGAAAAAATGATGTATTTTTTAACCGCAAGGTTCACAAAGAATTACGCAAAGTTCGCTAAGCTTTGCGTAATTCTTTGTGAACCTTTCGGTTAAATTCTTCACAATCCAAAACGTTTCCCCTGTTCCGGAAAAATAAGTTGCACTTCCAAATCATTTCCTTTTTTCAATTGCTCTTTAATTTTTGCAATTTTTTGGCTTGGTGGTTTCAGGTGGGTAATGATAATTTTGAATTTTTTCAAAGTTCCTTTTCCTGCCAAATCTTCCAATTTGTGTAGTTCTGTCATCAAATGATTGGGAGTTAAATGTCCAAATAATACAGTGTCCGGTTGTTCATTAGGAAAAGAAACTTCAATGAAAATACCTCGTAATTTTTTTTGCTGAAGCAAAGGAGCAACAGCTTTCCATAATTCGCTTAAATTATTACTTTTTTCCACAGAATCTGGACCAGTATCACCCAAATACAAAATCGCATCATTGCCATTTTGGATTAAAAAAGCGGTACTTTCAAAAGGATTTACATGGCTTAGCGGAAAAGCTTTTACCGTCATTGTCGTATTTTCAATTTTGGTTTCTTCCCCAAAAGAAAGAGTTTGGAAATGGTATTTTTTCAGTTGAAATCCCGGGCCTTCATCACCAAAATTAGCCCAAGTTTCCCCGTTAAAATAATGGTTTTCCATCATTTCCAAGCATTTTTTGGTGGCATAAACCGTCTTGGAAGAATCGGCTGGTGAGTTAATGATTAAACCAGAAACATGGTCAAGATGAGCGTGTGAAATGCAATACCCTTTGATATATTTTTTTAAAACTTCGCTGGTTGAAACACGGAAAGTTTTATTCGCAATGGCTTTTTCGATCCCTGCATTAATGGTTCCTGCATCGAGACAGATATAATCGTTGGTATTTATTGGAGCAACCAAATAGGCCGAAAGATTTTTTTCGTCAACACCTCCTTTTACGCCTAAAGGGACTACATCGAAAGCCGCTTTTTGAGCAAAAAGTTGTAAGGATATCAAAAAGAAAAAAATGAGGTTTCTATTAAAAAGTGTCATATTCTGAAGTGTATATTTTTAACGATATAAAAGTACTTTCTTCTTTTTTAATGAAAGTCATTTTTTGTAAAAATCGAAAACAAGCCATCGAATTTTAATAAAAATCTGTGTGAATCCGTTTAATCTGTGTAATCCGTGGCCTATTTCGGAATGATGGATGAATCCTAATTTCTTTTTTAAAATAAAAAGTCATCTTAAAAGAATACCTTTACAGAATAATACAACAATTTCAATCAATAAAGTTACAATGACAACAATGACTAATCAATTTGGTATTAAAGAGGCATTATCACAATTAGGCATTAAAACCTTAAACGAAGGAACTTCGACAGGACTTGATTGTTTTTCAAACGGAGCAATCTTGGAAAGTTTTTCTCCGGTAGATGGTCAATTAATTGCTTCTGTAAAAATGAGTACTGGGGCAGATTACGAAAAAGTAATACAAACCGCTGCCGAAGCTTTCAAAACATTTCGATTGATGCCAGCACCACAACGAGGTGAAATTGTACGCCAGTTTGGTGATAAATTACGAAAAAACAAAGAGGCTTTGGGTAAATTGGTTTCCTATGAAATGGGGAAATCTTTGCAGGAAGGTTACGGCGAAGTGCAGGAAATGATTGATATCTGCGATTTTGCAGTTGGACTATCGCGACAGTTGCATGGATTGACTATGCACTCGGAGCGCCCGGGGCACCGAATGTATGAGCAATATCATCCGCTGGGAATTGTCGGAATTATTTCTGCATTTAATTTTCCGGTTGCAGTTTGGTCTTGGAATACGGCATTGGCATGGATTTGCGGTGATGTATGTGTTTGGAAACCATCCGAAAAAACACCTTTGTGCGGGATTGCCTGTCAAAATATTATTGCCGAAGTAATCAAGGAAAATAATCTTCCAGAAGGGATTTCCTGTTTAATAAACGGAGATTATGAAATAGGAGAATTGTTGACAAATGATAAACGTGTACCATTAATTTCTGCTACGGGTTCTACTCGTATGGGAAAAATTGTGGCTCAAACAGTAGCAGGTCGCTTAGGAAAATCATTATTAGAATTAGGAGGTAACAATGCCATTATCGTAACTCCAGATGCCGATATCAAAATGACCGTTATCGGGGCTGTTTTTGGGGCAGTGGGAACCGCAGGGCAACGTTGTACTTCGACACGTCGCTTGATTATTCACGATAGTATTTATGATACGGTAAAAGATGCCTTGATTTCGGCTTATGGCCAACTGAGAATTGGAAATCCATTGGACGAAAAAAACCATGTCGGTCCATTAATCGATAAACAAGCGGTTGAGTTGTATGAAAAGGCTTTAACCAAAGTGGTTTCCGAGGGTGGAAAAATCCTTGTGGAAGGCGGTGTACTTTCCGGGGCAGGATACGAAAGTGGCTGCTACGTAAAACCCGCTATTGCCGAAGCCCAAAATTCATTCGAAATTGTACAGCATGAAACTTTTGCGCCTGTTTTATATTTAATCAAATATTCGGGCACAGTGGAGGATGCGATTGAACTTCAAAATGGTGTGGCTCAGGGATTGTCCTCGGCAATTATGACCAATAATTTACGTGAAGCAGAACGTTTCTTGTCTGCAGTTGGTTCAGATTGCGGAATTGCCAATGTGAATATCGGAACTTCCGGAGCTGAAATAGGTGGCGCTTTTGGCGGAGAAAAAGAAACCGGAGGCGGAAGGGAATCTGGCTCGGATGCTTGGAAAATCTATATGCGCCGTCAAACAAACACTATAAACTATACTACGAGTTTGCCATTGGCACAAGGAATAAAATTTGATTTGTAGTTAATTTTAACCCAAATTGTGCAATGGCACACAGATGACACAGATTGAACAGATTCATACGGATTTTTAGATTGTTTTAGAATAAAATCTGCGATAATCAGTTCAATCTGTGTCATCTGTGTTCTAAGAGTAATCTAGATTTAATTCAAAACAAAAAGCGTCTTGTTTTCATGAACGAGACGCTTTTTCATTTTGATTCAATTCGATTTACATATTGAAAGTAGCACCGATATTGAAAGTAAATTGATTATTCAAGTGGTCAAAACCAGTTGTGTTTTGTTCGTACTTTGCAATAGGAAAGCCCGCTTCACTAAAAAGTCCAAAACCTTCGGTAAACATATAACGAAGACCAACGTGTCCTCCAAAGTTTTTTAAACCTAAATTTAAACCTGGATAGATATCCAGTTTTGGGTCTAAGTTAATCACGCTTCCTAAATTGGCGTTTACTCTAAATTTGGCATCAAAGCGATCGTGAAATTCAGGAGAAACTCCAGCAATTTCGTTAACTCCCAATAAATAAGAAGCAACGAATCCATAAGATAAATTTTCACCAATTCCGAAATCTGATGATACTTGAATGCCGGTACCTCCGTCTTGAAAGTTTGCCCCAACATTAAATTTGGCATCCCCTTTTCCTTTAAATGCTTGTTGTGCATTTGTTAAACCAATGGTAAACAAAAATAATACTGTAATAATTTTTTTCATAAATAAAATAGGTAATAAAATTTTTGCAAATATAAGCTTTAGATTTTATTTCTACCTTTTTCATATGGATATAAAGTTGGGAGGGGTTCGCTTTGCCAAAATTCTTTGGTATCCACATCCATAATTGTTAATGGTCCCTTGAAGGCCGCACTGGTGTCTATGTTCCAAACATTTGCTTTTTGAACAGGAACGGTTTTTTGTATGCGTGAAACCGGAGTGTGCCCGATGTAAATTTCGCTATACAGAGTAAGTCGTTTTGGGTAGTGAAGATGATCTGGTTTTAATTTTGGGTCCAATGCCAGAGCCGTTTCCCAAAGAGATCGATCCCAGTAAAACATCTTACTGAAATATTCAAAATTAACCCCGTTCATATTGGTGAAACCTGCGTGTATGAACATTCTGTTTTGATCATCGATGTAATAATCCTGTAGAGATTTTAAGAATTTTACGTGCTTTTTTTTGGTTTCAGCATTTACTTTTTGATACGCCAAAACAGTTGCTTCACCGCCATGTTGGTACCATTGTAAGTTTTCTTTGTTGTCTTCGAGCCATTCTCTTAATAATTCATCATGGTTTCCGCGAATGCAAATGATATCGTGAGTTTTTTTCATTTCTATCAAAAAATCAATCACTTGTGGAGATTGACTCCAGCCATCCACATAATCTCCCAGGAAAATCAGTTTATCTTTTGTAGTTACATTTGCTCTTTCCATTATTTGGTGTAAAGCTCTTAAACCACCATGTATGTCACCAATTACTAATGTTCTCATTTATCCTTTATTTGTTCTTTTACAAAAATAAGGGAAAAGATGTGTTGGGCTGTCATTTTTTTGAAAGTGATAAAATAAAATAGTAGAATTAAAATAAGTCTGATAATCAAGATTGAGATTTCCCGAAAAATTGTGATGCTGTTTTTTTAAGTTTTTATTAAGAATAAAATCGTTGAAAGACCATTTATAACTGTCAAATTTCAATGTGATGCCTTACCAAAATTTATTATTTTTCAGTACTTTTGAGTTTCAAAAAACACTGTTTTTGGTGATTGTTTATTTAAGAGAAACGGTGTAATTTTACTAAAAAATATAAAATGAATGCACTTCTGACTTTATTGCTTTTGATGACCAATTTTATTTGTGAGGTCATAAATAATGTTGTTTCCTGGCTTACAGCTTTGTTAAGCTAGCATCAAATAAAAATGTGTAAAAAGGTTATTGCACATCATATTTCATTTTCCTTAGGATTCGCAATGCTTCTTTAAATGAAAGATAGACTTGCGGAAATGGTTTTAATAATTCTTTGGCATCAATTAATTTTTGTTTGGCATCTTCAAAACTGTTGAGGTAACAAATCATAAAAGTAGATGGTAAATGATCTAGATCTTTCCTCTCCCGATCAGATAATTTGATGTTTTTTTCCAGTTTATTGAGTAACGCCATATTCGAATTATAAATGTGATACAACATTTTCTTATTGTATTCGGGCGGTTCAAAAAGCATTTTCCGGTCAATTTTATAATAACCGTTATCATGAAAACGAATGGTTTGCAGTTCAAGAGGATAGTAACTGGTCCTATCATTCAAGCCCAAAGGAACATATTCGATAATTGTAAAGCTATCATCGTCATAGGTAATTTCTACCACATCCTGCGCAGAATAAAATAATTTGATTTGTTCGTTAATCAACTCAATGTCAACCCTAGACAGAAAGGTTTTGTTTCTTGATTTTTTTTCGATTCCGGCCCAGCAAATGACAAATAATTCTTTGAAGACATTATATTTTGGCGCCATGTCTTTGTGTCGAAAATTCATAAAATCAATCACACCGTCAAGAGTATGTTTGATGCTGTTTCTAGAATTGTTTTCGATGCCGATAACGGTTTCAGTATTTTGATGGCTTTTTTCGACTTCATCTTCGACAGGCATTGTATTGCTGCCGCGGCGGATGAAAACTGTATTAATAGGAATGGTGTGAATTCCTTTTTTAAAATAAGAAGTTTTACTGTTTGGTTTTATGGTTACCAGTCCTACGACTTTGTCTTTTGGCAAATTAGGGAAAGGAACGTTTTCATATTGGATTTTGGGTGGATTCTCAAGAAAAGCATTTACCAAATTCTGAATCCTGCTGTCATCAAAAAAATCATCTCCTACTATTTGATTGCTTTCGTCTTCGACCCCCACAACTATATAGGAGTTATTGGTTGGGTTTGAATTGGACAGGGCACAAATGTGCTTCAGAAACTTGGCTTTTCCTTCTCTCGAATGCAAATTAAGCTGTCTTTTTTTGTCATAAAAACTACACTCATCATTATGAGCTAGTAAATTTTTTATAAGAAGACGCTTGTTAATCATTGCTGTGAATTTTTATGTTCTAAATAAAAGTTAAATAGTTGTGTTTCAAGTATTTAATCATTAATTTCAACTAGTCCTTTAACAAGTCTAAAAAATGATATAAACGTATCATTTTTTGAATTTTGTAGCAATATGTTCAACTAAAATTATGGTTTTTTGTTCAATTTAACTTTTAAATATATGAAAAATATTAAAGGTTATACGTCTATTTGCCCCATAATTATATTGTTAATTTTGTTCCTTACCGCTTGTGACAATAGCGATGAATCTTTTTCTGGTCTTCCTGCTCAACCAACTGCAGGAAATTCAAAAATTGAAATTAGATTAACAGATGCACCAGGAGATTATGACGAGGTCAATCTGGAGGTGGTTGATGTTTTGATAAAAAGTAACTTAGATCCGAGTGATGATGGTGGATGGGTAAGTATAGGTGTTGCTACTGAACCGGTTATGTACAACATTATGAGTCTTACAGGTGGTTTTAGCGCATTGGTTGCCGATACCTTAATTCCATCGGGTCGTTTGGGTCAAATTAGATTATTGCTTGGAGAAAATAATACTATTGTTAAAAATGGAGTTACTTACCCGTTGAATACTCCAAGTGCAGATCAATCTGGTCTAAAATTAGTAGTTGATGAGTTATTGGAACCGAATACATCCTATGATTTTACCTTGGATTTTGATGTTGACAAATCGATTGTGAAAGCAGGGAATTCGGGAAATTTTAATCTTAATCCTGTGATTAGGGTCTTTGCCACTGTCAGTTTGGGTAGCATAACAGGAACAGTCACCCCTTTGGGTTATAAAGTTAAGGCATCAGTAATGTTCAATAATAGTGAAATATCGGCTTATGTTAATGAACAAGGTGTTTATCAAATTAATGGAATTCCTGCTGGTATGTATGATGTTAAATTTACTCCCGACCCTTTATCAGGTTACATTGAAGTTACAATTCCGGATATTATTGTAAGTGACGGAAAAACCACTAATGCAGGTAATACTATTTTGCTTCCAAGTCAATAAAAAATTATCTTAAAAAATATCAACAGCTCCTACATTTGGGGCTGTTTTCATTTTAACTAATTCTGTTTTGAAAGCAAACATTCATCAGCTAAATCATTTGAAATGTTTTACGGTTTTTGCCCCAGTTTTTCCAAGTCATTGTGCCTAAATAATTTTGAAAAATGGAATTTTTCTGATGGTTTTATTTTGGTAGTTTCGCTTTTAATTTTTTAGGGAAATCTTCCTATTTAATTTTTGTATTAAATTGTTCTTAAAAATAGGCAAATACTATCATAATTCGTCCTTAAAATTAGTTTGTTGACAGAAGTTTTAACCATTTTTTAACATCATACGTCTAAAAAAAAATTCAATTTGCACCGTTAAATAAACCAGACAAAAAAACTACAGCATAAATATAAACAGATGGAAGAAAATACAACGACTTTAGACATTAGAGCAATCAATGAAAAAATAGAAAGAGAGAGTGCTTTTATAGACCTCCTCACTATGGAAATGAACAAAGTTATTGTGGGGCAAAAACATATGGTCGAGAGACTGTTGATCGGATTGTTGGGCCAGGGACATATTTTGTTGGAAGGGGTTCCCGGATTGGCAAAAACGTTAGCCATCAATACGCTGTCACAGGCTATTCACGGATCTTTCAGCAGAATCCAGTTTACTCCCGACTTGTTGCCAGCCGATGTTATTGGAACCATGATTTATAATATTAAGCAAAACGAGTTCTCAATCAAAAAAGGACCAATTTTTGCCAATTTCGTTCTTGCTGATGAGATTAACCGTGCTCCTGCCAAAGTACAATCAGCTTTGCTGGAAGCGATGCAGGAAAAGCAAGTGACCATTGGTGACAGCACCTTCAAATTAGACAAACCTTTTTTGGTACTAGCAACTCAAAACCCAATTGAGCAAGAAGGAACTTACCAATTGCCAGAAGCACAAGTCGATCGTTTTATGTTAAAAACAGTTATCGATTATCCAAAAATGGAAGACGAGCGTTTGGTTATTCGTCAAAACCTAAAAGGAAGCTACGACAAAGTAAATCAGGTAGTTTCTGTAGATCAAATTTTGCGTGCCCAAGAAGCGGTTCGTGAGGTTTACATGGACGAAAAAATCGAGAAATACATCTTAGACATTATATTTGCCACACGTTACCCAGAGAAATATAAATTGGCAGATTTAAAACCTTTAATCAGTTTTGGAGCATCACCACGTGGAAGTATTAACTTGGCGACTGCTGCAAAATGTTATGCGTTTATTAAACGTCGCGGTTATGTAATTCCTGAAGATGTACGTGCCGTAGTTCATGATATTTTACGTCATAGAATCGGTGTTACTTATGAAGCCGAAGCCGAAAATATTACATCTGTTGACATTATCAATAAAATCATAAACGAAATCGAAGTACCTTAAAAATTTGTTTAATGTTTAAAGTTTCAAGTTGTTTAAAACGGACTTGAAACCTTAAACTTTTAAACTTTAAACAAATTAAAAATGGATACAAAAGAGCTTTTAAAAAAAGTACGCAAAATAGAAATCAAAACCCGAAGGCTGAGCGATCATATCTTTTCGGGAGAATACCATACTTCGTTCAAAGGGCGTGGAATGACTTTTAGTGAGGTGCGTCAGTATCAGTTTGGTGATGATATTCGTGCTATCGATTGGAATGTAACCGCACGTTACAACGAAGCGCATGTCAAAGTTTTTGAGGAAGAAAGAGAATTAACCATGATGTTGATGGTTGATATTTCGGGTTCAGAAAGTTTTGGTTCCAAGAATCAGTTTAAGAGAGAAATTGTCACCGAAATAGCTGCGACAATGTCTTTTTCGGCTACTCAAAACAATGATAAAATTGGATTGATTTTGTTTTCGGACCAAATAGAATTGTATATTCCGCCAAAAAAAGGAAGGTCGCACGTGTTGCGTATCATACGGGAATTGATAGAATTTGAACCCAAAAGTTACAAAACAGATATCGCACAAGCCTTGAAATTTTTGTCGGGAACACAAAAAAAGAAAGCCATTGTGTTTGTTATTTCCGATTTCATGTCGGGAGATTACGAACATACATTGAAAATAGCTTCGAAGAAACATGACATTACAGGTATTCGTGTCTATGATATTAGAGAGCAAAAAATGCCAAACTTAGGGATGGTGCCGATGCTTGATGCCGAAACCGGAGAAACCCGATTGATTAATACGGGCTCCAAATCGGTTCGAATGAATTATGAAAAATTCTACCATGATAATGTTCAATATTTCAAGGAAACTTTCAGTAAATCGGGCGCAGGAGTTGTGAATACAAGAGTGGATGAAAGTTATGTGACCAAATTGTTAGGCTATTTTAAATCGAGATAATGATTTGTGATTTCAGATTAACGATTTTTGATTTCAGATTTGTTGGAACTTATAAAAAGGTTTGATTTTTGATTTCAGATATTTTGGGATTAACTTCAGAAAATGAATTTTGATAAATGATATTAAATGAATAAACAAGAGCTTGAAAACAGATTAATAGATTTTGCAGCTAATATAATAATCGTGGCAAGTATGTTTAAAGGAAACTACGCTGGCAATCATTTAGGAGGGCAAATCATTCGATCTGGAACTTCGCCTGCATTAAATTATGGTGAGGCTCAGAGCGCAGAAAGCACAAAAGACTTTATTCATAAAATGGGTATTTGTTTAAAAGAATTAAGAGAAACTTTCGTGTGTCTAAGAATAGTTGAAAAATCAAGTTTAACATCTGATTTAAATAATTTAATGATGGCAAAAACAGAAGTAAATGAGTTGATTTCTATTTTCGTGACAAGTATAAAAACAGCAAAAACAAATTTGAAATAATGTACTTTTTGGATTAAAAAACAATTTTCGTTCGAAGTAAAATCTAAAATCTAAAATCTAAAATCGTTAATCCGAAATCTAAAATCAAAAATAAAAATTCCCCGTAATTAATGTTAAGAAAAATACTGATATACCTACTGTTTACTACTGCTGTTTTTGCACAGCAAAAAGTAGTTACCAGCATTGATACTACAAAGAATAAAATTG
Source organism: Flavobacterium gilvum (assembly GCF_001761465.1). Lineage (NCBI taxonomy): Bacteria > Pseudomonadati > Bacteroidota > Flavobacteriia > Flavobacteriales > Flavobacteriaceae > Flavobacterium > Flavobacterium gilvum. Next base: position 825,425 of record NZ_CP017479.1, on the reverse strand, counting down.
GAGCCGAGTTCAAACTGACTTTAAAAACGTCTGTTGATACCTTATCCAAAGTTGTTTTCCCAAAACTAAGAACCATTGGCGCGCTTGAGGTAATCCAATCATATCCTGTTGATACTGTAAAAAAAGACGACCGATACGAATTGATTAAAAAATATGGTTTGACCCAATTTGATTCGGGAAGATACACCATTCCAAGCATTAAAATTTTAATAAACAATAAGGAGTTTTTATCGGATTCGATAAAAGTTGAGGTTGCCAATATTCAGGTGGATACGTTGAAACAAAAAATGTTTGACATCAAGGATATTGTCAAAGTTCAGGAATCCAGTGATTGGTGGAAATATCTTTTAGCAATCCTATTGATTTTAGGAATTGGAGCTTTTATTTATTGGTATACCAAAATCCGTCAAAAGAAAAAAATCGAAGAGGAAGTTTATAAAACACCTATCGAAAAAGCCACAAGTTTACTCAATACTTTAGAGAAAAAAGAACTTTGGCAACACGGAGAGGTGAAGGCTTATTACAGTGAATTGACAGATATTACTCGAAATTATATTGAAGAAGCCATTGAAATTCCAGCGATGGAAAGCACCACTTCAGAATTGATTGAAGGACTTAAAGCAGCTTCGCAAAAGAAAAAAATGAAGCTTTCGCAAGAGACAATCGATAATTTATTTACCGTTTTGAAACAGGCCGATTTAGTGAAATTTGCCAAGTCAAAACCTTTGGAATTTGAAATCACCGAAGATAGAAATAAAATTCAAAAAGCGATTTTGACACTTGATGAAGCCATTCCTGTAGAAGTTCCAATTGAGGAAGATTCCATATTGAATGAAGCTCAAAGACAAAAGCAAATCCAAATCATGCTTAAGAAAAAAAGAAACCAACGTATAGCAATTGCTGTTGGTTCTGTTGTTTTCTTATTGTTTGCCACTACATTTTTCTTTGTTGTAACCAAAGGATTTAATTATGTAAAAGATAATATTCTTGGACATCCGACGAAAGAATTGGTTGAGGGAGAATGGGTTAAAAGTGAGTATGGAAATCCAGGTGTTGTCATAGAAGCGCCAAAGGTTTTAAAACGAATCGATTTAACCAAAACATTACCAAAAGACGGAATGGCACTTATAAAAGAGATGCAGTCTTTTGGGTATGGAAGCCTGTTGGATAATTTTTACATCATGGTTTCTACAATGAAATTCAAACAGGAGACAACACTTGATTTGTCCAAAGGTATTGAAAGTTCTTTGAAAATATTGGAGACTCAAGGCGCACAAAATATGATTGTAAAAGAAGAGGATTTCCAGACCAATAGTGGTATAACGGGTAAAAAAGGATACGGAACTTTTACAAGAATTGACGGGAATAGTCAATCCAGCACCAAAATGTATTATGAAATTCTGCTTTTTGGTCAAGCAGGCGGATTACAGCAAATTATGATTCTTCATGAAGAAGGGGATCGATATGCAACGGAATTGACGGACCGAGTGATGAATTCTGTAGAACTTAAATTAGCAGGTAACTAATGGAAAAAATAACCTTTTTAAATCCGGAATTTTTTTGGTTGTTTCTTTTAATACCATTGGCTATTGTTTGGCTTGTTTGGAAAAGAAATCAACAATCGGCGACACTAAAAATAAGTTCGCTTCAAGGATTCAAAGGATCAGAATCTTTGTTGACAAAATTAAAACCAGGATTGGACGTTTTACGATTATTGGCATTGTCTTTTTTGATCATAGCATTGGCAAGACCCAGAACGGTTGACATTAGCAATAAAACAAAAACTACGAAGGGAATCGATATCGTTTTAGCAATTGACGTCTCTGGGAGTATGTTGGCTAGGGATTTTAAACCAGATCGAATGCAAGCGCTAAAAAGTATTGCAGCCGATTTTGTGGATGAACGACCAAACGACAGAATAGGATTGGTGGTTTATGCTTCTGAAGCATATACCAAATCCCCGGTTACAAGCGACAAAGCCGTTATTCAGGAAGCTATCAAAAGTATAAAGTATGATAATATTTTGGTGGATGGAACGGGAATCGGGATGGGATTGGCCACCGCCGTAAACCGTCTGAAAGACAGTAAAGCCAAAAGTAAGGTGATTATTCTGATGACAGATGGTGTTAATAACGCCGGATTTATCGAGCCAGACACTGCTTCGGACATCGCACAGCAATTCGGAATCAAAGTGTACACTATCGGAATTGGAACCAATGGAATGGCAGAATCACCGTATGCACTTGGGCCAAACGGACAATTGATTTTCCGAATGATGAAGGTGGAGATTGATGAACAACTAATGAAAAGCATTGCCAGAAAAACAGGTGGTAAATATTTTAGAGCCACGAGCAATGATAAATTAGCACAGATTTATCACGAAATCAATAAATTGGAAACCACCGAAATAGAAGAATTAAAATTCTATGATTATGACGAAAAATTCAGACCTTTTGCTTTAATTGCCGGGTTTTTACTATTATTGGAAATAGGTTTACGCAACACTGTGTATAGAAGTTTTTTATAGGCTTAAACACAAAGTACACAGAGAATGCGCAAAGGGCACAAAGTAAACGAAATAAAAAGCCAAAATAAATATGAGCGAAAACGATATATCAAAAATTGTTTTTGAAAGTGCATTAAAAGTTCATCAGGTTTTGGGGCCAGGTTTATTGGAAAGTGCTTATGAAGAATGTTTGTTTTATGAGTTAAAAAAGCACAATTTAAAAATTGAGAAGCAAAAGCAATTACCTCTGGTTTATGAAGATGTGAAACTGGATGCAGGATATAGAATAGATATTATTATCGAAAATAAATTTATTGTTGAGATTAAATCTGTTGAGGCCTTGAATGATGTTCATTTGGCTCAGCTGTTAACTTACTTAAGATTGTCAAATTGTAAATTAGGATTGTTAATTAATTTCAATGTTAATTTATTGAAGAATGGTGTTAAAAGAGTAATAAATGGAACTTTATAAAAGATAGTTTTACAATTAATTTTGTGAACTTAGTGAAAACTTAGTGACCTTAGTGGTTAAATAAAATGGAATTAGACGAATCAAAATATTTATACCTTCTTTTTATATTGCCAGTTGTGGCGGTACTTTTCCTGTTTAATTTATATTGGAAAAGAAAGAAACAACGTGAGTTTGGAGATTTAGAAGTAATCAAAAGACTAAGCCCTGAACGCTCTGTTTTTAAGCCTTTTTTGAAATTGACCGTTTTGCTTTTGGGATTAATAGCCTTGATTTTAGGATTGGTAAACCCTAAAATTGGTACCAAGGTGGAGACTGTAAAAAGGGAAGGAATCGACATTGTATTTGCATTGGATGTTTCCAAAAGTATGCTTTGTGAAGATGTTGCTCCAAGTCGTTTGGAAAAAAGCAAACAAATCGTATCACAAATTATTAATCAGTTGGGGAATGACAGAATAGGAATTGTGGCTTATGCAGGAAACGCTTTTCCGGTGCTGCCCATCACGACTGATTATAGTGTTGCCAAAATGTTTCTACAAAGCACAAATACCGATATGGTTTCATCCGTAGGAACATCACTTGATGAAGCCATCAAAACATCGGCTACTTTTTTTGATGACAAAAAAACGAGCAAGTTGTTGATAATGATTTCAGACGGAGAAGACCACTCTGAAGGAGCCGAAGCCGCTGCCGAAGAGGCCAATAAGCTAGGGATAAAAATTATAACCATAGGAGTTGGAACCGAAAAAGGAGGCACTATTCCTTTGAAAAGAAATGGAGTTGTCGAAAGTTATAAAAGAGACAACGAAGGAAATATTGTTGTGACAAAACTCGATGCCAAAAATTTGGAGGCAATCGGGAAGGCGACAAAAGGAGGTTATGTATACGGAAATAATACCAAAGAAGTTTTGGAATATATAAAAGCGGCATTGGATAAAATTCAAAAAACAGAATTTGAAGCTACGCAAATGGCCGATTTCCAATCACAATTTCAATGGTTTTTAGGATTTGGGTTTGTATTGTTGTTTGTGGATGTTTTCTTCCTGGAAAGAAAAACAAGCTGGGTAAACAAACTGAATTTATTTAACGAAAATAAATAAAAAGAAAATCAAGATAACTAGTGATGTATTTGTTAGTTACTACTTTGAAAGGAACATCTTAAAGAAAATGAAAAATAGAATTATATACCTACTACTATTGCTTTTAACTTTTGTGGCCAACGCCCAAGAGAAAGATAAAGTTTTGCCAAAAGCAAATGAAGAATATGTAGCCAAAAATTTTGCGGATGCCGAAGCAGATTATAGAATTTCACATTCTAAATTCCCAGGCAGAACAGTGTCTTCATATAATTTGGGAAATTCTATTTACAGACAAAATCAATTTTCGGAATCCAAATTTGCGTATGCGAATGCTTTGAAAAGCCTGAAAACAAGACCCCAAAAACACAAAGCGTTTCATAATATGGGGAATGTTTTCATGAAAGAGAAAGATTATACCCAAGCTGTAGAAGCCTATAAAAATGCTTTGCGAAATGATCCAACAGATGAAGAAACACGTTACAATTATGCTTTGGCCAAAAAAATGCTGAAAGATAATCCGCCACCAAAAAACGATAAGAATAAAGATAAAAACAAAGACAAAGATAAAGACAAAAATAAGGACAAAAAAGACGACAAAAACGATAAGAATAAAGACAATAATAAAGATAAAAAGGACGACAAAAAAGAGGGTGATCAAAATAAAAAAGAAGATAAACCTAAAAATGATCAGGGACAACCAAAACCAAAACCTAGTGATATATCGAAACAACGAACAGACAATCTTTTGGACGCCGTTAATAATGAAGAAAAGAAAATACAAGACAAGGTAAATGCCAATAAAATGAAAGGTTCTCCAGTGAAAACAGAGAAAGACTGGTAAGAAAAAAGGTTTAAACTTTAAACAACCTTAAACCATTTTAAACAACATTAAAGAATTTCAAAATCCCCCCAAAAAGTTAAAAATAAGTAATGAAACGATATTTAATTTTATTCCTATTATGTTTTCAGGGACTTTTGGCTCAAGTGCAGTTTGAGGCAAGGGTGAGCAAAACGACGCTTGGACTCAACGAGAGACTTCGTATCGATTTTGTGATGAATATTGATGGAGATAATTTTGTGCAACCCTCTTTTGAAGGCTTTAGAATTATTGCCGGCCCAAGTCAGCAGGTAAGTCAGTCTTGGATAAACGGAAAAACTTCTTTCGAAAAAAGCTATTCTTATTTTTTGCTGCCAAATCAAAAAGGATCTTTGGTAATCAAACAGGCAATGATTGAATATAATGGGCAGATTTACAAGACACAACCCATCAGAATCAATGTGACAGCAGCTACAGAACAGCCAAGAGATCCAAATGATTCGCAGATTTCTGCCGATGACAACTTGTATTTAGTTGCCGATATCTCAAATACAAACCCATATATAAACCAACCTATTACGGTGGTGTACAAATTGTATTTCAACAATATAGGAATTACAGGTTTTAAGGAACTGGCTAAACCAAAATACAATGATTTTTGGAACCAAAATATTGACATCAAACAATTGGTTGCCGAAGAGGGAATGTTCAAAGGGGAACAATATCGTTTTGTGGTTTTACGCAAAACCGTTTTGTATCCTCAAAAATCCGGGAAGCTTCTTATTGAGCCACTTTCGTTAGACATTGGTGTGCAATTGCCAACAAACCGTAGGGACATGTTTGGAAGAGTTATCTTGACAGAAGACAACAAAAGGGTTTCTGCGGGATCTAAAATGATTAATGTAAAACCGTTGCCAGAAACCGGAAAACCAGTTGATTTTACAGGAGCTGTTGGGAAATTTGACTTCAGGGCAATTCCATCCAAAACAACGTTGAAAAACGGAGAAAGTCTGGATTTGGTTTTGAGCGTGACAGGGACAGGTAATTTGAAACTATTTAATTTGCCAAAACCCGAAGTGCCAAATGCTTTGGAAATGTATGATCCAGTACACGACGAAAAAGTGAATACGCCACTGTCTGGGATGACGGGTAAAATCTCGGATTCTTATACTATTATCCCACAATACAAAGGAGATTATATTATAAAACCGATGCATTTCTCGTACTTTGATTTAGGTACAGGAAGCTATAAAACAATAAGTTCTAAGGAAATCAAAATAAACGTTCTGGGCGGACCTGCACAAACAGCTGGAACTCCAACAACAGCAAGTAGTGGGAAAAACAGAATCGGAGGGGTGGAACAGTTTCAGTTTATTGACTTAAAAACAGATCTTGTTGCAAAGAATGAACCAGTATTTTTTGGTTCCAATAAATTCTATGCATTATTATTCCTGCCGTTTTTATTGCTTCCGATAATTGTTCTTTTCAAAAAGAAAAAAGAAGCAATAGAAAGTGATGTTTTTGGTAACCGAATCAAAATGAATAATAGATTGGCGAAGAAATATTTATCAGAAGCCAAAAAGCAAATCAACAACAAGGAGCCTTTCTATGTTGCTTTGGAGAAAGCGATGCATAATTTCTTAAAAGCCAAACTGCATATCGAAACTTCGGAAATGAGCAAAGACAATATTCGTGAACTGCTGTTGTCCAGAAAAGCAAGTCCAGAAGCGGTAAATCATTTTATTGCTCTTACCGAAAATTGCGAAATTGCCAGATATGCACCATCATCGAGTGCAACGATACAGCATGATTTTGATAAAGCCGTAGCTATCATTTCAGAATTGGAAAAACAAATCTAAGTTGCTGAGAATCTAAGTTTCTAAGATGCTAAGAAACTTAGAATCTCAGAACCTCAGAATCTTAGTGTCTCAGAATCTTAGAAACTAAAAAAAATGAAAAATATTTTTTACATACTATTATTAACCACACAGGTTTTCTTTGGGCAATCTGGTTTCAAAAAAGGAAACGATTTGTACCAAAATGCAAAATACGCCGAAGCAGCCCAAGCGTATGAAGCTGTTTTGGAAGGCAACCAAGAATCGGCTGAATTGTATTTTAATTTAGGAAATTGTTATTATAAGTTACATCAAATTGCTCCGGCAATCTATAATTATGAAAAGGCTTTGGTTTTGGATCCTTCCAATAGAGAAGCTTTGAACAATATAAAATTTGTCCAAAAACAAACGATAGATGAAATCAAAGTGGTTCCAAAAGTAGGTTTTGCAAAACTGCTTCGGGATTTTACAGGAATCTATCCCTTCGACACTTGGGCATGGATTTCTATTGGGTTTGCATTTTTGTTTCTGTCGTTCTTTATGGGATATTATTTTTATCAGACAGTAACCGTAAAAAGGATTTTCTTCGTGGGAATGTTTGTCATATTATTGTTTCTTTTAATGAGCGTTTCGGCAGCTTTTTTCGAAAAAAGCCATTATGACCACGAAAGACCAGCTATTGTTTTTGCCGAATCTGCCGAGGTAAGAAGCGAACCGCAAAAAGGAAGTTCTACGACTTTTGTCCTTCATGCGGGAACCAAAGTATATGTGGACGAAACATTAGGAAATTGGAAAAAAATTCAATTGACCGATGGAACCGAAGGTTGGATAGATAGACTGGCGATTAAAGAAGTGAAGGATTAGTTTTGTGGAAAGCAGAAAGCAGAATTCAGATGCAGAAGGCATTTGTTACTATTTAGATAAAATACAACAGCCCATAGTTTCAACTATGGGCTGTGTGTTTTGAAACTGCAATCTGCCAACTGCAATCTAAAAACTACTTCCTCGCTTTATCATACCATTTTTCAATAGACGGAAAAATAAAGCCAGCAGTTTTTTGAATAGGGTTAAAGAAAATGGAATTATCCAGCGTTTCTTTTTTTGCCAAAAAATTATGGTAGTTGATTTTTTCAAAAATCGTAAAAAACACACTGATGATTAGCACGGTTTTTAACACCCTGAATAAACCGCCGCCAAGAGTGTTCATCCAACCCAAAAAGGCAAAATCGGCCAATCCGGTCAGGAATTTTCCCATCAGATAAATTCCGATAACCACCACTATGAAAGTTAGGATAAAAGCAAATACCTGAATAGTGTAAGGATTCCAATGTAGCCAACCCGATAAAACATCTCTTAAAACATCCGAAAATTTTATGGCAACGTAAATTCCTAAAATTAGAGAAACAAAGCCGGCCAATTCTACAAAAAGTCCGTTGCGAATTCCTTTATATAAAGAATAACAAAGGAATCCACCAATGATAATATCAAAAAAGCTCATTTTTTTGGTTTAAAATTAAAGGTGCAAAGATATAAGAATTGAGATGAATGGTGAGAAGAGAATCGAAAATTAGCCAATAGAAAATAGAGAAGTCAGAGACACAGTTGTTATCTTTGCTGAAATAATTTTAGATTTTAGAGTTCAGATTGAAACAATTTAAACCCTAAACCTTAAACTCAAAACTTAAGATGTCAAGAGACACACAACTGAAAGAACGCTGGGAACGGCTTGTCGATATACTTTCCAACCAATTTTCGCAAGGCGAGGATTTGGATTTGGATGCTATTATTTATTTGATTGGAGTACAGGAACTTGGTCAGATTCATCGAGAATTCAAAAAAGATGAGAAACTCAACCTGATGCACATCGCCATCTGCCGGTTATTAGAACCTTACGGGTTTTACGAATTCGACTATTTTGACGAAGACGGTTGGCCTCATTATAAAGTAAAAGAGCAATTACCAGCATTGAAGGCCGGCGAACAATCTGTTTTGATGAAAGAAGCCATAGTTAATTATTTTCTGGAGAAAGAAGTCATAGATTAGTGATTAGTGAAAAGTAATTAGTAATAAGCTCTATTGCTAAAATTTTTTAGCCTAATCACTAATTACTTTTTACTAATCACTAAAAAAAACTAAATTTGCACTCTCAATTACGGAATGAAAATGATAGATAAGATAAAAGAATATAATTATGTGTTTTTCATTTATTAAGTCATATAAAAACAATTGTAAATAAAGAGATTATAAAATTAACTCAGTAATGTTTTTTTTATTTTAGATTAAAAATTACCCCACTATCACCCCACCTTCCAAAATTACTTACATAAACTAATTTGCTTTTAGCTTGTTTAATCAACTTTGAAAAACTTTGTTTATTAATTTTATTCTTTTGTTATTAAATCAATACTAGATATAAGAGAGATGTTTGTACCAACAAAAGTAAACTCGGTCACCCAAAATGAAGTTGACCAAGCTAAAAGTTTATTTGAGAAAGGGCTAAATGTTCTAAACGGTGTGATAGACTAAAAAGACACATCTATTCTACTTTCATTCATCTACTACCACCCCCACTTTTGCATTATCTATCACTTCCAAGAGGTATGATTGTTCTAATTCATTTTTCATTGTAAGATCAAAGTCTTTTTTTTCTGCTAAGGCTTTTGGAACTGTTCCCGAAAATGAATTAAAAGACAAATTAAGATTTTGCAATTTTTCTAATTTAACCATATTAAAAGGAATTTCACCATTCATTTTATTATTTGAAAGAGTTAAATTTTCTAATTCTTTCATGTTTTCAATACTAGGACTGATACTTCCTGAAAATTTATTATTACTTAATAATAAATCTTTTAAGTTTTTCAATTGATATAACGAAACTGGAAGTTTACCCGATAATCCATTATATAGTAAAGAAAGAATTTCTAGCTCTTTTAAATTACCTATTTCACTAGGCAATTCACCAGAAAGATTATTCGTAAAAATACATAATACTTTTAAGTTAGGGATTTCACAAATAGAATTTGGAATCGTGCCCGACAACATATTAAATGATAGATTTAATTCTTTTAAACTTTTCAAATTTCCAATCGTTTCCGGAATTGTCCCTGAAATCTGATTTATGAACAGATCTAATACTTCTAAATGTTCTAATTCAGTTAACTCCACAGGCAAAGTACCAACAAGATTATTATTGGAAAGATTGATACCTACCACATGGTCGTGCTGAATTTTAATACCGTGCCATGAGGAAATTGGAGCTTTCAAATCCCATTTCACTCTCCATTGGTTGCCATTTGTACTTTGATATAATTTTATCAAAACACTCTTTTCAGAATTCGGAATGATATGTGCTGATATTGAAATTGAAAAAGCAACGATAAGAAATAATGCAAAGATATTTTTCATGGTTTTCCTTATTGAGCTAAGTTAGTAAAAAATAAATAAAAACTCGCTATAATGCAATAATAACCGTTGAATTGCAATATATAAATTTTTTAACACTATTTAGATTGCTTTTTTATAGATTGCCACGGTTTGAATAGGAAAAAATTTAGATTAGCAATAGAAGTTTTGGATGGGGAATTAGTTTAAAATGAAATTGACATACTAGAGGAAAATGATATTGAAGTTGTATAAATTTAATCCGACTATGTTTTAAAAAGTGTAGTTTGTCATTCATTCAGTTAAATATGAAAAATGTTTTTGAAAAATTATCTTTTGAGGATAATAGAATTGAATATCGGAATACAAAACAGTATAGTATCATAAAATGAAAAGCGTGCAAATCATCATCTTTATTCTTTGTCTGTAAAATTACTTTCTGTGTCATTTTGTTATAATTTAATTATCTTTGTGCAATAAATATAGAGTTTGTAATTCAATTTTTATAAAAATCACCCACTTTTAACCCCACTAATTTTAGTAAATGTTGTAAAGTATTGATAAGATTATAATATAATGATAGATAAGATAAAAGAATATATTGGTGAGGCTCAGGCATTCTCCACGCAAAATACTGCAGAGCTAGAAGCATTTAGAATAAAATTTCTAGGAAGTAAAGGGCTGTTGAAAGATCTTTTTGCGGAGTTTAAAAACGTGCCCAACGACCAAAAAAAGGAATTTGGGCAAGTAATCAATTTACTTAAAACGTCAGCCGAAGACAAAGTAAAATCCATTCAGGAAGCCTTGTCCGACAAAGAAGAAGCCAAAGGAATCTACGGAGATTTGACCCGCACTGCCGAGCCGTCAATTATAGGTTCGCGTCATCCTATTTCGTTAGTAAAAAACCAAATTATCGATGTCTTTTCAAACATCGGATTCAACGTTTCCGAAGGTCCTGAAATTGAGGACGATTGGCACAATTTTACCGCATTAAACTTGCCAGAATACCATCCGGCACGCGATATGCAGGACACCTTTTTCATTCAGACGAATCCTGATATTTTGTTGCGTACCCACACTTCATCCGTGCAGGTGCGCTACATGGAGAACAACAAACCGCCTATTCGTACGATTTCTCCAGGGAGAGTTTTTCGTAATGAGGCCGTTTCGTCTCGTTCTCACTGTATTTTCCATCAGGTAGAAGGATTGTACATTGACAAGGATGTTTCCTTTGCAGATTTGAAACAAACACTTTTATATTTTACCAAAGAAATGTTTGGGAAATCCAAAATTCGATTGAGACCTTCCTATTTTCCGTTCACCGAACCAAGTGCCGAAGTGGATATTTATTGGGGTTTAAAAACCGAAACCGATTACCGTATCACCAAAGGAACCGGTTGGTTGGAAATTATGGGTTGCGGAATGGTAGATCCAAATGTGCTTAAAAACTGTGACATTAATCCAGACGAGTACAATGGTTTTGCATTCGGAATGGGAATCGAGCGTATCGCGATGTTATTGTACCAGATTGGCGACATCCGTATGTTTTATGAAAATGACGTGCGTTTCCTGGAGCAATTTAAGGCAAGTATATAATTTATAATTTAAGTCGAAAGTGAAAAGTCGAAAGTTTCAATGTGGGACTTTCGACTTTTGGTTTCATAATTTTTGATTACAATGAAAAAAGATATTATTGTTCCCAAAGTAGAAAACGTATTCCTAGCCGCCGTTCAAGAATGGAGCGACGATTTTATGGAAAAAGTATGGTATGCTTATTTGATAAACGACAGTGATTTTCAACTTGACAGCGTTATGGTGGTTTCCAAAGCCTTTGGAACAATCGATGGCGAAATGAAAAAGACATCATTGTTGCGTCACGCGTTTGTTGAAATTCCAGCTGTTTCTGTAGTAAAAATTGAAATGATCGAGAAAAGCGTATTGGCACTCAACAATGAGTTTATGGTGACTTACTTTATCGGAAATACTTTATATGATAAAAAATTCATTTTTAAAGCCAATAGCATCAATGAAACCGATGTGGAAGAAGTACCGCTTTTATTCGTTGATGGGGTTATTGTGAAATAAGTAAACAGTATTCAGTTTTTTAGTATTCAGTGATTAACTGGAGTAAATAGAACAAAAAAGGCATTTTCCAATTCAAGAAAATGCCTTTTATTATTATTTGTAGAAAAGTATTTTCAGATTCGGTGCCAACTGAACACTAAAAAACTGAATACTGATTACTGCTATCTAATCCAATTCCTCAGTCAGTTTCTTAAACACCGCTTTTGCTTCTTTTCCTTCATACAAAATACTGTAAACAGCATCGATGATAGGGGTTTTTGCGCCGTAACCCTGATTAAGTTTGTAGGCGCTTTTGACGGCATAATAACCTTCGGCAACCATGCTCATCTCCATTTGTGCCGATTTTACCGTATAGCCTTTCCCAATCATATTTCCGAACATTCGGTTTCTGGAAAAAATAGAATAACCCGTAACCAATAAGTCACCCAAATAAGCCGAATCATTAATGTTACGCTTCATTTTGTGTACTTTCTTGATGAATTTTTTCATCTCCCGAATCGCATTACTCATAATCACCGATTGGAAATTATCGCCATAACCCAATCCGTGGGCAATCCCCGCTGCAATAGAATAAATGTTCTTCAGCATTGCGGCATATTCCGTCCCAATAATATCGTCAGAGATTTTGGCTTTGATATAGTTGCCAGACAAATTTCCGGCAACGATGCTGGCTTTGTCGGGGTCACCACAGGCAATCGTTAAGTACGAAAGTCTTTCGAGAGCAACTTCTTCGGCGTGGCAAGGCCCTGTGATTACGCCAATATTGTAATAAGGAATATCATATTTGTAATGAAAATGCTCTCCAACAATCAAACTGGTTTCCGGAACAATTCCTTTTATGGCAGAAAAAATTATTTTGTCTTTTAGGGAAACTGTTAGTTTTTCTAGCTCACTATTCAAAAAAGCAGAGGGAATTGCAAATATGATGTAATCGGCATAAGCAACAGCTTCATTGATATCGTTGGTAAGTTTGAGTTTAGTATTGTCAAATTCTACAGAACTTAAATAATTTGGATTGTGTTTGTGGGCTTTAATGTGTTCTATAGCGGCGTCATTACGCATATACCATGAAATTTCAGGAAGATTTACGCACAACATTTTTGCTATAGCTGTAGCCCAGCTTCCGCCACCAATCACTGCAAATTTTAAATTTTCGGACATTTTTTTATTAAATTTCACCAAAAGTACTTAAAAATATACCAATAACACAAATTAAATTTTTTGATAAGCCTTGAATTTATTGAAGTTTTTAAAGATTTTGCCAAAAGAACATATTATGTGTAACTTTTTTAGAATTTATACAATATTAATGCAAAACATGCGTTGTAAGTGATTATGAATAAATTGTTTAGGATTTAAATATGAATATTGAGTTAGTTAGTTTTGTTTTAGTATTTTGAATGGCGTTCACTGTGGTTAAGTGAACGCCTTTTTTTTGGTTCGAAATTAGTAACTCAACAACACTATTTCTTTTACTTTATCCAAAGTAATATTTTGTTTTTCCCCCAATGCTTTCCAACCTCTTTTTTCAAAACGATCGACAATAAAGTCGGCAGTTTTATCAAAGTTTTCGGCATTTTCAGAAAGCAGGGTTTTCATTCCCATAGTATGAAAAAAAGCTACAGTCTTTTCAATTGCCTGCGTGGCAATTTCATTATCCGTTCCTTTTAAATTAAATACCCGTTTTCCATATTGAGCTAGTTTTTCTTTTTTGGTTTCAAACATCACTTTGTATAGGTTTGGACCTATTATGGCCAGAGTCCTTGCATGATCGATTCCATGAAGGGCGGTTAATTCATGACCAATCATGTGGGTGGCCCAATCTGTTGGAACTCCTTTTTGGATTAAACCGTTGAGAGCCATTGTACAACTCCACATAAAATTAGCAGCCAAATCATAATCTGATGGATTATCAACTACATCGGGACCTATCTGGATTAAGGTTTGCAAAATGCTCTCTGCAATTCGGTCTTGTAAAAAACCCTTGTGTACGTAAGTTAAATATTGTTCTAAAACATGGGTATAAGCATCAACAACCCCATTTTGCAATTGTCTTTTAGGTAAAGACTGAATGACAGTTGGGTCGCAAACAGAAAATTTTGGAAATAAAGCCGAGCCTCCAAAATCTAACTTTTCTTGAGTCGATGCTATGGTAATTACTGAGCCCGAATTCATTTCGCTTCCAGTTGCGGGCAACGTCAAAACGGTACCAAAAGGAATTACTTTGGCAGCATCTTTGAAAAGAATCCTCTTTTTGAGAATGTCAATTGGGTCTCCTTCAAAAGGAACGGCTGCCGAAATAAATTTCACCCCGTCAATAACACTTCCGCCTCCAACAGCAAGGATAAAATCAATATTTTGTTCTCGAATAATCGCAACTGCTTTCATTAAAGTTTCAAAATGCGGATTGGCTTCAATTCCTCCAAATTCAATAATAGTATATCCTTCAAGACTTTTTCGGACTTGCTCGTGGATGCCATTTTTAAAAATGCTCCCGCCTCCATAAGCCAGAAGGATTTTGGCATTTGAAGGAATTAATGTTGGTAATTTTTCTATTTGTCCTTTCCCAAAAACCAATTTGGTGGGATTGTATAATTCGAAATTTAGCATAATGTGTTTTTTGAGATATTAAGTTGCTAAGAGTCTAAGCTTTAAAAATTAGAAACTTATAATCTCAGATTCTTAGCGACTTTCTGTTATTTTTTTGAATTTAATTGAACCAATAATTTTTCAGCGACCAGTTTGGATGACGCTGGATTTTGTCCGGTAATTAATAATCCGTCTTCCACCGCGTACGGGTGCCAATTTTCTACTTTACTATAAATTCCTCCATTTGTTTTTAGCGCATCTTCCAATAAAAAAGGAACAATTTTGCTTAAGCCAACAGCTTCTTCTTCGGTATTGGCAAATCCGGTAACTTTTTTACCTTTTACCAAAAATTGCCCGTTAGTTTTTACATTTTTTAATACGGCAGGAGCGTGGCATACAAAGGCTACAGGTTTTTTATGCGTATAAAATGACTCAATCAAAGCGATCGAATTTTTATCTTCAACCAAATCCCAAAGCGGGCCATGGCCGCCTGGGTAAAAAACTGCATCGTAATCTGCTTGATTGACATCGGATAGTTTTTTGGTGTTTTTTAGTTTTTCCAATAAAACGGCATCGGCATCAAATCGTTTGGTGTCTTCGGTTGCTGATGATGGATCAGAGCTTTTCGGGTCAATAGGCGGTTGTCCTCCCTTTGGCGAAGCAATATCAATAGTAACACCTTTATCCAATAAAGCATAGTAAGGCGCAGCAAATTCTTCTGTCCAGAATCCGGTTTTCTCTCCAGTGTTTCCCAGTTGATCGTGACTGGTAACCACAAATAATACTTTTTTCATCTTTTTATTATTTTGTTTTTGCGCGGTTGCCACAAAGCCACTTATGGCTAATGCTAGAATCGCTAATACAGTTATTTTTTTCATGATTTAATTTTTTTAGTTCAACAAATTTATGGCGAATGTGTTATTAGCAAAAATAATTTAAATTATGTTTGTGATAAATATATTTATATCATGGTTAATCTGGAATGGTATCGAACGTTTAAATCAGTTTATAAAAACGGAAATTTTTCTTTGGCAGCCAAAGAATTATTTATTAGTCAACCAGCTGTAAGTCAGCAAATAGTGATGTTGGAGGCGCATGTAGGTTACAAGCTTTTTAATCGAAAGTCCAAAGGGGTTGAACCAACAGAGTACGCTAAGTTACTCAATAATCTAATTATTGATGCCTTAGACCGATTGGAAAATGTTGAAAATGGATTTCGTGCGAAAGCTTTCAATGCAAATCGGTTATTGTCTGTTGGCATTTCAAAGCATTTAATGAGCAGTATAGGGAGTGCATTGGTCGCCAAATTTGATTTTGTCGATTTTACATTCCATACAAATGATACGCTGTTTGATTTGGTAAATTCCAAAAAATTGGATTTTGCGGTAGTAACCAAGAAGTTCGACACTTTTGATACCATTCAAAAAAAGGCGGGTGAAATCAAGCAAGTTGTTGTGGGTTCTAGCGATGTTGATCTTTCGGAAGTAAAGCCAAATATTAAAATCAAAAATGATACCGCAATCGAAAATTGGCTGAATGAACAAAAATGGTACAGCCATGATGCCGAAATTCCGCATATTAAATTATTTTGGCTTCATGTTTTTGCTAAAAAAAGACCTTCGATTATTGCCAATTATATTATTCCGTCAGAATATGAAATGCTGGAAATTCTCAGCAAAAATACGGGAGTTGCGGTTACTTGGGATATTAATGCTAAAAATTTGATTAAAGAAAAGAAATTGCAGTTGGTTTGGGACAGCAAACAAATGCCAAGTACAGAAGTATTTTTGCTATCGGGTAAAAATGAAAATTTGAGCCCTATTTTTCAGGATATAATGGCTGAATTAAAGTTGGTTTTGAAATGATTATTTTTTGTAAAAATTATTATGATCAATATAGTCCCAGACTTTATAAGGTAAAAGTGGTTGTACGTTTTTCCCTTTTTTGATGGTTTCCCGAATTGTCGTCGATGATATTTCAACAATAGGAGCATCTATCAAATGAACATTAGGATGATTTTTTAATTCCAGATTTTCTACCTCTGATGAAATGCGGGGATAAACATAAATGTCATGGTGTTCTAGAATCGTATTGTAATTTTTCCATTTATGGAGCGATTTTATATTGTCCTCTCCCATAATTAATGAAAATTCGTGTTGCGGAAATTTATCCTGCAAATGCGCCAAAGTATTCACGGTGTAATTGGGCTGTAATAATTTGAACTCAATATCGGATGGTTTTATTTTTGGAAAATCCTCTGTGGCGAGATGAACCATTTGCAAACGATGGTAATCATCGAGCAAAGTGCTTTTCTTTTTGAGCGGATTGTGAGGTGTTACAACCATCCAAACTTGATCCAAATCAGAATGCTCTGCCATGTGGTTGGCAATGATGAGATGCCCAATATGAATGGGATTGAACGTTCCGAAATATAGTCCGATTTTCATGAATTTAATTGAAAGATTTAAAAATTGAAAGATTTAAAATTAAAATCACTTTTCATAATTTTTCAATTTTTCAATCTTTCAATTCTTCAATTTTATTTATTTACAAAATCCTTCACCAATTGATGTGCTTCTTCCAAAGCCACAGGCAAATCATAGTTTTTAATAATCACATCAAATTGAGGAGCGGTTGCTAGTTCGACCGAAGCTTTTGCAATTCTCATATTGATTTTGTCATCACTTTCGGTAGAGCGTTCTTTTAGTCTTCTTTTGAGTTCATCGACACTTGGCGGTTTTACAAAAACGGCTAAAGTTTCTTCGGGGAATTTTGATTTAATTCGCAATCCTCCGGCAACGTCAATGTCAAAAATCACATTTTTGCCCAAAGCCCAAATACGTTCCACTTCACTTTTTAAGGTGCCGTAGAAATTGTCACGATAGACTTCTTCCCATTCCACAAAATCTTCGGCCTTGATGTGGTTTTTAAAATCTTTCAAAGACATGAAATAATAATCCTTGCCGTTTATTTCTTCACCGCGTGGTTCACGAGTTGCTGCGGATATGGAAAATTCAAGATTCAAATCTTCCTGTCCTAATAAATGTCTTACTATAGTGGTTTTTCCAGACCCCGATGGCGCCGAGAATACGATTAATTTTCCTTTATTCATCCCCTCCTAGCCTCCCCGAAGGGGAGGAATTTTTAAGTTAATTGATAATTATTGCCTCCTAATATAGTTTCCCCCTTCGGGGGTTAGGGGGATTACAATACGTTTAGAACCTGCTCTTTAATTTTCTCCAATTCATCCTTCATCATCACGACTAATTTTTGCATTTGTGCGTGGTTCGATTTGGATCCCATCGTGTTGATTTCGCGTCCCATTTCCTGAGTGATAAAGCCTAGTTTTCTGCCGTTGGCTTCTGTTCCGGTGATGGTTTCAAGGAAGTAATCGAGATGATTGGTCAATCGCACTTTTTCCTCGGTGATGTCCAGTTTTTCAAGATAATAAATCAATTCCTGCTCAAAACGGTTTTCATCCACATTCACTTTCAATTCAGAAATTGCGGTTTGTAAACGGTCTTTTATTGCTTGAACACGTTCCGGATCCAGTTCCAAAGCTTCGTTCATAAACTGACGAATATTGCCAATTCGCAATTGAAATTCATTTTCCAGAGATTGCCCTTCCGCTTTTCTGAAATTCAGGATATTTTGCAACGCTTCTTCAACTACAGTTTGGATTTGAGCCCATTCATTTTCGTCTATTTCCTCACGTTCAATTTTCATGGTATCAGGCATGCGCACCGCCATTTTCATCAATTCGGTTTCATCGGCATCGCTATATATTTCCCTCAATTGGCTGATATAGGCTTTTACGATAGGCACATTTACCTTGGTCGAAGTCTGCTCTGCGGTACTTTCGACAAAAACAGAAAAGTCCACTTTGCCTCTTTCCAGTTTCACAGCGATTTGGTTGCGTAAACCCAATTCCATTTCGCGGTAAAGAGCAGGCATTCGTACATTTAAATCTAAACCTTTACTGTTTAAAGATTTTACTTCTACTGTAATTTTTTTGGTTGGCAATTGCAAAGTAGCTTTACCAAATCCAGTCATCGATTGTATCATATAGTTGTATAAAAGTGTTCAAAGATAAGAAAAAAGAGGAAAGCCTTAAGCATTCAGTGTTTCCGCAAAAACAATTTTTAACCTAAGTTCGATTATTAATTTTTTGGAGCAGAAAGATTTGGTATTTTAGGAGAGATGGGTCCCGCTTTTCGTTGCAATCTTGTATGCCGAACCCCGGCACACAAGGATTTCCACTTCAATCGGGGCTAAAGAGAGCGATTTGCTTGGCCTTTTCACAATCGTTTAATGCCATTAAGTTAAGCACTGTATTTTCTCGAGAAGACGGAAAGGCGCAAAGTTCACAGCTGATTTCTTTACGTCTTAGCGACTTTGCGAGAGCTATATTTAGAAAAAGCTTATCAAGAAATCCTTAACTTAATGACATTCCGCTATCGACCGGGTAGCTTTTTCCATCATCCCAAAAGGAAAAATTACAATAATAGATTTGCCAAAAAATTATCCCAAAACTTTCATTACCTGATGAATATTTTGTTGACTGTTGCCAATGTATATTTTGTCATTGATGATAAAAACAGGGCGGCTTAGAAAAGTATAATGTTCCAGAATATATTTTTTATAATCATCTTCCGTAAGGGATTTGTTTTTTAAATCCATCGATTTATACAATTGTGCTTTTCTGCTGAAAAGCGACTCGTAGCTTCCCGAAAGTTTGTGCATTTCCTCCAGTTCTTCAATACTGATTGGGTTTTGCTTGATGTCGTGAAAAACCAAATCGTGGTTTTGAGGCAACGATTTTATTATTTTTCGGCAAGTGTCGCAGGAAGCGAGATAGTATATTTTGTTCATTTTTTTTCGATTTTCTAATTGCAAAGGAAAACATTTGATAGGTAAAAATGTTTAATTTTATACAAAAATTAAAATTATGCAAGATACATTTGAAGTTGCCAGAACAGGAAGAAGAATGCTGAATTCTTATTTTGAAAATTACACATTGGAACAATTGAATAAAATTCCGGAAGGATTCAACAATAGCTTATTTTGGAATATCGCGCACGTCGTGGTGACACAACAATTATTGGTTTATAAATTAGCAGGATTGCCAATGGCGGTTTCTGATGAATTGGTCGAAAAATACCGAAAAGGAACAAAACCCGAAAAAGACGCCACCCAGGAAGAGGTAGATTTGATAAAATCATTAGTGTTTTCAACCGTTGATCAATTGGAAGCTGATTATAACAATGGCGCTTTTGCAAACTATCAAGAATATCCAACTTCGACAGGATTTATTTTGAAAAGCGCAAAAGGAGCGATTAATTTCAATAATTTTCACGAAGGTTTACATCTTGGAGTTCTGATGAGCATCAGAAAGTATGTTTAATCATTCAGGAAAATAATAATGATTATCCGTTAGTGAGACCAATCCAAAATTTTAAAAAACAAAGTTGTTTTTTCTTTTAAAACCATTAAGAAATTAAGGTTCATTAAGATTAAAAACTTAATTTCTTAATGGTTAAAAAATAGAATTCTTTTTTGTAAGCTTTGCGGACAGTCATATAAATAATTAAAAAAGTAAACGATGAAATTCAATACCAAAGTAATTCACGGAGGGCAGCATCACGACCCAAGTACCGGGGCTGTAATGCCGGCAGTTTATCAAACATCGACCTTTGTGCAGACGAGTCCGGGGAAACCGCTGAATCCGGAGTATGAATACAGCAGAGCGTCAAACCCTACGCGAACAGCTTTGGAAAACGCTTTGGCCAGTATCGAAAACGGAACGCGCGGATTGGCTTTTTCATCGGGACTTGCGGCTACAGATTGTATTTTAAGATCCTTTAAAGCAGGTGACGAAATCATCGCCATGGACGATTTATACGGTGGAACGTATCGTATGTTTACCCGTATTTATAAAGATTCGGGGATTAAATTTCATTTTGTAGACATGAATGATTTAGACAATTTCAAGTCGGTTATAAATGAAAACACAAAATTAGTTTGGGTCGAAACCCCAACAAACCCTTTAATGAAATTGGCAGATATTGAAGAAATTGCCAAAATTACCAAAGCCAATAATATCCTCTTTGCTGTGGACAACACTTTTGCAACACCATATTTACAAAAGCCATTAGATTTAGGTGCCGATATTGTGATGCACTCGGCTACCAAATATTTGGGAGGACATTCAGATGTAATTGCGGGGGCTTTAATTGTAAAAGACGAAGCTTTGGGAAAACAATTGCATTTTCAGCAATTTGCTACAGGGGCAACTTTGGGGCCAATGGACAGCTTTTTGGTATTAAGAGGAATAAAAACCCTGCATTTGAGAGTGCAAAGACATTGCGAAAATGGCGCCAAAGTAGTAGAATTTTTGAGCAATCATCCAAAAATAAAAATCGTTTACTATCCAGGTTTGCCCAATCATCCGTATCACGAAATTGCCAAAAAACAAATGAGCGGTTTTGGTGGGATGGTTTCTTTTACATTTATTTCGGGAAAAAAAGAGGAAGCAATACAATTTTTAGAAAAACTGAAAGTATTTACATTGGCAGAATCGCTGGGAGGAGTAGAGTCGCTGGCGAATCATCCTGCGTTAATGACACATGCCTCTATTCCAGAAGATAAACGAAAAGAAGTCGGGATTACCGATGATTTGGTTCGGCTGAGTGTAGGAATAGAAGATGCCGAAGATTTAATAGCCGATTTGCAACAGGCATTGGCATAAAAAAACTCCCAGCTTAAACGAGTTGGGAGTTTTTTTGAATTTTTTAATTGTCCAAATAAATAACATAACCTAGTCCAATAAAAGTAAGCCAGTCATTATTCTTGTTTTCTTTGAATAAATCTTTCTTGGGGTTAAGACCATCAACCCAATCTGAGGTAAAAAATTGTGCCCTAATATCCAAAACAAGATCGGTCAATGGTGTTAATTTATATCGAGTTCCAATATTCAATGTCGCCGAAAATACGGTTTTGCTTTCATTGGAATATCCGTTAGGATGCCCATTCGATGGAATCAAGTATTTGAGAGGAGTAGTAAGTGAAGTTCCAATTTCTCCCATGGTTGACCAAGCTTTGGCATCATAATAACTAAATTGGGGACCAATAGAAACATAAGGGGCAAAACTACCTATTTCTCTTTCAAAGTCATGTAGGTTTTTAAGGCTGTATTCAAGCTGACAACCTACGTTAAATAATTGGGTTGATCCTCTCATTGCCTGGAGTTGTTTTGAGGTCAAACTGGTTTTTCCAACCCATTCTCCATAGTGTTGCATCTTGGTTTTGCTATAGGATAGCTCAGACCTCACTTTGAAATGCTCTTTAAAATATTCATTCAAATTATCAAAATAGGAAAAACCTGCATAGTGAACAAGCGCAATTCCAAACCCCATATTATTAATGTTACTTTTGGTTTCGCCTCGCTGTCCATAGTCGGATCTCATTTCTGATACTCCTGCTATAATACCAATATCATTTGTAACCTTAGGTTGCGCAAAAGAACAATGGGGTAAAATTATAAGTAGCAATATAGCTACTATTTTAAGTTTGGTCATAGGTTGGGGGATTTTCTAAAAAACAAAGATATAAAAACTAGCAGTACAGAGAATTGTAATATTAAAATAAAAATAAGCAGGAATATTATTTCAATATTTGTCAATACTATATCGATTTCGTAAATACATTAAGCAATATGTTAGATTCTTTATAAATAACCAATAAAAAGATAATTTTGTTATAATTGAATGTCAAAAAAGTTAAAATGTTTTTAGAACCTGTATCTTTGTAAGACTAACGGAAACGTTTTTTGAACGTTTATAATTTAATAATCATGTCACAAAGCATTGCAGATTTTATAGAATTGGTTGCAAAAAAAAACCCCAATGAACCAGAATTTCTTCAAGCAGTTACCGAAGTAGCAGAAACAGTAATTCCATTCATTGAAGAAAATAAAAAATACCAAAACAAAAAGATTTTGGAAAGAATGGTCGAGTCAGATCGTATCATTATGTTCCGTGTAGTTTGGGTAGATGACAAAGGAGAAACTCAAGTAAATAGAGGATACCGTATCCAAATGAATTCGGCTATCGGACCTTACAAAGGAGGGATTCGTTTTCATCCATCCGTAAATTTAAGTATATTGAAGTTCCTGGCTTTCGAACAAACCTTCAAAAACAGTTTGACTACACTGCCAATGGGTGGTGGAAAAGGAGGATCTGATTTTGATCCAAAAGGAAAATCAGACAACGAAGTAATGCGTTTTTGTCAATCTTTTATGACCGAATTATCAAAACACATTGGTGCTGATACTGATGTACCCGCAGGAGATATTGGAGTTGGAGCCAGAGAAGTAGGATATATGTTTGGCCAATACAAAAGACTAGCCAACGAATTTACTGGAGTTTTGACAGGTAAAGGAATATCTTTTGGAGGTTCATTAATCCGTCCGGAAGCTACAGGATATGGCGATGTATATTTTGCACAAAGTATGTTGGCGACAAGAGGAGAAAGCTTTACAGGAAAAATTGTGGCAATTTCCGGATCTGGGAATGTAGCGCAATATGCCGCCGAAAAAGTAATTCAGTTGGGTGGTAAAGTAGTGACATTATCTGATTCTGCAGGTTATATCTATGATGCCGACGGAATTGATACAGCCAAATTGGCTCACGTAATGGAAATCAAAAACGAGTTGAGAGGAAGAATTAGCGATTATGTTGCAAAATATCCAAACGCAAAATACTTTGAAGGAAAGCGTCCATGGGAAGTAAAATGTGATGTTGCCTTGCCTTGTGCGACCCAAAACGAATTGAACGAGGAAGAAGCCAAATTGCTTGTGGGCAACGGATGTGTTTGTGTTGCCGAAGGAGCAAACATGCCATCTACGCCAGAAGCTATTCATGTTTTCCAAAAAGCTAAAATTTTATTCGCTCCGGGAAAAGCTTCGAATGCTGGAGGAGTTGCGACTTCAGGGCTTGAAATGTCTCAAAACTCATTGCGTTTAAGCTGGACTTCTGAAGAAGTGGACGAAAGATTGAAAATGATTATGAAAGATATTCATGCTTCCTGTGTGAAATATGGAACCGATGCAACCGGTTATGTAGACTACGTAAGAGGAGCCAATATCGCAGGATTTGTAAAAGTAGCCGATGCGATGCTTGCGCAAGGAGTGGTGTAAAGATTGCAGACCCGAGCGATAGCGAATTGGCGAAGCAATTCAGATTTTAGATTTGAATCAATAAATAAAGTGAATGCCTTTTTTCTGTAAAGATTGAAGGCATTTTTTTGTTGTAAAGGTTATCGAAAATTTGCAATTTTATTTTTTTTACCACGGTTTAGTGTAATGAAAAAATTTGCGAATTTGCGGTAAAAAATATTTTTTGTAAACTTTACAGATTATCAGACGCAATTAAAACAAAATCACAATAAATGGAATACCAATTTAGAAAAGCTGAAATTACTGAAATCCCACAAATTTGGGACATTTTGCAATCGGCTATAAAAAGGAGAAAAGAAGACGGAAGTGACCAATGGCAGGACGGTTATCCAAACCCCGAAGTGGTGAAAAAAGACATTGAAAAAGAGGCAGGATTTGTTTTGACCGAGGGAGAAAACATAGTTGGTTATTGTTCAATTTTGATTAATGACGAACCAGAATATGCAAAAATTGAAGGCAATTGGTTAACCAATGATGATTTTGTGGTGTTTCATCGTGTGGCTATTTCTGAACAATATTTGGGAAAAGGCTGTGCGAAAATAATGATGGGATTCATTGAGGATTTTGCACGAAAAAATAATATCTACAGCGTAAAAGCAGACACGAATTTTGACAATTTTGCAATGAAGAATATTTTTGAAAAATTGGGTTATGAGTTCTGCGGTCATGTGTATTTCAGAGGAGGTCAAAGAAAAGCGTATGAGAAAGTGTTGCAAAAATCTAAAATCTAAAATCAGCAATCTAAAATCTCTTTTCCTTTGTGCTATATTTGTGGATCAAAACCGATTCGATGCGAAAAAGGCTTGTATACCTACTTTTTTTATTTTTGTTGCAATTTACTTTTGCTCAAACGAATATGTCTTGGCAGGGTTATTTTTCTTTCACACAAATCAAAGCCGTTTCCGAATCGCCTTCGACAATTTTTACCGCTTCCGAAAATGCATTGTTTTCCAAAAATGTAACTACAGGCATTATCAAAACAACCACTACAATTGATGGGCTTTCGGGTGAAACCATTACAGCGCTTTATTACAGTCCAACTTTCAATAAGACGATTGTAGGTTATCAAAACGGATTATTGATTGTCATCAACCAAGCCGATGGCTCGATGCTCAAAGTGGTTGATATCATCAATAAAAATTTGCCAAACAATAGTAAACGAATCAATAATTTAATAGAGTTTGGCGGAATCCTATATGTTTCCACCGATTTTGGGATCGTACAGTTCAATTTGTCTTCTTCAAAGTTTGGTGATACCTACTTTATAGGCGATAACGGAGCAGAAATCAGAGTGTCACAAACGGCAATTTATAACGGATTTATCTATGCCGCGACTTCTAGCGGAATTCGGAAAGGCGATATAAGCAATCCTAATTTAATCGATTTCAATCAATGGCAAGTCAATGCTGTGGGTGATTGGTCTGGCATCACGGCTTTTGGGGCCGATTTGTATGCTGTAAATACTTCGGGTTATGTTCACAAATACGATTTGGGTTCCAATACTTTTAACGGTTTTTTACCTTTGGCGGAAGCCGTAACAAATTTTCGTTCAACCAAAGATTATCTCATTATAACAACAGCCAATACCGTTTTTATTTATAACAAACAAATGGCTTTGCAGCGTCAAATAAACAGAAATCAGGTTCCGAATATCAATTCTGCTTTTAGCTGTGCAACTATAATTCAGGATTCTATTTACATTGGTACCGTTGCAAATGGATTGATTGTTACTTCGTTTTCCAACGCTTCAACTTATGAAAATATAACTCCAATTGGTCCTTCTCGAAATAGTGTTTTCGCCATCCAAGCCACACCTAGTCAACTTTGGGCGGTTTATGGCGATTATGATATTTACTATAATCCGTATCCGTTGGATGATTTTGGGATCAGTAAATTTTCGTCTTCCGGTTGGTTGAATATTCCTTTTGAAAAGGTTTTTGGAGCCAAATCGATGTCTCGAATTACCATTAATCCAACCAATGAAAAGGATGTGTATGCGAGTTCTTTTTTTTCGGGTTTATTGAAAATTGAAAGCGATGTACCAACAATTTTATACAATCAAACCAACAGCAGTTTGGAATCGTTGAGCATCAGTCCGCCAGATCCCAATTATATCGACATTAGAATAAACGGAACGGCTTTTGATAAATCCGGAAATTTGTGGATAACGAATTGTAGGGTTGTCAATGGCTTAAAAATGCTAAGTCCCAACGGACAATGGAAAAGTTATGCGATGGACAAAATACTTTCGGCTCCATCCGAAAATGATTTTGGAACGATGGTTATTGATAAATACGGAACCAAGTGGATGGCGACCAGTAAAAACGGAGTAATAGGATTTAACGAAAATAGCAATACATTCAAAAAAATTACTTTTGGAGAAAATCAGGGGAATTTACCCATTCAGGATGTTCGAACGGTTGCGGTAGATAATAAGAACCAACTTTGGATAGGGACAACCAAAGGGTTGCGTGTTTTGTCTAATGTGAATGACTTTCAGACCGAGAGCCAGTTGACCTCGGAAAATATTGTTATAATGGAAGATGGCTTGGCGCAGGAATTACTTTTTGAGCAATTTATAACTGATATTGAAGTGGATGGTGCCAATAATAAATGGATAGGAACGGCAGATGCAGGAGTATTTATGGTCTCGCCAAATGGTCAGGAAACGAAGTATCATTTTACAACAGCCAATTCACCGCTGCCGAGTGACGTGGTAAACGATATTAGCATCAACAGCAGTACGGGTGAAGTTTTTATAGCGACATCCAAAGGGTTGATATCGTTTAAAGGAATTGCAACATCGGCGAGTGAAAACTTAAATAATGTCTATGTTTATCCCAATCCCGTTCGGCCAGAATACATTGGAACGGTAAAAATAAACGGACTGCTCGACAAAGCCAATGTAAAAATAACAGATGTGTCTGGGAATTTGGTTTACGAAGCCATATCCGACGGCGGAACAATAGAATGGGATACTACGGCTTTTGGTAAATACAAAGTGGCATCGGGAGTGTACATTATTTTTGTTTCGGCTCAAGATGGAACAGAAACCAAAGTCAAAAAAGTGATGATTATACGTTGAATTGTTTAATCGGTTAATTGTTTAACCGATTAAACAATTAACCGATTAAACAATTAAAATGCTAGTTAAAACCAAAGCCATCGTAATTTCGGCATTAAAATTTCAGGAGAAAAGCTTGATTGTAAAATGTTTTACATTATCAAGTGGCTTGAAATCGTACTTTGTTCGTGATGCTTTTTCGTCCCGAAAAGCGAGCCAGAAAATGGCTTATTTTCAGCCTTTGACGATTATCGAAATTGAAGCGGTACATAAAAACAAAGGAACTTTGGAAAACTTCAAAGAAGTAAAAATTTCGTCCCCTTTTCATTCTATCCATTCGGATATTTTCAAAAGCACGATTGTTTTGTTTCTTTCCGAAATTCTGTATCATTCGATACATGAAGAAGAAAAAAATGAAGCTTTGTTTACCTTTCTGGAAACAGCTTTGCATTGGCTCGACCAACATGATGAAATTTCCAATTTTCATTTGATTCTAATGTTGGAAACCACAAAATACCTTGGTTTTTACCCCGATATTTCGGATATGGATATGCCTTTTTTTGAAATGGTTGAAGGTGTTTTTACTCCCTTTCATGCCATTAGTTCATTGACAGAACACGAAACGCAGTTGTTTAAAAAACTGATTCAGATGAAACTCGATAACGGCCAAAAAACATTTCATGTTATTGAAAGACAAATACTTCTCAAAATTCTAATCGATTATTACAGTTTCCATCTCGACGGTTTCAAAAGACCAAAATCATTGGATGTTTTGAAGGAAGTGTTTTCTTAAGTAAATCAAATAATTTCAATTTCCTTTTAACCTGTGTTTGATTAATTAAACATGGATATGTATTGCTTCTTTCCTAAAATTTTTCCTGTTAATGGAATTTGACATGATATTTTTTGTAGAACTAATATTACTTTTTTTGAAGACATTATACTACAGCTCATTAATTATTTAGGCCATAATATTGTCGAGACCTGGTTAATTTGCATTTAACCAGCATTTTGAACCAAAAATCAAAAAAAATGAAAAAAATGAAATTATCAATACTGTTGTGTCTATTTGTTGTCATATCAGTGTTTTCGCAAAGAAGTTATGATGAAGTTATTAAGACTGATGGCAAAATTCAGGATTTAGTGCAAAATGAGATTACTGGAGTTATTGTATTCAAAGGGGAAGGAAAAATTAGCGGAATAAATCCTGAAACCAAGAAAATAATTTGGACACTGACCAAAGAGGATTACGGTAATGCATCGACAATGGAGCTTTTGGACGATGCTGATTTAGACAAGATGTTTAAAGAAAAAAAAGCATTAAAAAGTGTACCGAATAGCCCTTATGTGGAAGTCAACATCAATTCCAAATTCCTAATCGTTAATACCGATACAGGGAAAATAGTTTATAATTCCTCCAAAGAACCTTTTTGGGTTATACAATCTGATTTTCTTCCTGAGACCAATGAATATTTGCTTACATTAAAGGAGAAAGGGAATATGAATATTGCCTTAATTGATTTGGTATCAGGAAATATCAAATGGAAAACTTCTGTTGATAAAGCAAAATCCATATTTAGTTTTTCTCTAAAGGATGTTGGTAATGTAAATAAAGCTCAGGTAAATGGTGCTACAATTTATTACTTACTTTACGGGAAACTGTATTCTTTCAATAGAGATTCTGGGAAATTAAACTGGAAATCCGAGGAAGATTATACAAAATTTTTTCCAACGCAAAACGATAATAATGTTGTTGTGATTAATTCAACTGGAACTTTTTCGACAAAGGATTATTTAAATGTTTTAAGTACAGAAACAGGGAAAAGCATCTGGAAAGAGTCAATAAAAACAAAAAGTATTGTTTATCTTGAAGATTGGGGGACTAAGTTGTTGATTGCCCATTTCAGTGGCTTTAATTTCTTTGACCTTAAGACAGGTGAAAAAATATGGAAAAAAGATGCTCGCGGTGATGGATTGAAAAAAGTCATACCTATTGATAAAGATTTTTTATATGTAGCCGAAAATGAAATGATGCTGATTAACAAAGACGGGGAAAAACTTTGGAAAAACTTTATTGAAATCGCTGATGACAAAGCAGACCCAATTTTTTATTTAGGAAAAGTTCGAGAAAAAGTAATGTATCTTACAGGGACTTATGGCAATATGGTGGATTACAAATCCGGTAAAAAATTATGGAAACGCAATATCAAATTTGATAAAGACCGTCCGGTATTGCCAACTTATGATGAGTCGACCAATTCATATTTAGTATATAATGACGAAAAGCTTTACAAGTTTAATCCTTCAATAGATGATAAACCAGAGCCATTTGCCAAAGTAGACATTAAAAGAGAGAAAGAATTAAACAGCATAGAAATGTTCCCTTGGGGAGTTTCCCTTTCTGGACCAGTTGAGGTAATGGGAGTTGGGCTTGATGGTTCTGTAAAATACCATCTTACTTACAGCCAACCAGGAGAAACAGGGAGACAACTTCTAAAAGGTGTCGCCACAGCAGGTAGTATTGCTCTGAGTGCAGCTTCGGCAGTGACTGGAATTCAGGGTTCTGAATGGACTATGACTACGCGTGATGAAGATGGTAACGTAACATCCTCTGTTGTTAAACAAAAAGACAAAGCGAAACTTAATCAGTCTGGTGCTGCTGCCGAAGGCGCTGCTGCAATGGCAATGGTAGCTGCAAAGTTTGGCTCTCGTTTTAATGCAATGAAGCAAAATAGAGATTTTTCGTATATTTTTGCAAAAGCAGAAACCGGTGAAAAAATGTTGGTAAAAGTTAGAAAGTCCGACGGTGTTGAAGTTGATAAATTAGTTTTTAAAAACAATCACCCGATTTATGAAATTGACCCAGCTACACAAAACATATTTTATGTACTGGATGATTCAATTGAAATTTTTAATAAAAAATAAAAATTTAAGAGCCATCAAAATTCACATTGATGGCTTTTTTTTTTGAAAATTTTACAAAAAACATTTATCCACCCCTTTTTAATATTTCTATTTCTCCATCGTTTTACGAACGAATACAACTACAATTCGTCACATGCAAAAACTCAATAACTCATAACTCATAATTCATAACTATTTCTTACTTTCGCACCACGATTTAGAAAAGGATAAAATGAGTACAAAATTTACTGAATACAAAGGACTTGACTTGCCAACAGTGGCGTCAGAAGTGCTGAATTTTTGGAAAGAAAAAAACATTTTTGAGAAAAGTGTAACCACTCGCGAAGGAAATGAGCCTTACGTGTTTTTTGAAGGGCCGCCTTCGGCCAATGGATTGCCTGGAATTCACCACGTAATGGCACGTGCGATTAAGGATATTTTTTGCAGATATAAAACCCAAAAAGGATTCCAAGTAAAGCGTAAAGCCGGTTGGGATACCCACGGATTGCCTGTGGAATTGGGTACCGAAAAAGAATTGGGGATTACCAAAGAAGATATTGGGAAAAAAATAACCGTAGAAGAGTATAACGAAGCCTGTAAAAAAACAGTAATGCGTTATACCGATGTATGGAATGACTTGACCGAAAAAATGGGATATTGGGTAGATATGGAAGATCCGTATGTGACCTACAAATCCAAATATATGGAAACGGTTTGGTGGTTGTTGAAACAAATCTACAACAAAGATTTGATGTACAAAGGCTACACCATTCAGCCGTATTCTCCAAAAGCGGGAACAGGTTTGTCTTCACACGAAGTCAACCAACCGGGAAGTTATAGAGACGTTACCGATACTACGATTGTGGCGCAATTCAAAGTACTTGAAGATCAAAAAGAATCGGTTTTTAATACTTTTTACAATTATATAAGTTCCAATAATTTAAAACATTATAAGCTTGAAAGATTGGATTTGGACGAAATCCATTTCCTCGCCTGGACGACTACTCCTTGGACATTGCCAAGTAATACTGCCTTGACAGTTGGACCAAGAATCGAATACGTTTTGGTAAAAACATTCAATCAATATACTTTCCGTCCTTCCAATGTGATTTTGGCTAAAAACTTAGTTGGAAAACAATTCGGAAAAGGATTTTTTGAAAGCAACGATCCATCCGATTTTGAGAATTTCAAAGAAGGAGACAAAAAAATACCATTCCACATTCTTGCGGAATGCAAAGGTTCTGATTTGGTAGGAATCCGTTATGAGCAATTATTGCCTTTTGCATTGCCTTATCAAAATCCGGAAAATGCGTTTAGAGTAATTTCTGGAGATTTTGTTACTACCGAAGACGGTACAGGAATCGTGCATACAGCGCCCACTTTTGGTGCCGATGATGCCAAAGTAGCCAAAGAAGCTACGCCTGAAGTTCCGCCAATGTTAGTTTTGGACGAAAATGGAACCCCAGTTCCTTTGGTGGATTTGCAAGGAAAATTCACTTCTCACATGGGTGAATTTGGGGGTAAATACGTTAAAAATGAATACTATAACGATGGTGAAGCACCGGAACGTTCTGTAGATGTCGAGCTTGCCATTCGTTTAAAAGAAGAAAATAAAGCCTTTAAGGTTGAAAAATACGTGCACAGTTATCCACATTGCTGGAGAACAGACAAACCGATTTTGTACTATCCGCTGGATTCTTGGTTTATAAAAATAACGGAGGTTAGAGACCGTATGTTTGATTTGAACGAAAGTATCAACTGGAAACCAAAAGCAACCGGAGAAGGACGTTTTGGGAATTGGTTGAAAAATGCCAACGACTGGAACTTATCCCGTTCAAGATATTGGGGAATTCCGTTGCCAATTTGGAGATCCGAAGACAAACAGGAAGAAATCCTGATTGGTTCTGTAGAAGAATTGTACAACGAAATTGAAAAATCTGTTGCTGCCGGTTTTCAAACAAATAATCCTTTCAAAGGTTTTGAAATTGGAAATATGGCTGAATCCAATTATGATTTAGTCGATTTACATAAAAATGTAGTGGATGGAATTACGTTGGTTTCGCAATCAGGAAAACCTATGAAACGTGAAAGCGATTTGATAGACGTTTGGTTTGATTCGGGTGCGATGCCTTATGCACAATGGCATTATCCATTTGAAAACAAAGAATTAATAGATAATAATCAATCGTTTCCGGCTGATTTTATTGCTGAAGGTGTGGATCAAACCCGCGGATGGTTTTACACTTTGCATGCAATCGGAACTTTGGTTTTTGATAATATTGCGTATAAAAATGTAGTTTCTAACGGATTAGTATTGGACAAAAACGGACAAAAAATGTCCAAACGTCTTGGGAATGCTGTAGATCCGTTTGAGACTTTAAAAGAATATGGCCCAGATGCTACGCGTTGGTATATGATTGCCAATGCGAATCCTTGGGATAACCTGAAGTTTGATATTGAAGGAGTGGCTGAGGTAAGGCGAAAGTTCTTAGGAACACTTTATAATACGTATTCGTTCTTTAGTTTGTATGCCAATATTGATGGATTTAAGTTTGTTGAAGCTGAGGTTCCTTTGGATGAAAGACCAGAAATAGACCGTTGGATTTTATCAGAATTGCATACATTAATCAAATTGGTAGATGAAGCTTATGCTGATTATGAGCCTACGAAAGCAGCTCGTGCAATATCCGAATTTGTTCAGGAAAACCTAAGTAACTGGTACGTGCGTTTATGTCGTCGTCGTTTTTGGAAAGGCGATTATGCACAGGATAAAATCGCAGCTTATCAAACACTTTATACCTGTTTGCTTACTATCAGTAAATTGAGTGCGCCTATCGCTCCGTTCTTTATGGACGCGCTATACAGAGACTTGACAAGGGCTACACAAACTGAAAATTTTGAGTCTGTACATTTGGCTCAATTCCCAATTTCAGTTGAAAAGTATGTTAATAAAATGTTAGAGAGTAAAATGCAGAAAGCGCAGACTATCTCTTCTCTCGTTTTATCACTTAGAAAAAAGGAGATGATTAAGGTGCGTCAACCGCTGCAAAAGGTAATGATTCCGGTACTTGACGCGAATCAGAAGCTCGAAATCGAGGCTGTTTCTGATCTAATAAAAGCCGAAGTAAATGTGAAAGAAATCGTACTTTTGGATGATGCTTCCGGTATTTTGATTAAGCAAATTAAGCCAAATTTTAAGTCTTTAGGCCCGCGTTTTGGAAAAGATATGGGATTGATTTCCAAGGAAATACAAGGTTTGTCTGCAGAACAAATCTCACAATTTGACAAAGAAGGCTCCTTAACTGTTGTAATTGCTGGAAAAAGTGTAATTTTATCTTTAGAAGATGTAGAAATATCATCACAAGATATTGAGGGATGGTTGGTTGCAAATTCAAACGGAATAACAGTGGCCCTGGATATTACAATTACTCCCGAGCTGAAACAAGAAGGAATCGCTAGGGAATTGGTAAATAGAATTCAGAATATCCGTAAAGATACCGGTTTTGAGGTTACGGATAAAGTTAAAGTTCATTTGCAAAATAATGATACTTTGAAGCTGGCAGTTAAAGCCAATGAAAGCTATATAAAATCAGAAACATTGACAGAAGTACTTGTTTTTGAGGAAAATATAGAAAATGGCACGGATATTGATTTTGATGGAATAACGACAAAAATAACAATTACAAAAAATTAGTATTATGGTAGATGAAGTTGCAAGATACTCTGACTCTGATTTAGCAGAGTTCAGGGAAATCATTCAGAATAAAATCGTAAAAGCTCAAGCTGATTTGGATTTGATTAAAAGCGCCTACATGAATGACCTTAACAACGGTACGGATGATACTTCCCCCACGTTTAAAGCATTTGAAGAAGGTAGTGAAATTATGTCAAAAGAAGCCAATTCACAACTTGCAATACGTCAAGAAAAGTTTATACGAGATTTGAAGAGTGCATTGTTCAGAGTAGAAAATAAAACATACGGAGTTTGTAGAATCACCGGTAAATTAATCGGAAAAGAAAGATTAAAAATTGTTCCTCATGCCACAATGAGCATCGAGGCCAAAAACTTACAAAGATAAATGTCCTACGAGACAATAATTAACGCTCCATTTGGGGCGTTTTTTTTGGTTAATTTATTACTTTTACGCCTTTAAAAATTTAAAAATGTCATTATTCAAAGCGTACTTTCTAATTGTTCTTATATTGTTGGTAGATCAGGTGTCTAAAATATATGTAAAAACAAATTTCATTTTAGGCGAAGAGGTTCACGTATTCAATTGGTTTCAAATTCATTTTATAGAAAATGAAGGAATGGCCTGGGGAACCAAAATACCGGGAGCTTATGGTAAATTAATTTTAACTGTTTTTCGACTTTTTGCAGTAAC
This sequence comes from Flavobacterium gilvum, assembly GCF_001761465.1. NCBI lineage: Bacteria > Pseudomonadati > Bacteroidota > Flavobacteriia > Flavobacteriales > Flavobacteriaceae > Flavobacterium > Flavobacterium gilvum. The sequence continues at coordinate 791,076 of NZ_CP017479.1, read as the reverse complement.
AGGAATTGGTTATTGGTTGTGGGATGCTGTAGAAAGAAAGAAAAGTTCCAATTATCTGATTGTAGCGATCGCTTTGATATTGGCGGGGGCATTTGGAAACATTATTGATTCTGTGTTTTACGGAGTAATTTTTAATGACAGTCATCAACAATTGGCGACATTATTTTCGGACACTCCTTATGGAACTTGGTTAAACGGGCAAGTGGTCGATATGTTCTATTTTCCATTTATAAAAGATTATCCTATGCCGGAATGGATTCCTTATTTTGGCGGACGCAATTTTACGTTTTTCAATGCGATTTTCAATGTTGCCGATGTTGCCATTTCAACAGGAGTTGGGATTTTAATTGTATTCAACAAAAAAGCGTTTCATAAATAGTATTCGTTTTTGTAGAAAAATATAAGGGATGACTTTTTTAAAAGTCAGCCCTTTTTTGATTATTTATTGTGACCAGGTGCATAATTTTTGGCGCTTTTTTCACCGGTTATTTTTTTTGCTTGTCCAGGCGGAAGCGGTTTTGCTTTGACTGTGGTATGATTTGTTCCTACTCTAACAGCGCAGTTTGTCAATGTAAAAGTAAAAAGTATAATTGTAATTTGAGTAATAAGTCTTTTGTTTTTAAGTATTTCCATGATTTAATTGTAGGTTTATAAATGCAAAAGTACCACTTATAAACTAGAACGCATAAATTATATCGGGACTAATACAATAATCGAGAATAACATCACTTTCAAAAACATCCGAAATGAGTTCTTCGGGTTCAAAGAATGACAAACCAATTTTGATGGTTTCGGGTTTACATTGCGAGAGGAATTTATCATAAAAACCCTTGCCGTAACCCACACGGTTTCCTTTTTTGTCAAAAGCCAAAAGCGGAACAAAAACCACATCGATTTTTGTAGCCGGAACTTCGAGTCCATCAATAGGTTCAGGAATGTTGTATTCGTTTTTCCTTATTTTGGTATTGTCCGTCAACAGAAAATGAGTCATGTTTCTAGTCTCAAAATCACTTTTTGAAACTACAATTTCCTTATCTTTTCCCGATAACAGGTGAAGAATAAACTCGGTATTGACTTCTTTATGTTCTTCTATTGGCAAAAAAACATGGAAATAGGTTTTGTCCCAAAGTGGAAGTTTCAGAATGTTATTGGCAATAGCCAAACTCTTTTCTTCAATTTCAATTTCGGAGAGTTCGTTGCGTAATGTTTTATACTTCGTCCGTAATGTTTTTTTCAACATAAAGTGATGCTTTTAGATCGGTTATAAAAGTACTCAAATGATCTACTTCTACATGATCCATAATCACAATTTTGTACCATGAATTATCACCATTGTGTTTTTGGGGAACCAAATCAAATTTTTTGACCAATTTTTCATTTATGTACTGAGCCTGAATTGTAACAATATTCATAAACGGATCTCTAAAATAGGCTACTTTCAATTTGTCCAATTCATCACACAACCATTGTGTTCTCATTTGCAATATGCGTACTTTTTCGGACCAGCCAAAAGGACCGTAAGTAAACAAAATCATCCATACCGCTACAGCATTAGAGCCGGATCTGCTGCCACAAAGAGTTAAATCCATTCCTTCCACATATTCGGCTTCTTTGGTCAGAACGTTTTCTATTAAACCTTTTCGGCAAAGAAAAATACCCGTGCCATAAGGAGCTTGCAACATTTTGTGCGCATCTATAGTTATGGAACTAATTTTTGGATTTTCAAAATTAAGTTCAGAATGCTCGTTGCTAAAAGGATAGATAAAGCCGCCATAAGCACCATCCAGGTGTATTTTATAAATCAGGTTATGTTCTTCTAAAATTTGAATATAATCATTGGGATTGTCGATGGAACCAAACATCGTCGTTCCCACATTGGAGATGACTATGAAATATTTTTTTCCTCTCTTTTTGGCTTTAAGGATAATGTTTTCTAACTGAAAAGTATCTATTTCCCGGGTATGAAAATCAACAGGAACTTTCAGCAAGTCGAGCATAAGTATATTGGCAGCTTTTGGGACAGAATAATGCGTGTCCTCGGAGGCTAAGATGGCTATGTCATAAGGGTTTGCACCCATTTTGTAACTGAAATAATTACGGTACATCCAAATAGCCTGAATATTGGCTTCGGTTCCGCCGGGAGAAATATATCCGTCGTATGATTTGGGTTTTGCTTTAAAAAAATCGACGGCCAATACATCCAGAACTTCTCGTTCTATTTCCTGAGTTCCCTTAAAAGCTTTTTCCGAAGCACCCAAAGTATGACAGCCGATATGATTTGGATTGGCTACATAGGTTTTCAAAGTGGGAGCATCGGCCAGAAAAGAAACTTCTTCATTATACACTTTGCTGTCTAGTTTTGAAGCGGGATAGCCCAAAGAGGTATCCAAGGTGAAATTAACATTTTCCTCCAAGGCGCTCTCAATTCGGGTTTGTCTTTCTTTTTGGGACAACTTTTTCCAGTACAACATAGTCTTATTTTTTAATCAAAAATAAGCATGTTAGAGTTTTGAAAACATGATAATAGTCAGTTTTACTCGCTGTCTTCTTCGGCCGTGTTCGAAAGATGATAAATGGCATCTCCTTGATACACAATGGGTGAGTGGTTTGCATTGAGAACATAACCGTCGTTTGGCGCTTTGATTTTTCGTTCAAATTTCCCAAAAGGATCAGTTATCATGCCCAATGTTCTTCCTTTTTTTACAAATGTTCCAACTAGATTATTATCGATTAATAAGCCGGAACATTTGGCTCGAAGCCAACCCGATTTTTCAATATAAATGGTTGGTTTTTTTTGTGAAGGAGCGTATTGTTTGGAATCCAGCATATCCAGATGTTTCAAAAGGCGTTTGACACCGTTGATACCTTCCTGAGCCACTTCGTGATTGATGTCCAATGATTTTCCTCCTTCAAAAAGAAGCATTTTTACTTTCATTTTTTCGCTCGAACTCCTGAAAGAGCCTGCAATGTTTTTTGAAAACAAAGTAAATGGAGCATTAAAAGCATCGGCTAATATTTTTACCTCGGGATTATTTGGCGTAAGCCTGATTTGGGGAGCATTAAATCGGCCGGCTCCACCTGCATGAAAATCTACGGCATAATCCACCAGCGGCATGATGTCGGTAAGGATGTGATAGGCAAACCGGCTTGCCAATGAACCCGTTTTGCTTCCCGGGAACACACGGTTCAAATCTCTTCCATCAGGAAAATCCCTTGACCTGTTGATAAAACCATAGATGTTGATGATGGGAATACAGATGATAGTTCCTTTTTTGGGCTTGTTTATTTTTTTGGTGATGATTTGCCTTACGATTTCGATTCCATTAAATTCGTCTCCATGTATTCCTCCCGAAAAGAGCACAACCGGCCCTTCAATTTTGGATCTTTTTATAATAATCGGAATGGTTAATTTGGTGGTGGAATGTAATCGGGCAATTTCCAGCTGAATAGTTTTACTTTCTCCAGGCAAAACACTTTCTCCAAAAATCACTAAAGGTTTTGTGTCTTTCATCTTTATAAAATATAAAGCATAAATATAGAAATTATTTATTTGGTATAAATTAAGATGGCGACTTATTCGGGCTAAATTGAATTCGAAGAAAAATCCACGTTTTCTTTATGGCAAAATTGCTGTATCGTTTTAAAAATTGCTTATTACTTCAAACTCTTTGGTTTTATCTTTTTTATCAGATACCGATTTTAAAAACAGTTCCAATTCATTAGTCAATGGCAATTGATTTTGATTCGTCCAAAACTCTTTAGAATAAGGGAATTTTGCTCTGAAAATATCTTTGTTGACTGCAAAATTGGAGTTTATTTTTTCGTTTATAGGACGGTTGGTAACAAAAAAGTCCATAGTGAAATCAAAATTAAAAGGATTTTCGGAGATTTTGTACACTATTATATCTACTTGATTATCAATTTTTACATTGCTTTGATAATATTTGTTTGACTTTGAGTCTTTGGTAAATTGGACAAATTTTTCCAATTTGGTTGTTCTGTATTTTCCTCTAGAAACGGTTTTATAAGGAACTTTTTCAGGGTCTTCAATGAATGATAAGGAGTATTCAACTATCGCATAATCTTTACGATTAATAATGAAATAGCCTCTCTGGATTTGTCCTGATTGATCTTTTTCATTGTACTCAAATAATATTTTCTTAAAATCGCTGTCATTAAAAGGTGTTTCTGTAAAACTGCATTTGTCAATTTGTGGAAGCCCATTGGATAATAAGCCATCAAAATCTGGAAATCCGAAATTGATTTTGTCGTTTTTTTCAAAAAAGCTCGTTTTTCTCATATTCAAAATCTCAATAGTTAAGTTCTTTTTTTGACCTTTGATTTGATTTTTCCGAGCATAAATATCTTGTAAAAGAATGTTGACCTTGTCTTTTTTAAATACGTTTCTTAGAAAAAAGTCTATTGTGTAATTTTGAAGGAGATTATCTTGAAATTTGTCATACACTTTTTTCATGTATGGACCAGCATTGCCCACAACAACTTCCCGCAATTGTGTTGCTTTACTTTCCATAAAAACAGTATCCTTTTCAGTCTTTAATCTGTCAAAAGTTGTCTTTATTGGTTCATAGCCTAATAGATTAAGGTTGATTTCATTTTTTTTGGAAACAAAAACAAATTTTCCCTCAGCATTTGTGGTAGAGAAGTCACTTTCATTAAAAATGGTTACATTTTCCAAGGGAATTTTAGTGTTTTTATCAACTACTATTTTACTAATTTGGAAGTTCTGTGAATATGAAAATCCACAGATAAAAAACAATTGTAATATTACTATATGTTTCATGTTTTTTTTATTACTGTTGCATCAAATGATGTTATACTGTAAATATATAAATTTTAACTTGTAAAAAAATAACTACACTAATCGAGTTAGATTTATTTATTTGGTATTAATAAAATCGAATAGGTTTGCGTGAATGTAATTTGTAAATTTGAGAAAATGTTGCTTTGGAATTTTCAATCAGCAACTGCTTAATTTTCAGAATATTTTTTAAAAATGACCAAGCCAGATCTAGCTTTGCAAATACAAACCCTGCCCGATGGTCCCGGTGTATATCAATATTATGACAAGGAAGGGAAGATTCTGTATGTGGGCAAAGCCAAAAATCTAAAAAAAAGAGTTTCTTCGTATTTTAACAAAATTCATGATACCGCCAAAACCAATGTGTTGGTTAAGAAAATAGTAACCATAAAACACATTGTTGTTCCTACTGAAACCGATGCTCTTTTGCTGGAAAATAATCTGATAAAAACGCTGCAGCCAAGATACAATGTGTTGTTGCGCGATGACAAAAGTTATCCGTGGCTCTGTATCAAGAAAGAGCCTTTTTCCCGGATTTTTGCCACCCGAAGAATGGTCAAAGATGGGTCGGAATATTTTGGTCCTTATACCAATTTTAAGACGGTGCATACGATTTTGGATTTAATAAAAGAATTATATCCGCTGCGAACTTGTAATTATGATTTGAGTCAAAATAATATCGACAGCGGGAAATTCAAAGTGTGTTTGGAATACCATATTGGCAATTGCAAAGGTCCGTGCGAAGGTTTTGAAACATTGGAACATTATCAAAAGCAGGTCAATGCTATTCGCGAAATTTTGAAAGGGAATTTCAAGGAAAGTATGAAGGATTTCAAGCGGCTGATGATGAGTTTTGCCGAACAAATGAAATTTGAGGAAGCGCAAAAAATAAAGGAAAAGATAGAAGTTCTGGAGAATTACCAATCGCGTTCTACGATTGTAAACCCGAAGATTACCAATATCGATGTTTTCTCTATTGTTTCTGACGAAAGTGCCGCTTTTATCAATTTTCTGCAAATATCTCACGGATCGATTATTCGTTCGCATACGTTGGAAATAAAGAAAAAGCTCGAGGAAACCGATGAAGAACTCTTGGAATTGGCGATAATAGAATTGCGGGAACGTTTTCAGTTATTGTCCAAGGAAGTGATTGTCCCTTTTGAAGTCGATTTGGGACCATCGATAAAAATTACCGTACCACAATTGGGCGACAAAAAACAGATTTTGGATTTATCGATTCGTAATGCCAAATTTTACAGAATAGAACAGCTCAAACAATTGCAAATAGTCGATCCGGACCGTCATACCAACAGAATTATGGCGCAAATGAAAAGTGATTTGCGATTGCCTGTAGAACCAAGACATATCGAATGTTTTGATAATTCGAACATTCAGGGGACAAATCCAGTTGCGGCTTGCGTGGTGTTTAAGGACGGAAAACCAAGCAAGAAAGATTACCGCCATTTTAATGTCAAAACCGTGGTTGGGCCTGATGATTTTGCTTCGATGGAAGAAATTGTTTATCGTCGATACAAAAGGCTTTTGGACGAAAACGAACCCTTGCCCAATTTAATTATTATCGATGGTGGAAAAGGTCAATTGTCATCGGCATTGAAAAGTATTGATGCCTTGGGATTGCGAGGTAAAATTGCCATTATAGGAATTGCCAAAAGACTGGAAGAATTGTTTTATCCCGGAGATTCGATTCCTTTGTATTTGGATAAGAAGTCTGAAACGCTGAAAGTTATTCAGCAATTGCGAAACGAGGCACACCGTTTTGGAATTACTTTTCACAGAGATAAAAGAAGCAAAGCAGCATTAAATTCTTCGATTGAAAGCATTCCTGGAATCGGCGAAAAGACGATGCAAACACTGATTCAGCATTTTAAAAGTGTTAAAAGATTAAAATTAGCAACCGAAAAAGAAATTTCTGACGTTATAGGTGTATCAAAAGCCAAAAAAATTACCGAATTTTACAGTAAAAATAGTTAACATGAGAATTGGGGTAAAACCAATAAGCTATAAACCAAGTGTTAAAATAAACATTGTCGGTAATAATTCGGCAAGGGTTGGCGGTGGCTTTTTTTCTATTTTGGTTTTCCTGTCGTTTTTTTCTTTTTTTCTTTTCCCTTTTAGTTCAAAAGCTCAGGACAGAACCAAAAAGCCACCAAAAATTGGATTGGTTTTGAGTGGAGGCGGAGCCAAAGGGTTTGCGCATATAGGGGTTTTAAATGTACTTGAGGATGCTGGAGTAAAAATTGATTACATAGGAGGAACCAGCATGGGAGCCGTAATTGGCGGACTTTATGCAATGGGATATAATGCCAAACAAATCGATTCCATAATTGACCAAACAAATTTTAGTAATGTCATTAACGATTATATTCCACGGTCTTCCAAGAATTTTTATGAAAAAAGAAATGACGAATTATATGCATTGACCTTGCCTTTCAATAAGTTTAAAATTGGTGCTCCAGAGGCTTTGTCGAAAGGAATGTACAATTTCAATCTCTTGAGCCGATTGACCTTGCCGGTTCGTCATGTTCGTGATTTTAATGAACTCCCAACTCCTTTTGTGTGCGTTGGAACCAATATTGCTGTTGGAGAGCAAGTTGTTTTTGATAAAGGGATTTTGGCGCAAGCCATAACAGGAAGTTCTTCTTTGCCCTCCATATTTGCACCAATAGTAATTAATGACAATCTCATTATCGATGGAGGGGTACTCAATAATTATCCTATTGATGAGGTGCGTAAAATGGGCGCCGATATTATAATTGGGGTAGATGTACAATCAGGTTTGCTAGGTAAGGATGAATTAAGAAGTGCTTCAAAAATTTTCTTTCAAATTACCAATTTGCAAATGATTGAAAGAATGAAAGTCAATGCAAATCAAACCGAAGTCTATATTAAACCAGATGTAAAAAATTATGGTGTAGTAACATTTGATAAAGCTGCCGAAATTATCAAAAAAGGGGAAGACGCGACTTTTGCGGTTTATGAAAAAATAGATGCTTTGGTGGATAAAACCAGCCCGTATCACAAACCAAAATTAAAAGTAGACTCGGATAGTTTGACAATTGTCGATATCAAAATCAATGAACTGAAAAATTATTCCAGAGATTACATCATCGGTAAACTCAACTTTAAACCGGGAAGTAAAATAAGCTTTCATGACCTGGAAACCGGAATAAACAATCTTAATGCCACTCAGAATTTTAGTGCAGTGAGTTACTATTTTGATAAAAACGGAGCCCATGATGATTTGATTCTCACATTGACTGAAAGTCCGGTGACAACAAATCTAAAGTTTGGTCTACATTATGACGGACTTTATAAAAGTGCTATTTTGGCTAATATTACCAATAAGAAAACATTTTTTAAAAACGACTTTTTATCTGCAGATTTGGTTTTGGGAGACAATATCCGGTATTATTTTGATTACTACATCGATAATGGATTTCAGTTAAGTTATGGTTTTAAGTCGCAATTGCATCAGTTTAACAAAAACGTTCCTGTTAGCGTTATAACGTACAATACCGAAGGCACAAATGCTATAAATATCGATTACCTTGATTGGTCCAATCAATTGTATATTCAGTCTGTATTTGCGCAAAAATTCCTTATCGGGGTTGGAGCCGAATTTGAATATCTGGACATTAGCTCAGAAACACTAGAATTGGATCCGGTAATTACCAAAAGCAATTATTTCAGCCTTTTTGGTTATATAAAATATGACTCTTATGACAATAAATACTTTCCTAAAAAAGGATGGTATTTCTCTGGTAATCCACAGTTTTATATGTTTTCCTCCGAAAGTTCAGCTCATTTTGAACCTTTTTCCATTCTTAGTGCCGAAGCTGGTATTGCAAAAACGGTTTTCAGGAATGCGACTATAAAACTTCAGGCTGAGGCGGGAGCTTCGATTGGTAATAAAACCCTGCCTTATTTTGATTTTATGTTGGGAGGATATGGATATAACAATACCAATAATTTTAAATATTTCTACGGATATGATTTTTTAAGCATTTCTGGGAATAGTTATCTGGAAGCCACTTTAACACTGGATTACGAAATTTTCAAAAAGAACCATCTTAATTTTTCGGCCAATTATGCCAATCTGGGAGACGATCTTTATAATTCGCTGGATTGGATTTCATTGCCAAAATATTCCGGATATGCATTGGGATATGGATTGGAAACCGTCATTGGTCCTGTTGAAGTGAAGTATTCCTGGTCTCCGGAAATTGCAAATTCCTACCTTTGGTTTAGTGTCGGATTTATATTTTAATTTACATTTTTTTAAATAAAAATTACGATATTTGTAATTATGAAAACAAATTGGATGGGTTTGTTAGAATATCTTCAATTCTTGATTAAGAGAAATCCAGAGTGATTTTTTAATTAGATAATTTTTTAGAATTAGATAATTAGAGAATTCGTGAGCAAATCTCAAAGGTGAAATTCAATAGGTTTCATAAGACTAAACCAGCCAAATTTATTCGCTATTTGCCAAATTATCTAATTATCTAAATTCCAAATTGTTTAATTTTCTAATTTGAAAAATCATGCCAATATATCATAAATTAGGAGTTTTTCCTCCGAAAAGACACGTTCAGTTCGAAAAACCGAATGGAGGCTTCTATTATGAGCAACTATTTGGTACAGAGGGATTTCATGGAAACTCTTCTTTGTCTTATCATATTTACAGACCCACTCAGGTCAAAGAAATACTTAAATCATATTCGGTCGAACCAAAAATAGCGATTGGGAAAAACATAAAATCCTTATTGCTGAAAGGTTTTGAATTAAAACCCGAAGACGATTTTTTGGATAGCCGCAAACCCATGTTGGTCAATAGCGACTGTATCATAGGATTGGCAGCGCCTAGAAAATCATTGACCAATTATTTCTATAAAAATGCCGATGCAGACGAAATGATTTTCATCCACAAAGGCAAAGGAAAACTGCGAACCATGTTGGGGAATATTCCTTTCGAATACGGAGATTATTTGATTATTCCCAGAGGAATTATCTACCAAATAGAATTTGACTCGAGCGATAGCGAACAGGCGAAGCAAAGCGAAGATAATCGGTTGTTTTATGTCGAATCTCATTCGCCATTTTATACTCCAAAAAGGTACAAAAACCCATCGGGGCAGCACTTGGAACATTCGCCATTTTGCGAGCGAGATTTTATTTTGCCAAATGAATTAGAATCACACGACGAAAAAGGAGATTTTATTATCAAAATAAAAAAAGAAGGAATGATGCACGAAGTGGTTTACGCCACGCATCCTTTTGATGTAGTAGGTTGGGACGGTTATAATTTTCCGTACGGATTTTCAATTCACAACTTCGAACCAATAACGGGCCGTGTGCACCAGCCGCCACCGGTTCATCAAACTTTTGAAACCGGGACTTTTGTGGTTTGTTCTTTTGTGCCAAGGTTGTACGATTACCACCCAAAATCGATTCCGGCACCCTACAATCACAGTAATATAGACAGCGATGAGGTATTGTATTATGTAGACGGCGATTTTATGAGTCGCAATAATATCGAGCAAGGTCACATTACGTTACACCCCAAAGGGATTCCGCACGGCCCGGCTCCGGGAGCAATGGAACGTAGCATTGGTCTGAAAGATACTCAGGAATTGGCGGTGATGATCGATACTTTCCACCCGCTTATGGTGACCGAAGAAGCCATGGGGATAGACGATGGTCAATATTATAAATCTTGGGTGGATTAATTTTTTAATGTGATAATGTGTCAATTTGAAAATTAAATATCGTAATTTTAAACTTACAAAATAAATTATCTAATTATCCCATTTTCTAATTATAAAATTAAATAAAAATGACTTTCAACGAAAAATACAAAGACAACGCTCTTTTAATAAAAACCTTCAATTTTGCATTAAAGATAATTGATTATACAAGTGAACTTCAGGAACAAAAGAAATTCGTAATTGCTAATCAACTACTAAAAAGTGGGACTTCAATTGGGGCAAATTCAAAAGAATCACAAAATGCCGAAAGTAAAGCAGATTTTATTCATAAGTTAAAGATTGCTATCAAGGAAGCAGACGAAACTGAATATTGGCTGTTCTTATGTGATGCTCACAGTGAATATCCAAATTGTAAACTTTTATTAAATGATCTTTCAGAAATTCTAAAAATTTTAAACAAAATAATATCAACGTCAAAAATGAAATAATTAGATAATTTGTAAATGTGTCAATTAGATAATTATCGAATTATCTCATTTTCAAATTATCTCATTTTCAAATTATCCCATTATGAAAAAAATAAAACCAGTAGAATACGGCTTAGAGAAAATATTTGAAGGAGCGCAAGATTTTCTTCCGCTTTTGGGAACAGATTACGTCGAATTCTACGTAGGCAATGCAAAACAATCGGCACATTATTATAAAACTGCCTTTGGTTATCAGTCATTGGCATATGCCGGATTAGAAACAGGAATCAAAGACAAAGCTTCTTATGTGCTGAAACAAGATAAAATCAGGCTTGTTTTAACCACTCCATTAACGCAGGATTCTCCGCTTCATGATCATTTGAAAAAACATGGTGATGGAGTAAAAGTAGCAGCGCTTTGGGTAGAAGATGCCAAAAGCGCCTATGAAGAAACCATGAAACGTGGAGCGCGTTCCTTTATGGAACCAACTATCGAAAAAGATGAATTTGGCGAAGTGGTACGTTCCGGTATCTATACGTATGGAGAAACCGTTCATGTTTTTGTCGAAAGAAAAAACTACAACGGAGTTTTCTTGCCTGGATACAAAGAATGGAAATCCGATTATAATCCGGAACCAACAGGGCTGAAATATATTGACCACATGGTGGGAAATGTAGGTTGGAACGAAATGAACATTTGGGTAAAATTCTACGAAGATGTGATGGGATTTGTAAATTTCCTGTCTTTTGATGATAAACAAATCAACACAGAATATTCGGCATTGATGAGCAAAGTAATGTCCAACGGAAATGGAAGAATCAAATTTCCAATCAATGAACCTGCCAAGGGAAAGAAAAAATCGCAAATAGAGGAATATTTGGATTTTTATGGTGGACCCGGAGTACAGCATATTGCCATCGCCACAGATGATATTGTGAAAACCGTTTCGCAGTTGAAAGGAAGAGGAGTCGAATTTTTGTCTAGACCACCACATACCTATTATGATGCAGTTCCGGAACGATTGGGTGCGCACATGGATGTCATGAAAGAAGATTTGAATGAAATTGAAAAACTAGGTATAATGGTTGATGCCGATGAAGATGGTTATTTATTGCAAATTTTCACCAAACCGGTACAGGATCGCCCAACCTTGTTTTTTGAAATTATTCAGAGAATGGGAGCCAAAGGATTTGGTGCCGGAAACTTTAAAGCGCTTTTTGAGTCAATTGAACGGGAACAGCAATTGCGAGGAACGTTGTAAAATTTCATTTTTTTTGCATTATCAAAAAAAATAATAGTTAAAGAACCCTTAAAGGTGTAAATGTTGTGTTAAACTTGGTTTTTTGTATAAAAAACATGGTTTTATGCGGTAATTTTGCCAACGCAAATAAGGAGGGGGTGGTTTCCTTCCAAGTTTCATATAAATTTTCATAATTTATAGTTTTTTGGTTAGTTAATAGCATAAAAACTCAGTCATTAATTTGACTGAGTTTTTTTGTTTTAATAAATTTGAGGTTACCTTTATTGAAAATGTATCGAAAACATGAAAAAAATTATAATTTTCTTACTGGTAGTTCTTACTTTAGGTTTCGATACACAGAAAGAGGAAGCCTTTTCGGGCGGGGAGTATCTAAAATTTCGAGTTCATTACGGTATTATTAATGGGGGTTACGCCACGCTCGAAGTCAAAGATGAGGTTCTGTCCGGAGAACCTGTTTACCATGTGATAGGGAAAGGTTATTCTATAGGTATGACTAAATTCTTTTTTAACGTCGAAGATGTTTACGAAAGTTATATCGATAAAGACACCCGAAATCCTTATCGATATGTTCGAAAAATAAACGAAGGGGGTTATATAAAAAATCAGGAGGGGTTTTTTAATCAAAAGACCAATAAGGTTTTGGTGAAAGACTACAAACACAAAACCGAAAAAACATTTGACTTTACAAAAAATACACAGGACATATTGTCGTCGTTTTATTATTTGAGAAATTATCCCAATATTAATAAAATGAAAGCGGGAGATTCGATAGTTATTAATATGTTTTTTGACAACGAGACTACAAAATTTAAGTTAAAATTGGTAGGCAGAGAAGATATTAAAACTAAATTTGGCATTGTCTCTTCCATGGTTTTTAGGCCTTTAGTGCAGTCTGGACGGATATTTAAGGAAGAAGAAAGTTTAACGATTTGGATTTCAGATGACTATAATAAGATTCCGCTTCGAATAAAAGCGACTCTTTTGGTAGGTTCTCTCAAAGCCGATCTGGAAGAATACAAGGGATTGAACAATCCGTTTAAATTAAAGGCAAAATGACAATAAACGATACCCCCGCATCGATATTGAATGAAATCGATGAAAAATTTCGGAAGATAAACCAAAAGACAGAGACTCATCTCGAAGGATTGCTTTGGTCAAAACCCATAACTTATTGGGATTATATTCAGACGGATGCGTTATTGAATTTGCAGATTCAAAGAACGACACTTCCAGACGAAATGGTTTTTATCATGTATCATCAAGTCAATGAATTGCTTTTTAAAATGGTGCTCTGGGAAATACACCAGATTTCCTATGCCGAAAAATTAACCGCTGATTTTTTTACCGAAAGATTAATGAGAATCAGTCGTTATTTTGATATGCTGACTACTTCTTTTGATATTATGGGAGACGGTATGGAAGTAGAACAATATTTGAAATTCAGAAATACGCTAACTCCTGCCAGCGGTTTTCAGAGTGCACAATATAGAATGATTGAAATTGCTTCGACGGACTTAATCAATCTTATCGATTACCGTTTTAGGGAGACAATTGACAGGGAAACTCCTTATGAGCACGCTTTGGATAATATGTATTGGCAGGCTGCTGGGAAAGATCATGTAACGGGTGAAAAATCGTATTTATTATTGGAGTTTGAACGAAAATATAAAGCGGCTTTTTTGACCCAAATGCAGGAATACAATACCATAAATCTTTGGCAGAAATTCAAACAATTACCCGAATCAGATCGTCAAAATCCAGAATTGGTAAGAGCCATGCGTCATTACGATCATACGGTAAACATTACTTGGGTTATGGGACATTTGAATGCCGCCAGAAAATATATTGATAATGCGAAAACCGATGGAGAAGCGACAGGAGGAAGTGATTGGAAAAAATACATGCACCCAAAATACCAAAGAAGGATTTTCTTTCCTGAATTATGGAGTGAAGAGGAATTAGCAAATTGGGGAGTAGAAAATTAAAGATTAAAAAGAGATAACTTGAAGCAGGTAATTGTAATTTTAGCGGTATTATTTTCCTTGGCGTCCTGTAATAAATCAGAAGATGTCGTGGAAGGGCAAGTAATTCCAAAATCCAAAAAAAGTGATTTTGGATTCAAATTTTCCGATTTTAATGTTGTACAGGATACTGTGAAATCGGGTGATACATTTGGAAGTATTTTGCAAAATCAAAATATTGGAGACAAAAAAGTATTCGATATTGTGGCGCAGGTCAAAGATACTTTTGATGTGCGAACCATTAGAATAAATAAACCCTATACGCTGCTTCGTTCCAAGAATAAAACCAACTCGCTGAATGTTTTTATATATCAGCCAGATGCACTGCATTATTATGTTGTCGATTTGCGGGATTCTATAGCAACAGCTTCAAAGAAAACAAAACCATTAACCTTAAAACGCCGAACAATTGGGGGGATATTGAAAGGTTCGCTTTCTGAAACGTTGGAAGGCGCAAAAGTAGAAGGAGCTTTGGCTTCCAGAATTTCAAAGATTTTTGCCTGGTCTATCGATTTCTTTAAAGTAAAAAAAGGAGATCGTTTTGGACTGACTTTTACCGAGAGATACATCAATGATTCTATTTATGATGGTGTTGACAGTCTCGAAGCTGCCTTTTTTGAATATAAAGGAAAGATTATTTATGCTTTTCCATTTGAACAAAATCCTGGCTCCGGAAAAATTGATTATTATGATGAAGAAGGGAAAACGCTGAAAAATTTCTTTCTTAAAACGCCAATAAAATTTAGCCGAATTACGTCTCGTTTTAGTTCCAATCGTTTTCATCCCGTTCAGCAAATATGGAAAGCCCACAAAGGAACCGATTATGCGGCACCGTATGGAACCCCAATTTCGACAACGGCTTCTGGAATTGTAGAACAGACGGGTTACACCGCCGGAAACGGAAACTTTGTAAAAGTAAAACACAACAAGGAGTATTCGACCCAATATTTGCACATGTCCCGAATACTGGTAAGACGCGGACAGCATGTCAATCAAGGACAAACTATTGGATTGGTTGGAAGTACGGGATTGGCAACTGGGCCACATGTATGTTACCGTTTTTGGAAAAATGGTGTGCAGGTCGATGCCTTGCGTTTGAAATTGCCAACCGGTGAAACAATGAGTGGAAAAAGCAAAGAACGGTTTTTAAGACAAATCGAACCGTTGAAATTTGAATTGGACAGTGTTTCTAATTTGTAACCGCTATCAAGACTGTCTATTTCAGGTTGCGGGGCAAACTTGCGAGTTATTTTTACCGCAAATTCGCAAATTATTTTTTTTAGAAATTCAAATTTTATAAAATTTAGAGAAACTAATTCGTGTTAATTCCGCTTAAATCTAGTAATTTAAAATAGAATTTATTAAAAAAATTTGCGAATTTGCGGTCATTTCAATACTCATAAGTTTGTCCTGTTCCAAGTGGATTTATTCTTCATTATTTTATATTTAATTGTTATATAATGTACTGATTTTAGTTCAATCAAACTTATTTCAGTAATTTTGCGTTAAACAAAAAATGAGGATTAAAATGGCTTTAGATACAATAAACCCAACCGAAACCGCTGCTTGGAAAAAACTACAAGCACACTATAATGAAATACAATCGGCATCGATGACTTCAATGTTTCAATCCGATGCTTCTAGAACTGAAAAATTCCATTTGAAATGGAATGATTTTTTAGTTGATTATTCTAAAAACAGAATTACTCAAGAAACAATTGATTTATTGCTTGAATTGGCAAACGAAACCGGTTTGAAAAATGCAATTTCAAATTATTTTGGAGGAGCACTTATCAATCAAACGGAGGGACGTGCCGTTTTGCATACTGCTTTGCGTGCCAAAGAAACGGCTGTAATTAACGTTGACGGAATCAATGTGATGCCAGAAGTTTATGCAGTAAAAAACAAAGTAAAATCTTTTACCAATGAAGTAGTTTCGGGTAAAAGAACTGGTTACACAGGGAAACCATTTACTGATGTAGTAAACATTGGAATCGGTGGATCAGATTTGGGGCCAGTGATGGCTGTTGAAGCTTTGCAATATTATAAAAATCATTTAAACGTGCATTTTGCATCCAATGTTGATGGAGATCATGTAAATGAAATTATCAAAAAACTAAATCCTGAAACAACCTTATTTGTAATTGTTTCTAAAACCTTTACTACTCAGGAAACTTTGACAAATTCAGAAACCATCAAAGCTTGGTTTTTAGAATCGGCGAGACAGGAAGATGTTGCCAAACATTTTGTGGCAGTTTCTACCAATATTCAGAAAGTAACCGAATTCGGAATTAATCCAGACAATGTATTCCCAATGTGGGACTGGGTTGGAGGACGTTTCTCATTGTGGAGCGCCGTAGGGCTTTCTATCAGTTTGGCGGTTGGTTTTGACAATTTTAATGATTTGTTAAGCGGTGCCAATGAAATGGACGAACATTTCAAAACTGCTGATTTTGACAAAAACATTCCGGTAATATTAGCCTTGTTAAGCGTTTGGTACAATAATTTTTTTGGTGCCGAAAGTGAAGCTTTGATTCCTTATACTCAATATTTGCAAAAACTAGCTCCTTATTTGCAACAAGGA
Organism: Flavobacterium gilvum; assembly: GCF_001761465.1. Lineage (NCBI taxonomy): Bacteria > Pseudomonadati > Bacteroidota > Flavobacteriia > Flavobacteriales > Flavobacteriaceae > Flavobacterium > Flavobacterium gilvum. The sequence continues at coordinate 774,195 of NZ_CP017479.1, read as the reverse complement.
ACAATGGAAAGTAATGGTAAGAGTGTAGGTCGTGACGGTAAACCTGTTAATTATGAAACGGGAACTATTATTTGGGGAGAACCAGGAACCAATGCGCAACACGCATTTTTTCAGTTGATTCACCAAGGAACTAAATTAATTCCTTCGGATTTCATTGGATTTGTAAAACCGTTATATGGAGATGACAATCATCACGATAAATTGATGTCTAACTTTTTTGCCCAAACGGAGGCTTTAATGAATGGAAAATCGGCTGAGCAGGTTCAGGCAGAATTTGACAAGCAAGGGCTGAGTGCAGAAAAAGCAAGTGTTCTTTTGCCGTTTAAAGTATTTACAGGAAATAAACCGACCAATACGGTTTTGATTCAAAAACTGACACCAAAATCATTGGGTTCTCTAATCGCGATGTATGAGCATAAAATTTTTGTTCAAGGAGTTATCTGGAACATCTTTAGTTTTGACCAATGGGGAGTTGAATTAGGTAAACAACTTGCGAATTCTATATTGGATGAAATCCATACTAAACAGGTTAAGGATCACGACAGTTCGACAAGGTTTTTATTGAAACATTTTTTGGATAACAAATAATTTTTGAAACTAAAAAAAGTGAGCTCTGATTTTTAATAATCAGGGCTTTTTTTATTGGGTAAAAATTACCATTTGATCACGTAGTACTATTTCGACTATGTGATTAAAACTTTTTTTTTGTTATAAATATAAAAATAAAAAATGCACTTTTTGAAAGGTTGTTAAATTCTTGTTTTTTTGTGAATAAAACACATAATTAGTCAAAACAATGGCAATAAATTTGTAAAAATAACTTTAAAGCCTTCAATATTGATTAGACTTTAATTTTTTAATGATTCTTTAACACATATTGAACTGAATGTTATAATTTTGCCAAAAATATTTAAACTAACAAAATGAAAACAATGAAAAATTGGTTACTCTCTGGATTACTGTTTTTGATGGTATCGACCGTATTTTCGCAAGGAAAAATTACTGGGACAATTACAGACGGGCAAGGTCCACTGCCTGGGGCAAATGTTACTGTAAAAGGAACATCAGAAGCTGCTTCAACAGGTTATGATGGTAAATTTACCATTAGTTCTTCTACTAAAGCAGGGCAGTTAATTGTCTCTTACATTGGTTACCAAAACCAAACAATTAATTTTACAATTTCAAACGGAACAGCCAATTTGGGGAACATTGTTTTGGTTGCAAATTCAAACGAATTGAGCGAGATTGTTGTTAAATCATCTGTTGTAGACGTTGCAAAGGATAGAAAAACTCCAGTTGCGGTTTCAACAATTAAAGCATCAGAAATTCAACAAAAATTGGGGACACAGGAATTTCCTGAAATCCTAAAATCAACACCTTCTGTATATGCTACAAAAAGTGGTGGTGGTTATGGAGACTCAAGAATCAATATCCGTGGATTTGACCAAAAAAATATCGCGGTGATGATTAATGGAATGCCAATTAATGATATGGAAAATAGTGCTGTATTTTGGAGTAACTGGGCAGGATTGTCTGATGTTACATCTGCGATGCAGGTACAAAGAGGATTAGGTTCATCAAAATTGGCAATTTCGTCAGTAGGAGGAACTATCAATATTGTTACAAAAACTTCAGACCAAAAAGGAGGAGGTTCTATAGGTTCTTCTTTTGGTAATGCTAACTACTTGAAAACACAGGCGTCTTACAGCACTGGAGTTTTAGAGAACGGTCTTTCGGCTTCTGTATTATTCAGCCACACTCAAGGAGATGGTTATATTGATGGGACACAGTTTGCTGGAGATAATTATTTTATTGGTTTGGGATATCAGACGAAAGATAAAAAACATGATTTTCAGTTTACAATGACTGGAGCACCGCAATGGCATAACCAAAGAAGTACTTTTATCACTCTTGCAACTTACCAAAAATATGGTACTGCAGATGATCCTAACACAAAATACAACTCTGATTGGGGAACGTTAAATGGAGAAGAGTATAACATGAAGAGAAACTTTTTCCACAAACCAGTTATGAGTGTAAACTGGGATTATACAATAAACGAAACCACAAAACTTTCGGCTATTGTTTACGGATCTTGGGGACGTGGTGCAGGAACTGCTGCTACTGGAGGTATCAATGGTAAATTTTCTACAGATGCTTCTTTCAGAAAAGCAGATGGGACCATAGATTTTGATAAAATTTATGCATACAACACAGGATTACCTATTCAATATAATACAAATGGTGTTCCTACAGGAGCTTTCGTTACAAGAACCAAAATTAATGGCCAATATGTGAATTCTGCCAATGCAGGAGCTATTGCAAACAGTGCTACTGGTATTCCTGGTGGAGCGCCTGCTACATCTGCCGGTATTTCAAGAATTATGTCTACAAATGAGCACAACTGGTATGGTGGTGTTATTAACTTGGACAAAAAAATTAGTGAACACTTAACTTGGGATATTGGACTTGATGCAAGAACTTATTTTGGTCGTCATTACCAAAACGTAAATGATTTATTGGGAGGAAATATTTTCTACGATAACAAAAATGTTAATTTCCAACCACAAGGAAGATATTTAAGCGAGACTTATTCTGCAGCTGCGCCATGGAATGCTTGGTCAAATTCAGACAATGTTGAGAAAATAGGTTTCCACAACGACAGTAAAGTAAATTGGATTGGAGCATTTACTCAAATGGAATATTCTAATGATAATTTAACTGCCTTTATTCAAGGAGCGGTTTCTAATCAAGCTTTCCAAAGAATAGATTCATTCATTTATTTGACTTCAGATCCTCTTTCAAAAACATCTTTTGAAAAAATTCTTGGAGGAAATGTAAAAGGGGGAGCAAACTATAACTTCGACGAGCACCATAATGTGTTTGCCAATGCAGGTTATTATTCAAAACAACCTTTCTTCAACGCGGTTTATCCAAACAACAAATCAGTTGTAAATCCAAATTTGAAAAACGAGAAAGTATTAGGTATTGAAGGTGGATATGGTTATCGTTCTAAAATAGTTAACTTAAATCTTAACTATTACTACACTACTTGGAAAGACAGAAACTACCGTTTTAATGATGGAGCTGCTGGAAATCCAAACGGATATTTTGATTTTGAAGGAATCAATGAAATGCATACCGGTGTAGAATTGGAAGCAAATTCAAGAATAACTAATAGATTGAGAGTTAACGGAATGTTCTCCTATGGAAACTGGGAGTATGCAGGTGAAGCAAAAAGTACTCGATTTGACCAAAATAATGTGGCTTTAAGTACAAGTACTTTGTATTTGGATAAAGTAAAAGTAGGGGATGCTGCTCAACTGACAGCTGCTCTTGGTGCTTCTTACGAGGTTTTGACAAGAGTTACATTAGATGCAAACTACAACTATTATAACAATTTGTATGCTTCTATTGACCCAACTAAATTCAGTGCTCAAGATAATAAAGGTTCATTAGAATTACCTTCTTATGGATTGTTTGACGCCGGATTCTCTTACAAAATGCTTGTAGGTAAGAACAAAGATAATTCAGTGAATTTCAGATTCAATTTGAATAACGTTTTTGACAAAACTTATATTGCTGAATCTAAGACTAATATTTTTGCAAGTGATAACATAAATGCTTCAAATCCAGCATTAGGGACTTACGAATCTACAGGACAAGTTTACAATGGTGTTGCTACAGCAAACCAAGTTTGGTTCGGATTTGGAAGAACGTATAGCTTTAGTATGCGTTTCGATTTCTAATAAAGAATCAGTATAATCTTTAAAAAACCCCATCGCTTTTTGGCGAATTGGGGTTTTTTTATGTCTTTTTTGCTTATATTTGTTTAAATTAAAAATTTATTTATGTACGCTATTATACAAAAATTTCATTCCGGTTGGGCTTATATTGCACTGTTAGTCCTTGTTATTGCGGTTGTTAATGCCATATTAGGAATGGCTTCCAAAAAAGAATTCACAGCAAAAGATAGAAAAATTGCATTGTTTGGATTAATTGTAACACATATTCAATTGTTAATTGGTTTGGTTTTGTATTTTGTGTCTCCGCTTGGATTGGCATCTTTGGGCCAAATGTCGGATAAATCATTGCGTTTGACTTCGTTAGAGCATCCATTTGTTGTTATTATTGCAATCATTTTGATAACTATAGGATGGTCTAAACATAAAAAATTAACAACAGACGAATCAAAATTTAAAACCTTTTCAATATTTTACGGTTTAGGGTTAGTGCTTATTTTGAGCAGGCTCCCATGGTCCTTATGGTTTTAATCCATACTAAAAAGTCCTGAAAAGGACTTTTTTTTACCAATATTTTTTTTGCAGTTCAAAAGTTTCACCTAATAAACTATAAATGAAAAAAGTAATCACACTTTTAATTTTACTAGCTAATATTGGTTTTGTAAGTGGTCAAAGTTCAATTATAAACAGCAAAAAATTTTCAATTAAAAAAGATAGTGTAAAAAAAACAACTAAGGTTGTCGAAAAAGAATTTACACCTGCAACAGTTGTGCCAGCCCCGGATACAGCAGCTGTTGAAACAGGAAAGTTTGTCATTTTCAAAAAAAATGCGCACGCTTCCTATTACCATGATAAATTTAATGGTAGAAAAACAGCAAGCGGGAAACGATTTGACAACAGTAAATTATCCGCCGCTCACAGGAAATTTCCGTTTGGTACCAAACTCAGAATTACCAATGAAGAAAATGGAAAATCAGTAATAGTAGAAGTGATTGACCGTGGACCTTTTGCAAGAGGAAGAGAAATCGATTTAAGCAAAAAAGCATTTATGGATATTACTTCTAATAAAAATAGTGGTGCCGTAAATGTAAAAATTGAAGAATTGCAAAAGTGATTTTTTTCAAGTAATTAGCTTTTAACCTTTGAGGTAATTTCTATTTTGGATAAAAAATCGAACTTTTAGCTTTTTCAATAAGAATAGAGTCTAAGTTGTATTTTGCTTATTACTCTTTAGTGATCACTCTAACGCCCAATTCCTAAAAGGATTATTACTTAGGTACGCATTGTAATATCTTTTGTCGTTCGTCACTTCTTCGCCCAACCACACAGGTTTTTCATAAGATTCTGTTTCAGACTTTAGTTCAATTTCGGCCAAAATGAGTCCCTCATTTTCGCCATAAAACTCATCTATTTCAATAATGTGATTGCCAGATCTGACTTCAAATCGGGTTTTGTCAATTACACCAGATTCACACAAAAGCAATAATTTTTCAGCCTCTTCAACCGGAATCTCTTTTTCCCATTCAAAACGGGTTAGCCCTGATTCGTTGGAGATTCCTTTTATCGTCAAAAAGCCTTTATTTCCTTTTATACGCACACGAACTGTTCTTTCTGGAACCGAACTCAAATAACCTTGTTTTATTCTGTTTTGGGTAAAAGATTCCGCTTTGAAAGCATTAGATGTAACCAAAAATTTTCTTTCTATTTCTACCATTTTAATGTTTTTTGGTTAAAAGTGTTTTCTTCTTTTTTAAAGGAAAATAAAAAAGTAATTTGGCTAATCATACCAGTGTTTTTTGTCAAAGATATTCATTTATTTTTTTAACAGTTTCAGCGTTTCTTTTTTTTCACAACGTTTCTAAATTTGTTTCATGCCTGAATCATTTTCACATAGAAAAATAATTCACATCGACATGGATGCGTTCTATGCATCGGTGGAGCAAATGGACAATCCGGAATTGAGGGGAAAACCTATTGCGGTTGGTGGGGCAGAAAATCGTGGAGTCGTTTCGGCGGCAAGTTATGAAGCCAGGAAATTTGGTGTTCGTTCAGCTTTAAGTGGAGTTTTGGCCAAAAAAAACTGTCCCGAACTTATTTTTGTACGACCTCGTTTTGACCGATATAAAGAAATATCCAAAAAGATCCATAAAATATTCCGTGAATACACAGATTTGGTTGAACCTCTTTCGCTTGACGAAGCTTATCTGGATGTTACCAATAACAAAAAAGGGAATCCTAGTGCTACTTTATTGGCAAAAGAAATTAGGGAAAGAATATTCAATGAAGTTGGATTGACGGCTTCGGCGGGGATTTCGGTCAATAAGTTTGTAGCCAAAATTGCGAGCGATTATAATAAGCCAAACGGACAAAAAACGGTCAATCCAGATGAAGTTATTTCCTTTTTGGAACAGTTGCCCATTCAAAAATTCTATGGCGTTGGAAAAGTTACCACCGAGAAAATGTTTCAGCTCGGAATTTTTACGGGTTTGGATTTAAAAAATAAAACCTTAGAGTTTCTTGAAAAGCATTTTGGGAAGTCTGGTGGGTTTTATTATAATGTTGTCCGGGGAATTCACAACAGTGAGGTGAAATCAACGAGGATTGCAAAATCTGTAGCGGCCGAACATACTTTTGACACAAATCTTTCCTCGGAAATTTTTATGTTGGAAAAGCTCGAAAAAATCGCAGCAGAATTGGAACGCCGACTAAAAAAGCATCAGATTTCCGGCAAAACCATTACTCTCAAAATAAAATACAGCGATTTTACCCAGCAAACAAGAAGCAAAACAATGCCTTATTTTATTTCGGATAAATCACTGATTTTTGAGACCGTTAAGGAGCTTTTGTACCAAGAAAAAATGAAAGACTCCGTTCGACTCCTAGGAATATCTTTAAGTAATCTTAATACCGAAATCAAGAAAACGGTAGTTGTACAGCTCAAATTTGACTTCTGATTTTGTAGATTTCAATGCAATTGCAGCCAATTTTTGGATATACTAATCCCTGAAATCCATAAAATAAGAGTCAAACGGAGCTGGCTTTAATCCGATTATTGTGCCTTTAGCATTTGCTTATAATGGGTTCGATAATCGTTTCTATTAATGATTCTACGATAGGGGTTTGAGCTGTAATTGAGACACTTGCTTTCATAACATTATATTTTAAAGGTTGAAATTAATTAGGATTGATTTTATAGTTTTCAATAAATTTTATTGTTCTTTCCAGAATAGGTATCAAAAAAAGAATCCAATTCTGGAATTTCAGGATCAGCAGATATGTTTACTTTATGGACAATGGGTTCAATAGTTGGTTCTTCGATTATAAATTCAGTCGGTTTTGCATGGTTTAAGTGTTCTAAAACCATTTCTGGCATAAAGGCAAACATATTGATGTTATTTTCTGTGTTTGGTGTTTTTGCTTCCATTTTGATTTATTTTAAAAATTAAAGCGAAATTACTTAGTTGAATTATAGACTCTATTATTCTATGGTTAAGAAAAAATTGTGGACTATTAATTTTTTTGAAAAATATTAATCTGTTTTTTAATCTCAATTTTATTTTATTGGTAATCGAAAAACGTAAAGAACTATGATTAACAAGTTGTAATTTCAATAATCTTTGTTAAACGTTGATTGTTATTTTATTCGTTGTTTGAATACGTTAACAAATCTGAAAATTGCTTTCTTTTTTTTGTGTTTGAAGGGTTTGGTCGCAGCAGTTACGTGCGTCTTCGATAAAGAGGTCTTTATGACTTTGTGTAGGCATCAATGGTTTCATATTCATCGGTATTAAAAAATTAATTTTGGTTTTAATATGAGGGTTTTTGATGTTGTTTGAGACTAAATTATTAAATTATTTTCATTGAATTTGACTTTTGTATGGCTATTTGATAATTTATGTCAATTTCGTTTTTAGGTCTCTTTTTTTTAAAGTTCTAATTTTTTTTAGGGGAATTTTTTTTTGAATTCGTATTCAAAGAATTGCTTTTTCAGATCGTTTTAGTTTGAGATTGAGTGTTTTGTGGTTTGTAAATTTGAAGTAGAAGAATTTTTTTGATTGAAATAATTGTGATGGAATAAGTTTTTCAACCCAAAACCTGTGCAATTGAAAATAAACCAAGCTCAATATATATAATGTTGAAAAGAGATATTCCCCATAAGGATGCAGAATGTAGGGGGTGTATTACTTTAAATCCTAGGATTGATCCTTTTGAATCTCAAAATTGGTCATTTTTTTATTTTTTTACTCAAAAGTGCGCTTACTTCTGAATGTGCCTATTTCACTTGACTTTAGCGCAAAAAAAAAGACCTTACAAATGTAAAGTCTTTTTAATAAGCTCCCCAAAACATTGTTTTTTCGAACCGATTTAAGAATGATTTAGAGAAATTATATATGTTAAGTTTAGAATATCAAAACCCAAATTCAAATGCTAAAAGAATTATAAAAATGTAGCTTAGCTTTTTCTCTACTTTTGGTTTGCATATAGAGTCAATTAATCAGTATACATCGCTCGTTAAATGATCAAAATTTAGGTTCCTACTTGTCCTTTATTTTTAATATAGTCACTAGGGGTAATCCCATATGTTTTTTTGAATTCACGACCAAAGTATTTGGCATCACTAAATCCAACTTGTGAGGCAACCAAATAAATTGAGGTTTCTCCTTTTTGGAATAGCGCTACAGCACGCTTTAAGCGTTGAGTCTTAATAAATTCGTTTAAGGACAGGTTTGTAAGAGCATTAAATTTATTGTATAAACTCGTTTTACTCATACTAATTTCTGTAGTAATAAAGTTGAGATCTAAACTGGTATTGGAAATATTGTCTTCAATAATTTGTTGCAGTTTTTGTAGGAATATCTCTTCCTGAGACGATTCGGCAGTTGTAATAATCGGTAATTCTAGCAGTTGTTCGCTATATTTTTTTTGCAATGCCGCTTTTAAGGCTAAGAGATTGCGAATATTAAGTTGTAGAATTTGATCATTGAAAGGTTTGGTAATATAGGCATCTGCACCGTGTTGTAAACCGTGTATTTGATGAATTGGAGCCGATTTGGCTGTTAACAGAATTACAGGAATATGTGAAGTTCGTATATCGGTTTTGAGTTTTTTGCAAAGTTCCAATCCATCCATAACAGGCATCATAACATCGCTAATAATAAGATCCGGGAGGGTTTGAATGGCATTTTCCCAGCCTTCTAGTCCGTTTTCTTTTTCATAAATATGGTATTGGCCTTCTAAAGATTGTTTGATAAATTCCCTTATGTCATCGTTATCCTCAACAATTAAAATTGTTGCACTTTTACTTTTATCTTCCATAATTGGGGTATCAACAAAGTCTTCCGTCGAATAATCATCAACTTCTTTGTAAATACTGTTCTGAACTGCAGGTACAAGAGCAATATCACTCTCAGTTATATGATTTTTGCCCAGTTGTAATGTTACCGTAAAAGTAGTTTCTCCTATTTCTGTCGGCGTAGTCGGTTTGCTGGTCACCGTTATTTTTCCTTTATGGAGTTCAACAAGGCTTTTTGATAGTGCCAAACCAATACCTGTCCCTATATTTTGCCCAGCCTGATAAAAGTTTTTGAAAACATCATCAATATTGTCAACGGCAATACCTTTGCCGTTATCTGTTACTGTAATTTCCACATGTTGATTTTTTAAGACAATGCCCAAAGTTATACAGCCGCCATTTTGTGTAAACTTGAAAGCATTTGACAACAAATTAAAAAATACTTTTTCTATTTGGTCTTTATCAAAATAAACCAAAATAGAATCATGACTATTTTTAAAATTGTACTGAATGTTTTTTGCCTCGGCAAGTGTTTGAAAATTTTCAAAAATTTCTTTTAAAGGACTTACGATATCTTCTTCAAAAAAATAAAGGCGCATATTACCAGAATCTGCTTTCCTGAAATCTAATAGTTCGTTTACCAATCGATACAAGCGTTCGGTATTGTTTTTAATAGTAAGAGCATATTTATGAGCTTGTGTGTTTTTAGGCGTTAATTGCTCCAATTTTTCGATAGGACCTAAAACAAGCGTTAATGGTGTCCTGATTTCATGTGATATATTAGTAAAGAAATCCAACTTCATTTTTTCAAAATGAAGTTCTTGTTTAAGGTCTGCTCTAGCTTTTAAAAACTTTAAGATGTAATAAGTTATTGTAAAAGCTACAACAAAATAGATAAGATACGCCCACCATGTTTTCCATAGAGGAGGAAGTATCACAATCTCAATTTTTTTGATATTCTTACTCCAAATATTGTCATTATTGGCCGCTTTGACTAAAAACTGATAATGTCCTGCTGGTAAATTGGTATAGTTTGCCGATGGAATTTCTACATAATTCCAGTTTTTCTCAAAACCATCAAGCTTGTAAGCATATTTGTTTTTATTGGATTTAATAAAATTTAACGCCGAAAACTCAATTGTAAAATTGTTTTGGTCGTGATTAAAAGTCAAGGTATTGCTAAAATTGATATCCTGTTTTAAAATACCGCTCTCATCGTTTATTTTAACAGAGACGTTAAACAATTTGAGATTAGATAGAACAACATCTGGTGGCACTGTATTTTTCTGAATTCTTTCAGGAATAAAGCTTACTAAGCCACTGTATGTCCCAAAAAAAAGCATTCCCTGATGGTCCTTTAAAACAGATTTAGTATTGAATTGATTATCTGGCAGACCATCAAGTATGTTGAAACTTCGAAAAGTATTTAAAAGGGGGGTATATTTAACCAAACCGTTATCTGTGCTTATCCACAAGTTGCTGTCTTTGTCTTCTGTAATGGCTAATATATTGTCACTGGGTAACCCATTGGTAGTATTAAAAATTTTAAAGCTATTATTTTTTAGATTCAACAATGCCAATCCGTTATGGTAGGTTCCTACCCACATATTACCTTGACTATCTTGATGAAAGCAGTTGATGTTGTATTTGAATGGATTGTTTAGGCTGTCTTTAAAAGTTTTATACTCAATTCTTGAATTTTGATAATGATGGATTCCATTTGGAGTTCCTATCCAAATAATGCCTTTTTTATCTTCAAATAGTGCATTTATAGACTTATCAATGTATGTTTTTCCCTTGGGTGAAATAAAACTAAATTTTTGACGATTAATATCATAAATGTTTAATCCTATATCTGTTCCAATAAACAAGATATTATGTTTATTGATAATTAAAGTGTTAATATCATCGGAAGCAATGCTACCGCTATTGTTGATATTTCGTCTGAAAGTTGTAAACTTCGATGTTTTGGTATCAAATAAATTTAATCCTCCAAAATCACCTGTACCAATCCATAAATTTTGGTTTTTATCAATGACAATGGCCTTAACCAGATTAGAACTTAAACTGTTTTTATCGGTAAGGCTATTTTTATAACTGATAAACTGTTGGGAACTCCTATTATAATAATTTAAACCGCCGGCTTCTGTTCCAATCCATAAATTGTGGTTGCCGTCTTCAACCATTGCGCTGATTATATTGCTGCTGATACTGTTTTTGCCAATACTGTTTTGATAAATAGTGAAGGGTGTATTTACGGAGTAGACAACATTAATACCTCCAAAAAAAGTAGCAATCCAAACAGAGCCATTTTTATCCTGGAAAATGTCATAAATAGAATTTTGGCTTAAACTGTTTGGGTTTGTTGGATCGTGCTGGTAATTGACAAACGTTTGAGTGTAGGGATTTAAAATAGATAACCCATCTTGGGTACCAATCCAAAGTGAACCATTTTTATTACATAAAATTTTACGGACACTATTGTTTATTAATGAGTTTTTATCATTGTTGTTTTTTACAAAATGAGTAACCTTCATTGTTTTTTTGTCAAAAAGATAGAGACCGTTTTTTTTTGTCCCGATCCAGTATTTTAAATTTTGGTCTTGAACAATGGTGTTAATTCGATCGATATTTTCACTGTTTTTAAATAAGGAACTTAAATGTCTTTTTATAACCAGTTTTTTGTTGGTAAAAAATAGTTCAAATAATCCCTCAGAAGCTCCCACCCAAATGTGCTGTTCATTATCTTCATAGAGTTCTGTAACGTTTATATCTCCTTTTGCAATTTTGATTGTGACAATTTTATTGCTGTTGGCAGTTTTAAGTTTTAATTGGGTTTTTGTGCCAATCCAGAAATTGTCCTTTGTGTCTTGCAGTATTTCATTAACCCCTTCTTTTTGAGGAATAATGTTTTCAAAAGAATTGTCATTCGAATGATACAAATCTACCCCATTAATTTGTATCAACATTTTTCTATTTTTAATTACTAAGATCCTCCCTATTATACTATTTGAAGATATGCTTGTTTTGTCTTTAGGGTCATTTTTAAAAACTTTAAAGGAATGCCCGTCATAACGATTTAAACCATATTTGGTTCCAAACCACATGAAACCAGTGGAGTCTTGATTGATACACATAACCGTGTTATTCGATAGTCCGTTAGTGACGTCCAAATGATTAAATGACAATGAATTTTTTTGGGCAAAGACATCAGTGTCTAAAAAAAATAAACTCCAAAAGAAAATACACAAAAAGAAAAATTTGGAATTGTAATTTTTAAAGTTCATAGAAAATTTTTAAGGTTTATATAATTAGCAACATGCGATGTTATTTGAATATTCAAATTTTAGGACTAAGAAGATAAAACAGTCCTGAAAAAAATGTCTAGAAGACATATTGTATGATAATCATAAATATATGTCAAAAATAATATAAAATTTAAAAGCCCAATCTGTTGGTTAAGCAATTTATTCCTTAGCCTTATTAAATCGTTATTTATTTAATCAGAAATCTTTTTTAAAAAAATAAAAATGATAGGCAATTATAAAGAATACTTCGAAGGAAGACTATTAAAATAATATTATAAAGTCTGTTAATAAAGGGGGTTGGAATATTCTGGTCCAAAATTGGAAAAATTTCCGCCCAGAAAAATCTATTCCACTGTAAATTTGGAACCTTAATTTTTTATGAAAACGTTTTCGTTGTCTAAAAAATGCTTAAAACATATTTAGTTTGAAACCATATGAAACCAGAGGAGTCTTGGGTGATGGGCATAAGAGTGTTATTTGATAGTCCACTAGTGACATTTAAATGATTAAATAATAATGATTTATTTTGGGCAAAGACACCAGTGTCTAAAAAATAAACTCCAAAAGAAAATACTCAAAAAAAGAAATCTCGGACAGTGATTCTTAAAAATGATAAACGATAATAAAAAAACACACTTTAAAAAAAGACTGTTAAAAATAAAACGATGCATTAATAAAAAGGAGGAATTTATTCTATAAAGGGAGAAATTTAACCTTTTGATAAGATACTCCAAAGTACATTTGAAATTATATTTTTTATGAAAACGTTTTCGTGTTGAATAAATTATTAATAACATAAAAAAGGATGCTTATAAAAATATCTTTTTCAAAAAAAAGGTTTCGTGAATTAGAAAAAAACAAATAATAAAAATGAACCAAAAATTAATTTATGTAAAAACAACCAACTATTTTCCAAAAACAGATTTAAAGAATTAACTAAAGAACTAAAAAAAATAATTATGAAAAATTTGAATTTAAAACACCAGCCTTTTACTAAGGTTTTCAGACATTTTCTTGTCGGTGTTTTTATAATGATGGTATCCGTATTTGCGCAAGCGCAAAATAAAACAGTTAGCGGACAAGTGTATGATCAAAATAAAGTAGGACTCTATGGGGTTACTGTTACCGTAAAAGGAACAAAAACAGCAACGAGTACTGATTTTGATGGAAAATTTAAAATTTCGGCGTCACCAAGCGATCAATTGGTTTTCTCTTATATTGGTTTTGAAACCAGAACCTTAACCGTTGGGAGCTCATCAACGATGAATATATCTCTAACAGAAGCCAACTCAAAATTAAATGAAGTTATTGTCGTTGGATACGGTACAAAGAAGAAATCCAATTTAACAGGTTCAGTTTCTACAGTAAGTGCAAAGGCAATAGAAAACCGTCCGGTTGCCAATTTAGCCACTGCCTTGCAAGGACAAGTGCCAGGAATGAACGTAACACGTACAAGTGGGCAACCAGGAAAAGAAAGTATAGGTATTCAAATACGTGGGGCAACTTCAGCTAATGGGGCTATAAATCCACTATTGGTTGTTGATGGAGTTCCTACTGATATGTTTATGTTGCAAACAATCAATCCAAATGATGTAGAAAGCATGAGTGTTTTGAAAGATGCTGCAGCAGCATCTATTTATGGAGCTCAAGCTGCGGGAGGAGTTATATTAGTGACTACTAAGAAAGGGAAAGAGGGTAAGACTATTTTTGAGGCTTCCTCAAATTTGGGTATTGAAAAACCAATGTTTATTCCAAAAAGGCTGAGTTTGTTGGATGAAGCTAACTATTCCAATTTGGGAAGAGTAAATGCTGGGCAGCCGCTTGAATATCAGCCTTATGAAATAGATAATATTAAAAACGGAGTTTATACCTACTTTCAACCAGGTGGTACTACCTTTCTTTATCTTAATCAACGTGATTTTACCAAAGATATATTGAGTGAACAATCCATAATACAAACGTATAATGTAAGTGCGCGTGGAGGTACTGAGAAAATGAATTATTTGTTTTCCGTAGGGTATTTGGATCAAGACGGGTATTTAAAAGTGGGTCCGGATCATTTTAAGCGTCTTAATATGCGTATGAATGTGGGAACAGAATTAAATAAATACATTTATTTGGATTCAAAAGTGACCTATACTAATTATGTTACTAATGCTCCATCTGGAGGAAATGCACCAATAGGGGCTATTTATAAAGCCAGATTAAGAAATCCAATTTTTAATCAAGCAGGTAGTGTAGAAGGGGGATCGGATATTGGAGGAATATATGGGAATTTATTGTACGGAGGATATAATAATAGAATTGTTGACGATATCAATTCGACATTTCAAGCAACAATAAAAGATTTAGCAAAAGGATTGAAATTTAGATTAATTTATGGCCATCAAATACGGTCTGATGATACTGAAGATTTTAAAAGAGGTTTTACTTTGCCAAATAGGAATAATATTGCGCAATCCGTTTTTAATAATCCTAATTCATACAACTTGAACCAAGGAGTACAGAAAACAAATAACTTTCAATTCTTGACAAATTATGATGTTACCATTGCAGAAGATCATAAGTTTGCATTTCTTGCAGGTTACCAATGGGATGATTATAGAGCTTCTGCTCTTTCTGCTGGTGCAACTAATTTGGCGAGCAATGAAATTCCTTCTTTAAATTTAGGTGATACTACAACGAGAACAAATAATCAAACTATTTTTACATTCGCAAATCAATCTCTTTTTGGTAGTTTAGATTACAGCTATAAGGACAAATATCTTTTAGGATTTACTATCAGATCAGATGAAAGTTCGCGTTTGGCACCGCAATCACGTACAAAAACATTCCCGGCTGTTTCAGCGGGTTGGAACATGCATAAGGAAGAATGGTTTTCAAAAAATTTACCTTTTATTTCAGAATTTAGACCTAGATTTTCATGGGGTCAGTTAGGGAATTCTTTAGGAATTGGTTATTATGATTATTTGAGTATGCTTGGTAATGGATCTGCTTTGGTTTTAGGAAATCCTGAAACAAAAACAAGTTACTTCTTTCAAAATTCAGTAGCATCTTCAAATTTATCTTGGGAAACAGTTGAAGAATACAATTATGCTTTAGATTTTGGTTTTTTCCAAAACAAATTGACAGGTAAGTTTGATTATTACACCAAAAAAAATAAAAATATGTTGACTCCATTAACCTTACCGGCTACTTTTGGTGTGGGATCTCCAAAAATTAATAACGGCGTATTGGAATCTTGGGGTTGGGAATTTGAAATGAATTTTAGAGATAAAATTGGTGATGATTTTAACTATAGTATTGGGTTTAATTTATCTAATAATGAGAATAAATTGAAGTCATACACAGGTAAAACTGTGGTGGGAATTGGAACAAATACATTGATTGAAGGAGAACCATTAAATACAATATGGGGATATAAAACACAACCTGGTTTCATCAATAATCAGGCAGAACTAGATGCAGTAAAAGCAACAGCTTTCTATTCAGCTAATACCGGAATTGGGGACGTAGCTTACATCGATCAAAATGGGGATGGGAAAGTTAATGCAGGAGCAGGATCTGTAAAGGATCATGGAGATTTAGTAAAATTAGGTACGGATCAGCAACAGTATTTATTTGGAGTTAATGGTAGTGCCAATTGGAAAAATCTTGATTTTAGTTTCTTTATTCAAGGTGTTGGTAAAAGAGCTTTTATGCCTAGCACTAATCTTCTAGAACCATTTGCTGCTTCCTTTCTTCCGCCAACATCCATTCACATGGACTATTGGACGCCAGACCATCATGATGCTGCCTTTCCAAGACCTTATTATATCAACGCTGTAAACCAAAATTTTGCTACTTCAGACAAATGGATTATGGATGGAGCCTATGCAAGACTTAAAAATATTCAATTGGGTTATTCTTTGCCAAACAGTGCGTTAAAACAAGGATTCTTTACTAGAGTGCGATTCTATGTTTCGGCTGAGAATGTAGCTACTGTTTCTAAATTAGGTATTTGGAAAGCGACATTAGATCCAGAACAACCTAATGGTGCTTATGATCAATACCCATTATTAGGGACTACTTCATTAGGAGTTAATCTTACATTTTAATTTACAAACTTGATATTATGAAAACTAAAAATAAAACCCTGTTTGCTGTATTGTTTTTGATAACAGCCATGATTTCGTGTGATACGGATCGACTTCCTGAAACAGCCATTGCGGATGCTAGCTATTGGAAGAGTGAGAGTGATTTAAAAATGGCTGCAAATTACTTATATACTTCTTTGCCAAATGTTTCTATTAGTGCTGATCTTATGTCTGATGATTCTTTTGGAACAGCTTCAAATTCAATTAGTGATGGATCGCGAAATGTTCCTGCAACAGATGGTAATTATAATAACAATTATGGCTTTATAAGAGCCGCTAATAAACTGATAGAAAATGCACCTAAAGTACTAGCGAATGGTGTAGCTGCAACTAATGTAAATTGGTATGTTGGAGAAGCTAAGTATTTTAGAGCAAGGGCTTATTATAATTTATTACAACGTTATGGTGGTGTTCCATTAATACTAAAAGTATTAGACGAAAATTCTCCAGAGTTGCAGGCTCCACAAAACACAAGAGACGAAGTTGTTAATGCTATATATGCTGATTTAGACGATGCTGTTTCAAAATTGAGGACTGCCTCAGTTTTGAGTTCAACAACATATGCAAGTTATGGTAGAATTTCACAAACAGCAGCCTTGTCTTTGAAAGCCGAAGTGGCACTTTTTGAAGGAACACGTTCCAAGTTTCATGGATATGGCGACCCTATTAAGCACTTGACAATTGCAAGAAATGCTGCAAAAGCAGTTATGGACTCAAAAGAACACAGTTTATTCAATACTGCTTCAGGGGGTAATACTGCTTATTTCAATTTATTGCAATATGCAGGTGAAGGAAGTGGTAATAAAGAAAATATATTGGTTAATCAATATGGGAAAAGTGTTGCCGATGTTGTGGTATCGCACAATACTATAGCGGAGATTGATAATGGTCGTTATGGTCAAACGCAATCTTTGGTAGATGCTTATTTGATGAAAGACGGTTTGCCTTATACTAAATCGCCATTGTATGTAGCACCTAATGCTACAACTACTAAGGCGAAAGATCTTTATACCAATAGAGATCCAAGGATGAGTGATCGATTTTTTAAAACAGGAGATCCTTATAATATTGGTGTAGCTTTTTCAGTACCTAATAGTTTTATGGTATCAAAGTATGCGTATAGAGGATATTTCAATGACGTAGATAGGGCTGCTGGAAGGTCATTTATTGATTATCCAATTACTAGATATGCTGAAATATTGTTAATTTATGCAGAAGCTAGTTTTGAATTGAACGGAACGATTAGCGATGCAGATTTAGATCTTTCTATTAATTTATTAAGAGCAAGAGCTGCTATGCCAAAATTAACAAACGCTTTTGTGACAGCTAACGGTTTGGATATGAGAACAGAGATCAGAAGAGAACGTAGAGTTGAACTTTCTCTGGAAGGTTTCCGTTATTGGGATTTAATTAGATGGAAAACAGCTGAAATAGAATTGCCAAAGACAGTTTTGGGAAGTTACTGGTATGCTGAATTTGGAAAAGCTCCAGCAACATTGGATAGTAATAGCTATATAATATTGCAAGCCAATACTAAAAGAAAATTTGATCCTGCTAGAGATTATTTATGGCCTTTTCCAACTAATGAATTAGGTCTAAATCCTAACTTAAAACAGAACCCTAACTGGTAATTTAAGTAAAATAATAAAAGAGTTGGCTAAAATACATATCCATTTTACCAACTCTTTTATCTTATAGAAAAATAATGAAAAGAGTTAAGTACTACTTAGTACTATTATCTTTGAGCGGCTTATCTGTTTTTGCCCAAAAAGATAATAGCAAGGATCATTTTGCGATGCAAAAACTGATTCATGACAATTTCGCATTTGCCGAAAAGCAATATCAGTATTTGGAAAAAGCAACTCCACAAGATTCGATGCCCAAAACATTTGAACACAACAAAAATGTTAGTTCCAATGTCTGGTGGTGGTGTAGTGGTTTTTATCCCGGAACACTTTTGTATATTTATGAATATACCAAAAAGCCATTAATACTGGATGAAGCCAAAAAAAGACTGGCGATATTAGACACGGTAAAATATTACACCAAAAACCATGATTTGGGTTTTATGATGTATTGCAGTTTTGGGAACGCTTATCGATTAACGAAAAACGAAGAATACAAAAAAGTGATTCTGCAATCGTCTAAATCTTTGGCAACAAGATACCGTCCTGATGCCAAGGTGATTCAGTCATGGGAGGTTACTGAAGGTGCTTTGAAACAAAAAGGTTTTGCTGGTCCGGTTATCATTGACAATATGATGAATCTGGAGATGCTGGAATGGGCAAGTCATAACAGTAATGATCCAACTTTTGCAGATATAGCCGAAAATCATGCCAATACAACGATCAAAAATCATTTCAGACCGGATTACAGTAGTTATCACGTGTTGGATTATGATTTGAAAACTGGGCAAGTTCTTAAAAAAGTTACGGCTCAGGGCTATGCAGATTCCAGCGCATGGAGCAGGGGACAGGGATGGGCTTTGTATGGTTACACGATGATGTATCGTTTTACCAAAAATCCTGCTTATTTAAAACAAGCGCAAGGAATTGCAAAATTTATTTTGAACAACCCTAATTTACCGGCGGATAAGGTTCCGTATTGGGATTTTGATGCTCCGAATATTCCGAATGCTTTGCGTGATGCGTCGGCTGGGGCACTTTATGCCTCTGCATTGTTGGAACTGGGTCAATACACTTCAGGGAAAGAGAAACAGAATTATGTTGATGTTGCCAAAACCATTTTGAAGTCATTATCAACACCAAAATACAGAGCAAAATTGGGTTCAAATGGAGGTTATTTGTTAATGCATAGCGTAGGTTCTATTCCTCATAACGGAGAAATCGATGTACCGCTTACTTATGCCGACTATTATTTCCTCGAAGCATTATTGCGTTATAAAAAATGGTATTTATAATCTCTTTGGAGATTATGATTTCAACACGTAGCACACAGTTTTCGGTTAATCAGCAATCAAGTTAAGTAATGGTGATTGGATTAATTTTTAATTAGTATTCTACGTGTTTTTTTATTTTAGGAACAAATCAGCGTCACAATTCGAGTCATATCCTATGAATGAACTTCTTTGTATGAAACAATTGCACTTTAATTAGATTAAGTATGAAAAAAATTATTATTCTATTAATTAGTTTAAATACTTTTTTTGCTTTTGCAAAAGAATACCATGTATCTGTAAAAGGAAATGATAACAATGATGGGTCTTTTAAGAAACCATTAAAAACGATTATGGCAGCAGCTAATAAAGCGATGCCTGGTGATATAATTACCGTTCATGAGGGGATTTATCGTGAAAAAATTGCACCACCCCGAGGCGGTACATCTAAAGAAAAATGTATTACCTATCAGGCGGCTCCTGGCGAAAAAGTTGTTATTACGGGATCAGAATCAGTTAAAGGATGGGAGAAAGTTGAGAGTGATACTTGGAAATTAACACTTTCAAATTCATTTTTCGGGACAAACAACCCATTTGAGGAGCAGCTTTACGGTAGTTGGTATATGGGCAATGGCAAGCCTAATCATACAGGCAGTGTTTATTTGAACGGGAAAAGAATCAGGGAAACATTTTCTCTTTATGACGTTTTTAAACCTACAGGTGACCAACCTTATTTTTATACTGAAGCTGATGGCAATGGTGGTCCGGTGTTGATGAATATTGAATGGGTACATCCAGCAGGAGGCAAACAAATGACTTATGCAGATTCATCTGTTGAAGGTGGTGATCAGGCGGTTGTCCTCCCAGGTGATCACTTTCCTTTTGGTTATTTGAAGGATGGATCAATACTTCATTTTGATGCGGTTGACTTTGGGTCTGGTACCGATATTTTGTTTTTTAATGCAGCAACATTGGCTAAAGGTGGAACAGTAGAGGTGCACCTTGGAAATCCATCAGGAGAATTGTTGGGTTCTTCAGTTGTAACCAATACCGGCGACTGGACAAAATTTTCTCCTTTTAATATCAAGTTATTGCGTAAGCTTTCAGGGAAACAAAATATTTGTCTTGTTATTAGAGCACCTAAATTAAACTCAGACGGCAAAACAACAATCTGGGCACAGTTTCCCAATGGGATAAACCCAAATACAGAATCGGTTGAGATCTCCGTTCGACCACAAGTATTCTATCCAGAGAAAACAGGCATCAATTATATTACCGTTAGAGGATTTATTCTTGAAAATGCGGCTACGAACTGGGCACCACCATCGGCTGAGCAACCAGGACTTATAGGAACTCGTTGGGGAAAAGGATGGGTTATTGAAAATAACATCATTCGTAATTCACGTTGTTCTGGTATTTCGCTTGGCCGTTCAACATTCGGACATGCGCACCATTATCAAAAATTACCTCCAAGGGTGTATCCTGAACCAAATGCTGGTCAAACAGAGAAGCAACTGATCGATTATTTCGAAAATGCATCATGGACCAAAGACGAGACAGGCTTTCATACCATTCGGAACAATCAAATCTATGAATGCGGTCAGGCTGGTATTGTAGGTTGTAGTGGTGGAGCCTTTAGTCTCATTGAAGGAAACGACATTCATGACATTTGCATAGGCGAAATATTTTCAGGATGGGAACAGGCAGGTATCAAACTACATTTTGCTATGGATGCGGTGATAAGGAATAACCATATTTACCGTACCATTCGTGGAATTTGGCTAGACTGGGGAGCTCAGGGCGTACAGGTTGTTGGAAACTTGTTTCATGACAATGGTTCTGCGAAAGGGATGTTTGAGAATGATGTATTTTTAGAAGTTAATCATGGTCCACTGCTTATGGCCAACAATATTTTTCTTTCCGAACAGGCAATTTATCAAAAATCACAAGGTGTTGCCAATGTGCATAATCTTATCAGTGGTACTGTAGCCGGAGGTAAAGATGCACGTAAAACGTACTATTATAAACCACATGAAACTGTTTCTTTGGGAAAGACACTTAATGTGGGTGGAAATTGGAGTTGGTATAATAACCTAATAATAAACAAAGCTTCCTTTAAAAAATGGGATGAACCGAAACTCCCGATAAATTATGATGGTAATGTTTATACAAAAGAAACACAGCGGGACTCAAACGATACTACTGCTATATTTGATTCCAATTTTGATTCTGATGTGAAACTTATTCACAAAGCGGATGGCTGGTATTTATCGATGCATGTTTCTTCTGATTGGGTAAATAAATCTAAGAGAAAATTAGTTACAACTCAGGTTTTGGATAAAGCGACAATTCCTAATCAAGAGTTTACTAATCCTGATGGGTCACCTGTGAAGATAGACTATGATTATTTTAGCCATAAACGAAACGTTAACAATCCATTCCCGGGCCCAATTGAATTTGGTAACATTGGTATGCAGGAGATAAAGGTTTGGCCTAAATAAAAGTATAAAACAATAACATTATTCTTAATTAAAGATAAACTTACAATCTGGATTAATTAATAATAACTTACAATAAATGAAAAATAGATTAAAGGGGATTATTTTGTTCTTAGCATTTTTAATAGTCACAAATTTATCTTTTGGACAAAAAAAAATAGGCAATGAAACGTCAGAACAGAAAGCAAAAAGAATGGAGTGGTGGACAGATGCCCGTTTTGGGATGTTTATCCATTGGGGGTTGTACGCCATGCCTGCACGTCATGAATGGATAAAGAGGAGGGAAGCAATGACTAATGAACAGTATCAAAAATATTTTGATATGTTCAACCCCGATCAGTTTAACCCCAAATTATGGGCAAAGGAAGCAAAGGCTGCCGGTATGAAATACGCAGTACTTACTACCAAACACCACGAAGGGTTTTGTTTATTTGATAGTAAATACACTGATTATAAAAGTACCAATACTCAAGCAAAGAGAGATTTGGTAAAGGAATTTGTGGATGCTTTCAGGGCAGAAGGAATCAAAATAGGGTTTTATTATTCTCTTCTCGATTGGCACCATCCAGACTACCCAATCGATTATCAACATCCTCAGCATCTGCCAGAGGATGGAAGTGTGAAGGATCCCGTGGCTGCATATGCGCAGTTGAATAAAAATAGAAATATAGCTGAATACCGAAAATACCTTCACAATCAGGTTACCGAATTGCTTTCAAATTATGGCAAAATAGATTTATTATGGTTGGATTTTTCGTTTGCCACAAACGAAAGAGGACCGGGAAAAGGTAAAGACGATTGGGGATCAGTTGAGTTATTGAAACAGGTAAGAAAATTGCAACCCAATATTATTATAAACAACAGGCTGAATTTGGATGAGTATGAAGATGGAGCCGATTTTGAAACACCAGAACAAGTAAAGCCCGGTGAATTAAGCAAATACAAAGGAAAGACATTCGAAACCTGTCAGACTTTCTCGGGATCATGGGGTTATTATCGAGATGAAGATTCTTGGAAATCACAAAGACAGTTGTTGGATTTACTGATTTCGTCCGTGAGCAATGGAGGTAATTTGATTTTAAATGTTGGTCCTACTGCCCGAGGCGAATTTGATTATCGAGCAGACAATGCTTTAGAAAGTCTTGGTGATTGGATGCATGCCAATAGTAAATCTATTTATGGATGCACGTTTGCACCAGAGCAATTTAAAGTTCCTGAGGAAACGAAACTTACCTATAATCCGACCACTAAAAAAATGTATGTGCATTTATATGATTATCCATCAGATGGGAAATTGCTTTTGCCGGGTTATAAAAGTCAGTTGAAATATGCACAGTTTTTACATGATAATTCCGAATTGAAATTTGAAATAAAAGGAGAGGATGCTATTCTAAAACTGCCCGCTAAAAAGCCTATGTATGAAATTCCGGTAATAGAGTTATTGCTGAATTAATCGAGATGCTTATCAATTAGGTATTTCTTTGTTGCTGAGAAACAAGTTTATTCTCTTTTTACGGCTGTGGACAGCTTGGACAATTTTGAATTTGACACACCCTTCTGAAATGTTAAAATATATTTTTAAAAGTAAAACGAAATTATTGATAGATAAAAAATAAGAGTATGAAAGAACTGAAGTTACTAGCTTTGATGATATGTGCCATACTATTTTACCCATGTCAGGCTCAAATACAAGTACCATCTACCCAACCCAATCTTGCCCAACAGGAAATGATGAAAAGAGGTTATGGTATGTTTATGCATTTTGGTTTGAATACATTTAACGATGTAGAGTGGAGTGATGGGACATTACCTGTGTCGTCTTATAACCCCACAAATCTAGATCCGGATCAATGGGTGCGTGTGGCAAAAGAAGCAGGATTTCGCTATGTATTACTAATTACTAAACATCACGATGGTTTTTGTTTGTGGGACAGTAAATACACCGATTATGATGTGGCGTCATCACCCGTAAAAACAAATGTGGTAAAAGCAGTATCAGATGCTTGTAAAAAATATGGAATTAAATTTGCCTTGTACTATTCGTTGTGGGACAGACACGAACCTTCTTATAAAGACAAAGATCCGCAGAAGTATATTGATTATATGAAGAACCAGTTGACAGAACTTTTTACAATTGATAAATCGGTTTGTGAATTGTGGCTTGATGGTGGCTGGGACAGAAAACCACAGTATTGGGGAATTGATCAGTTGTATTCTTTGGTTAAAAAAATGAATCCCAACTGTGCGGTAAGCGTAAATCACACTATTGTGTATGAAGAAGGTAAAAGAAAATTTGCACTTCCATCAGATATGACAGAAGACAACAAATATTTCTTTCAGTATTTTCCATCCGATTTTCGTTTGTGGGATCCCAAGTACATTACCAAGTTTGATAAAAAACAATACCTGCACGAAGGGAAATCCTATTATCTTCCTTTTGAGCATACAATCTGTATCAGTAAACGATATAATTGGTTCCAAAAATCAGTTCAGTTGCCTGTGAGAGACCTTGATGAAATGGAAGAATTGTTTTATTGGTGTACCGATAATAATAATTCATTGGTAATGAACATACCTCCTGATCAAACCGGTAGAATTAGAGAATATGAAGCTAATGCTGCTATTGCATTGGGTAAACGATTGGGGTTGTCTCTTGGAAAACCATTACCAAAAAATGGACAATTTATTTCTTTCAATAAACCTGTAACTGCATCAAGTGTATGGAAAGATGATAAAGGCAAAGTTTACGAAGGCAGTGCAATAAATGATGGAAAACTGGACAGCCATTGGACAGCGGCTGATACATTGGCAACCGTAGAGATGTCATTGAATGAAAAGGAGTCGTTTAACAAGATTAGTATTTTTGAAGCGCAGGATGAAAAGAATTTGCCCGATAATTTTTCGCAAATACGCATACCACGCATTCAGCAATACAGTATAGATATTTTACAAAACGGTAGTTGGGTAACAATTTTTCTAGGCGATGAACCTATGGGAGATTGTAAAGTAATTCGTTTCCCGCATCCTTATAAAACAAGTAAACTTAGATTTAAAGTAATAAAGGCAACAGCCTTGCCTTCTATTAATGAAATTTGCGTAATTAATGTACCCGAAAAGAAATAACATTTTAATTAACCTATAATGGCTGAAAACCAGTTTGTAAAAGGCTGTTTGTGGGCAGTATTATTAATCACAAGTATTTGGAAGAGTACAATACGATTAAATTCGCTAAGTTTTACATAGTATTCTTATTTTGTTGGAATTCGTTAAAATTAAAAAATGTAAAGTAGTTGTTTCTTGCAAGGAATAATAGTCATTAGAAAATAATATAATATATGAAGAAAATAATTATAATGAATTTGGTTGTATGTTGTTTGTTTACTTTACAAGTAATCGGGCAACAAACAACAACAACAAAGGAGAAATCGCTGGCCTATTACGTTAATCCATTTATCGGATCAAGTAATAACACTGCATTGGCTGGTAGCTATCATGGTTTGGGAAAAACCTTTCCGGGTGCAGTTACACCATTTGGGTTAACCCAACTCAGCCCCAATACAATTACCGGAGGAGATAACGGAGCAGGTTATAGTTATGAGCATAAGTCTATAGAAGGTTTTGCTTTTACACAAATGAGTGGAATTGGCTGGTATGGTGATTTGGGTAACTTTTTGGTGATGCCCACTACAGGTCAACTTAAAACCAATTCGGGAAGAGAAAAAGAAGGTATCAGTGGCTATCGTTCTTTGTATGATAAAAAATCGGAAAAAGCTGAAGCAGGCTATTATTCAGTCGAATTAACGGACTATCAAGTTAAGGCCGAGATGGTAGCCGCGCCTCATAGTGGTATCATGCAGTTTACTTATCCGGCCAATAAACAATCCCGCATTCAAATTGATTTAGCCCGAAGAGTTGGCGGTACTTCTACAGAACAGTATGTAAAAGTAGTAAACGATAATACTATCGAAGGTTGGATGAAATGTGATGCCACTGGCGGAGGTTGGGGCAACGGGAACGGAAAACCTGATTATGTGGTGTATTTCTATGCCCAATTCAGCAAGCCATTAAAAAAATATGGTGTGTGGGAAGTGAATATTCCATCAGATGCCAATCGTAAAAGAGAGACTATTGAAAGCGTTGCATTTCAGACGGTAGCAGCCAATGCAACTATCCATGAGCAATGCAAAGAAAAGCAAGGAAAGCATATCGGTTTTTATACCGAATTTGAAACTGGTAAAGAAGAAGCGGTATTACTCAAAGCAGGAATATCTTTTGTAAATATGGAAGGTGCCCGCAAGAATCTAGAGGCTGAAATTAAAGACTGGAATTTTAAAAACGAAAGGAAAAAGAGTTTTGATTTATGGAATAAGGCACTTGGGAAGATGAAAGTATCTGGAGGAACCGAAGACCAGAAAACAATTTTTTATACGTCACTCTATCATACCATGATTGATCCTCGTAGCTTTACCGATGTCGATGGAAACTATACTGGAGGAGATAATCAAGTACATCATTCCGATAAATTTACAAAGCGGACTATTTTCAGCGGTTGGGATGTGTTTCGAAGCCAAATGCCTTTGCAAACCATCATTAATCCAACCGTGGTAAACGATATGATTAATTCGCTGGTGGAACTGGCTGATGAAAATAAAACGCAGTACCTGGAAAGATGGGAATTTTTAAATGCCTATAGTGGATGTATGTTGGGTAATCCCGCAGTCGTGGTAATAGCCGATGCTTACC
The DNA here is from genome assembly GCF_001761465.1 of Flavobacterium gilvum. Lineage (NCBI taxonomy): Bacteria > Pseudomonadati > Bacteroidota > Flavobacteriia > Flavobacteriales > Flavobacteriaceae > Flavobacterium > Flavobacterium gilvum. Next base: position 747,578 of record NZ_CP017479.1, on the reverse strand, counting down.
GTAAAGGTATCAGAAATTACAATATCGATAAAGCCTATACTTTTTCTAAAAATACGGTTGATAAGTTTGGTACGGCAGAATTAGGTTATGATCCCAGCATATCAAAAACATTAGAATATTCGTATTCGGCTTGGTGTATGGCGCAACTGGCTGAGCAATTAAATAAGCCAGCCAACTATAAAAAGTACACGGAGCAATCTTTTCATTATAAAAACCTTTTTGATCCTACAGTAGGATGGTTCAGGCCCAAAGATAAAAGTGGAGCCTGGTTGCCGTGGCCAGCTGAAGGAAGGCTAAAACAACTATATGGCTGTACAGAGAGTAATCCTTATCAGCAAGGCTGGTTTGTACCGCACGATATAGAAGGCTTGACACAATTGATTGGGGGCAAGGAAAAAACAGTGAATGATCTGGAGAATTTTTTTGACAAGGTGCCTGCCGATATGAAGTGGAACGATTATTACAACCATGCCAACGAACCGGTACACCATGTTCCTTTTATGTTTAATGCCTTGGGGAAACCTTGGTTAACCCAAAAATGGGCTCGGTTAATTTGCGAAAACGCTTATCACAATTCGGCCGAATTGGGATTGGTGGGCAACGAAGATGTAGGGCAAATGTCGGCTTGGTATGTATTGGCAGCTTCGGGCTTGCATCCGCTTTGTCCGGGTGATAATCGCTATCAGATTTGCACACCAATATTTAACACTATCAGCATTCAGTTGGATACTAAATATGCATCTGGGAAAAAATTCACCATCATTACCAAAAACAATTCTCTTCAAAATAAATACATTCAATCGGCTAAATTAAATGGAAAGCCATATGATAAGTGTTGGCTTAGCCACGATGTATTGGCAAAAGGAGGAACATTAGAATTGGTGTTGGGGCCTCAGCCAAATGTAAATTGGGGAATATAAGGAGGATTTTATTCATTATAAAAAATTAAATTTTAGCTAATCTTAAAAATAATCAAGTTTTAATTTTAATTCAAAACAAAAGCATAACCCAAATCAGTAATCATTGATATTAAATAAACTTAGCATGAAGAAAAACTTTTTTACTTTATTTTTATTCCTTTTGTTAACGGTAAATGCAATTGGACAAAAAAAGCACACCTTTGCCATAACAGATGGTAATTTTGTTTTGGATGGAAAAAACATTCAAATACACAGCGGGGAAATGCACTATTCTAGAATTCCGAAAGAATATTGGCGTCATCGATTGCAAATGATAAAAGCCATGGGATTAAATGCCGTGGCAACTTATGTTTTTTGGAACTACCATGAAGTAGCACCGGGAGTTTGGGATTTTAAAACCGGAAACCGAAATGTTGCCGAATACATCAAAATGGCTCAAGAAGAAGGATTGTATGTGATATTGCGTCCAGGCCCTTATGTTTGCGCCGAGTGGGAATTTGGAGGGTATCCTTGGTTTTTGAAAAATGTACCGGGAATGGTGATTCGCGAAAACAACCCACAATATTTGGCCGCAGTAAAAACATATTTTACGCAACTTTATGGTCAGGTAAAAAATTTATTGATAACCAATGGAGGTCCAATTATCATGGTTCAGGGAGAAAATGAATTTGGTTCCTTTGTTTCACAGCGTAAGGATATTTCGAATGAAGATCACAAAAAATACAGCTCCGCCGTTTTTCAACAACTAAAAGATCTTGGTTTCAATGTACCTTTCTTTACTTCGGATGGAAGTTGGTTGTTTGATGGAGGGTCACTTCCGGGAGCTTTGCCAACAGCCAACGGTGAAAATGATGTGAACAAACTCAAAGAAGTTGTTGACAAATATCATGATGGAAAAGGCCCTTATATGGTTGCCGAATTTTACCCAGGCTGGTTGATGCACTGGGCAGAACCTTTCCCAAGAAGGGGGTTCGAAAGAACAATCAACCAAACAAAAAAATACATTGATGCAGGAGTTTCCTTTAACTACTATATGGTACACGGAGGAACTAATTTCGGATTTACTTCTGGAGCCAATTACAACAAGAGTCATGACATTCAGCCCGACTTAACGTCTTATGATTATGATGCTCCTATTACTGAAGCAGGTTGGTCAACTGAAGAATACAACGCCATACGTGAATTGTTGAAAGATTCAAAAACACCCGCTGTTCCTGCTAAAATTAAGGTGATATCAATTCCTGGAATTAAATTGACCAAAGCAATCTCTCTGGAGTCATTAAAAGACAAAATAAAACCAGTAGAAAATGAAAAACCGCTGACTTTTGAGGAATTGAACCAAGGGCATGGTTATGTTTGGTACAGTAGAAAATTCAATCAGCCTATTAACGGAAAATTAGAATTAAAAGGGCTTCGTGATTATGCGCTTGTGTACGTTAATGGCAAAAAAGTAGCCGAATTGAATAGCTATTATAACAATTACGAGTGTACGATCGATATACCTTTCAATTCGACTTTGGATATTATTGTCGAAAATATGGGGCGTATCAATTACGATTCAAAAATCACCAGCAGTACCAAGGGAATTATTTCTCCAGTGATTATTAATGGTGAAACTATCACAGGTGATTGGAATATGTATGCGTTTCCTATGGACAAGATGCCAAATCTAGCGACTGCCAAAAGTAATGCCAAAGCTGGGCAGCCTGCTATTTATCAAGGAACTTTTAATGTATCGAAAAAAGGCGATACGTTCCTAGATATGCGTGATTGGGGTAAAGGAATTGTGTTTGTTAATGGAATTAATCTTGGACGTTATTGGAGTGTTGGACCACAACAAACATTATATCTTCCAGGTTGTTGGCTGAAAGAAGGCGCTAATGAAATTGTGATTTTCGAACAAAAAAATGACAAGATTCAAACCAATGTAAGTGCAATCGAAACTCCAATTTTGGATGATTTAAGACCTGAAAAAGAGAATGTTAAATAAAAGTAAGCTGTTTTTGTAAATACTGTTTTAGAGTAAGAAACTTCTTGATGTTTTTATTTTCAAGCAGTTTCTGAAATAGGTATCAGTTTTTTTACTCTTGATATTGAACAAAAATTATAGAAATGAAAAATTATTTTACAATAGGTTTGATTGTACTATTACAGTTAATAAGTATTCAATCAAGTTGGGCACAAAAAACAGATTCAGCCAACCCAATTTATAGCCAGTTGGGAGAAGCCTATAGAACGCCTGCTTTTTCCATGAAAGGGTATTGGGTGTGGTGTAGTTCTGTTGTAAAAGGGGATGACAAGAAATATCATATGTTTGCTTCCCGATGGCCAGATAGTATATTGTTTCATCCGGGTTGGATGGTGGCATCAGAGGTGGTACACGCGATATCAGATAGACCTGAAGGCCCATACACATTTTCAGATGTGGCTTTGCCTGCTCGTGGTGCACAATATTGGGATGGTCGTTCTACGCACAATCCTCGTATATTGCGATACAAAAACAAGTATATACTGTATTATATGGGATCTACGCATCCTTTCGAAGAACCTAATAAACAAGATTTCAACCTAGCTAGCAAATGGTGTATTGTAGGCCGTAGTAACAAGCGAGTGGGTGTTGCCATTGCCGATTCGCCTTACGGCCCTTGGAAACGTTTTGACAGACCTGTTTTGGAAACAAAACCAGATACTTTTTACAGTTTTCTGACTTCCAATCCCAGTCCGATTATTGAAGAAGACGGTTCTGTTTTACTAATGTTTAAAGCCCGCAGTTATGTGGGTAACGATAAGTATTCGGGCATGTGTTTTGGAATGGCTCGTGCCAAAAGTATTTATGATAAGTTTGAAGTGCTGAATAACGGACAACCCGTATTAGGTGGTCCCGGTCAGCCTGAGATTGAAGCCCCTTTCTTTTGGAAGGACAAAAAAGGGTACCATGTGGTTTTCAAAGATCACGTTGCGAAATATACTGGCGAGAAAGGTGCAGGAGTATTAGCCAATTCAAAAGATGCTATTCACTGGACTGTTGCAGATTCACCTAAAGCCTATTCGCGAACACTTCGTTACAATGATGGTAAAACAGAAACGATGGGACAACTGGAAAGACCTTTTATCTATTTTGAAAATGGAAAACCAGCCTATTTCTTTTTTGCCACAATGGATGGCCCAGGTGGTTTTGAATATGGTACGCACTCATGGAATGTTGTAGTGCCTTTTAAAAATTTATAAAATAATTAATCGGTTCTTGATCTTGATAATAATTAAAACTAATTAGAATATATATTATGCTTTTATTAGGAATAAGAAATTTGACGATGATTTTATTGCTGACATCAGTATTTATGTTTTATGGGCAGAATACTAAAGTAGAATCTACTGTCCGTGAGAAAATCAATATCAACAGAGAATGGAAATTTAAATTAGGCGATGATGCATTGGCGAAAGCCGCCAATTATAATGACGCTGATTGGAGTAATATAAGTCTGCCACATAATTTTAGTATTCCCTATTTTCAGTCGGCACAATGGTACACCGGATATGGTTGGTATCGCAAATATTTTGATATTCCGTCGAGTTGGAAAGGCAAACAAATCTTTATAGAATTTGAAGCCGCCTTCCGGGAGGCAGAAATATTCGTAAACGGTGAATTGGTTGGTACACATCAAGGAGGGTACACTGGTTTTACATTTGATATTTCCAGTAAATTGAAACCGGGGCGTAACGTATTGGCAGTAAGACTTAATAATAACTGGAATGCTAGATTGGCTCCCCGAAATGGAGACCATAATTTTACTGGTGGTATCTATCGGGATGTTTATCTGGTGGTAACCAATCCAGTTCACGTGACTTGGTACGGTTCAGCTGTTACTACACCTAGAGTTTCTAAAGAAAAAGGTGTAGTGAATATTAAGACAGAAATAAAAAATGACAGTCAACAATCCAAAAATTACACAATCAAAACAGAGATTGTTGCCCCTTCCGGTAAGATTGTGGCAAAGTCAATGTCAAACAGCAAAATAGAAACTGGTGCTACAGTGACTGTTGAACAAACCACTGGAGCAGTAAAATCTCCTTTATTATGGCACCCTGATCATCCGTTTCTTTATAAAGCCGTTACTACGATATTTGATGGTAATTTACTGTTGGATCGTTATGAAACAAAATTTGGTTTTCGTTGGATGAAATGGACGGCTGACAAAGGATTTTTTCTTAACGGAGAACATTACTATTTTAAAGGTGCAAATGTACATCAGGATCATGCTGGTTGGGCAAGTGCGGTAACTAATGCAGCCATTATAAGGGATGTGAAAATGATTAAAGACTGCGGCATGGATTTCATACGGGGTTCACATTACCCTCATGACCCCGCTTTTTCCGAAGCATGTGATAGTTTGGGAGTACTATTATGGGAAGAAAATGATTTTTGGGGATCTGGAGGCAACCAACGTGAAAGTGATAATTGGTTCGAGGGTGCTGGGGCATACCCAGTAAATGCCGACGATCAGCCTTTTTTTGAAGAAAGTGTAAAAACAAATCTTAAGGAAATGGTGCGTATACACCGCAATCATCCTTCTATTATAGCATGGAGTATGTGTAATGAGCCTTTTTTCACAGGAAAGGGTACAATAGACAAGATACGTGTTTTTCTAAAAGATTTGACCAAACTTACCCATGAACTCGACTCAACTCGCTTGGTTGGTATTGGCGGATGCCAAAGAGGAGATATTGACAAACTCGGGGATATAGCCGGTTATAACGGGGATGGCACACGACTATTTATTAATCCAGGTATTCCAAGTGTAGTCACTGAATATGGGTCGGTTATTGCCATCCGTCCCGGAAAATATGATCCTGGTTTTGGTGAGCTTCAGAAAGAGGAATTCCCTTGGAGAAGCGGACAGGCATTGTGGTGTGCTTTTGATTACGGAACCCGTGCTGGGAAATTTGGGAAAATGGGTATGATTGATTATTTCCGTATGCCCAAAAACCAATATTATTGGTATAGAAATGAGTATAAGCATATTGCACCACCCGAGGTGGCTCAATCTGGTATTCCATCAAAATTAAGTCTTACTGCTTCAAAAAAAGTCATTAACGGAACTGATGGAACCGATGATGTTCAACTTATCGTAACAGTACAAAACCAAGATGGAAAACCAATCAATAATAGTCCTGACGTTACCTTTGAGATTATATCAGGTCCCGGAGAGTTTCCTACAGGAAGGACAATCACATTTAGCAACCAATCAGATATTTATATCAGGGACGGAAAAGCGGCCATAGAGTTTCGCTCTTATGAGGGTGGCAAGACGGTTATCAAAGCATCTTCTGCTGGGTTAAAATACGATACCATCATTATCGAGACTCAGGGTTATCCGATATATTCTGAAGGGATAACTCCTAAAACACCAGACAGACCCTACGTTCGATATACAACGAATGTTTCGGGGCAACCAAATTCTAATATAAATATTGCCATCCAGAAACCCACTCGTGCCAGTAGCGAAATGGAAGGCAGAACGGCAAATAAAGCTAATGATGGCGATGAAGCCTCTTATTGGAAGGCAGTGGGCAATGAGCAGAAAAAATGGTGGCAGATTGATCTTGAAAACTTATATGTTGTTAATAAAGTTAGTATTGCTCTTCCAGTATTGGGCTCTGTGGCAATACGTATAGAGATTTCCAAAGACGGCCAGCTTTGGGAAAAAATAGCAGATTCCATCCTCAAGGGAGATGGAACTAGTAAGAAACAGTCAATAGACATAGATAGCAAATCGATAGGTAGATTTTTAAGAATCAACTTTTTGGACTCCGCCAAAGAAATTTCTATGAGCGAAGTGGAAGTTTTCGGAAAGACATCAAATTAAGGGATGAGTATTGATAGATTAAAAGGGGTGTTTTTTACGACTTTATATAAAAAAAATGAATTGCGAATTATTTGTATTTATTATCCTTATTAAATAAATGAACTAACTTATTAAATAAATGAAATCACTATTAAAGATAATTTTTCTTTTTGGAGCGGTGACAGCTGTTGCTTCGCTTTCCGCACAAGTAAAGAAAACAGCTGATAAGTCAGGCAATCCGTCTCGACAATGGATTGTATGGTCTGATAAACCAGCACTTAAGTGGGAAGACGCATTTGTAACGGGAAATGGTCGTCACGGAACTATGTTTACAGGGAACGCGGGTGAGGAGCGGATTATTTGTGTACATGAAAAACTTTTTGTTCGCGCTTGGGATCGACACAAAGTAGCGGTGGCCAACCTTGCCAACCTGCTTCCAGAGATGAGAAAGTTGAGTGATTCAGCTAAGTTTGGCGAGGCTGCACGTCTTAGCACAGGTGAAGCTCGTAAGCAGTTGGATGCTATGGGAGCCACAAATATGTGGCCTTTATTTCCGCATCCAGCATTTGATGTACAAATGAATGTAAAAAAGGTTGGAGCAGTATCTGCTTATCGACGTGAGCTGAATTTGGAAACCGGGGAAGCAAAAGCCCAATGGAAAGATGAACAGGGTACCGTAGAGGAAAGTGTATTTTCATCTAGGATTGATAATGTTAATGTAATCAGGATTAAATCATCAGCAGGAAAAAAACTGGAATTAACACTCAATCTTGCCGAAACTCCCGGCCGTACAGGAAAGGCCAGCGGTTTTGAATTGGACAAGGTTTTTCTTAATACAAGTAGTAAAGCAGAAGCATCGGGCTGGTTGAGCTATCATGCACAATATTCGCAAGATCCCGGCGGTTATGAAGGTTTGGCTCGGGTAGTTGCAAATGGTGGACAAATGCGTGTGGAGAATAATCAACTTAAGATAGAAAATACTAATGAGGTCACGATATTAGTACGTATAACACCATTAGAATTTGGTTGCACTTCACAGGAAATAGCCACTCGTAATGAGCTTTCTTTGATTTCTGCAGACTATGATAAACTGTTGTTGCCACATGCCTCGCAACATGGCGAGATGTTTCGTCGTGTAGTGTTTGATCTGGGTTGTGCAGATCTTTGGAAAAGCACGCCAACAGAGAAAATGTTGGAAGAAGCGCATGAAAAAGGGATAACACCTCTATTTCTTGAGCAGATGCATGCCATGGGGCGATACTTGCTCATATCTTCGTCTGGAGATTTTCCGCCACCACTGCAAGGCATTTGGGGAGGTGGATGGACACCTTCATGGATTGGTGGCTTTGTGATGGATACTAATGTCAACCTTGCTATTTCGGGTATCTCAACTGGTGATTTGGCCGAATGTGCCGAATCGTATTTTGGTTATGTAGAAAGATTATTACCCGCCTGGAGACTTAATGCCAGCAGTTATTTGGGTTGTCGTGGCTTCTTGGTACCTCATTACAGTGATCCAGAAAAAGGATATCTTAATCATTTTACTCCGGGGCTTCCATGGATGTATTGGCCAGGTGGTGCAGGATGGAACCTAATGCCTTTTTATGAGCACGGAATGCTTTATGGAGATATGGCTTTTCTGCGCAAGCGTGTTTTACCTTTATATCAGGAAATGGCACAGTTTTATGAAGACTATCTTACCAAAGATAAAGATGGGTACTATCATATATCCCCTGGGATTTCACCAGAAAATGGAGTTAAAGGACAAGGCAGTACGCTTTCAAAAGATGCTACTTTCGAAATAGCAGTGGCTCGTGAAGTATTTGACCATTTATTGAAATTGGGAAAAATGTTTAATCTTGATCAGTCAGATATGGCAAAATGGAAAGAATACCACGATAAGTTGGTTCCTTATCGCATTAATGCTGATGGCGCTTTGGCTGAATGGATAACTTTACCGTTTGAAGATAATTATAAACACCGACACAATTCGCATCTCTATCCTGTTTTCCCAGGTAGAGAGTTCTTTGAACCAGGTGCTGATCCAGCTCTAGTAGAGGCTGCAAGAGTGGCTTTGGGTAAGCGTTTTGAATCGGATACTGAATCGGCTCATGGTCTTATTCATTTGGCATTGATGGCTACTAGGTTGCACGAAAAGGAAAAAGTGTTGGCTAATCTTAATCGTTTTGCCCAACGTAATTATGTGTACAACGGTCTTGTTACTTCTCATAATCCAGAGCATGCTATTTACAATCTTGATTCGGTGTTGAGTTTGCAGCGATTGCTGGCCGATATGATGGTGTTTTCGCAACCCGGACGTGTTGAATTTTTGCCAGCCTGTGCAGCAACTTTCCCGCAAGGGCATTTATTGGGGACACGTATTCACGGTGGCCATAAGTTAGATATACAATGGAAAGACGGAAAATTGGTGTCAGCTACTATTCATGCAGGGGAAACCAATCATTGTACATTTGTATATAATGGAAAGCAAAAAGAGGTGGACTTGATTGCCGGAAAGAAATACAAGTTTGACAGCCAATTTAATTTGATTAGAGGGAAATAAAGAAAAAAATGAAAAGACATTTCGCAATTGTTTTGATTGTACTAATACAATTGATAAACGTTCATGAATGTGAGGGACAAAAAGCAGCTACAGCCAACCCAATTTATAGCCAGTTGGGAGAAGCCTATAGAACGCCTGCTTTTTCCATGAAAGGGTATTGGGTGTGGTGTAGTTCTGTTGTAAAAGGGGGTGACAAGAAATATCATATGTTTGCTTCCCGATGGCCAGATAGTATATTGTTTCATCCGGGTTGGATGGTAGCATCAGAAGTAGTGCACGCGATATCAGATAAACCCGAAGGCCCATACACATTTTCGGATGTGGCTTTGCCTGCTCGTGGTGCACAATACTGGGATGGTCGTTCTACGCACAATCCTCGTATATTGCGATACAAAAACAAGTATATACTGTATTATATGGGATCTACGCATCCTTTCGAAGAACCTAATAAACAAGATTTCAACCTAGCTAGCAAATGGTGTATTGTAGGCCGTAGTAACAAGCGAGTGGGTGTTGCCATTGCCGATTCGCCTTACGGCCCTTGGAAACGTTTTGACAGACCTGTTTTGGAAACAAAACCAGATACTTTTTACAGTTTTCTGACTTCCAATCCAAGTCCAATTATTGAAGAAGACGGTTCTGTTTTGTTGATGTTTAAAGCCCGTAGTTATGTGGGGAATGATAAGTATTCGGGCATGTGTTTTGGAATGGCTCGTGCCAAAAGTATCTACGATAAGTTCGAAGTATTGAATAACGGACAACCCGTATTAGGTGGTCCCGGTCAGCCGGAGATTGAAGACCCTTTCTTTTGGAAGGACAAAAAAGGGTATCATGTGGTTTTCAAAGATCACGTTGCGAAATATACTGGAGAGAAAGGTGCAGGAGTATTAGCCAATTCAAAAGATGCTATTCACTGGACTGTTGCAGATTCACCTAAAGCCTATTCGCGAACGCTCCGTTACAATGATGGCAAAACAGAAACGATGGGACAACTGGAAAGACCTTTTATCTATTTTGAAAATGGAAAGCCAGCCTATTTCTTTTTTGCCACAATGGATGGCCCAGGTGGTTTTGAATATGGTACGCACTCATGGAATGTTGTAATACCGTTTAAAAAATAGACAATTGTCTCAAAGTGTTTTTAAATAGAATTTTAATAAATAAAAAAAATGAAATTTTTATTGCCAACTACAGTATCAGCAGTTATTGTTTCTTTGCTTTTCAACGGAGCAATTATCGCGCAAACAAAATCTGATGGTAAAATTTTACCTTATAAGAACCCCGCTCTTCCAGTTGAGAAGCGGGTGAATGATTTACTGGCACGAATGACTCTCGAAGAAAAAGTATACCAAATGTGTGCTTTGCGTTTGGGAGATGGAGACGAAATATTCAAAAGTAGTGGGGTGTACTCTATCGATTATATCCGTCAGCAAATGAAATCCCACGGTACTGGTCATATTAGTTGTCCTACAACCGATATGGATGCTGCGAAAGGAGTTAAAACAGTCAATGAAATTCAAAAAGTTGCCGTAGAAGAAACGAGATTAGGTATTCCTACACTTATAAATGATGAGGCTTTGCATGGAGTAAAAGGCTTTGGTGCTACTACTTATCCTCAGTCTATTGCACTTTCTTGTACATGGGACTTACCACTTATGAAAAAAATAACAGATGCTATCGGAAAAGAAGCTTATAGTCGAGGTATCAGACAGGCATTGAGCCCAGTACTTGATTTGGCAAGGGATCCACGTCATGGGAGAATGGAAGAAACGTATGGGGAAGACCCTTATTTGGCTTCCCGTTTTGCTGTTGAATTTATCAAGAATGTACAACAAAATGGAGTTATCTGCACGCCGAAACACTTTGCTGCAAATTTTGTACCTTCCAATGGGTTGGATGCAGCTAATGTTTCTTTGAGTGAAAGAGAGCTAAGAGAAATTCATTTGGTTCCTTATAAAGCAGCGGTAACCGAAGCGCATGCAAAATCGTTAATGGCGGCCTATAATGCCATAGACGGAGTGCCTTGCCATGCCAATAAATGGCTGCTTACCGATATATTGAGGAAAGAATGGGGATTTACCGGCTATACCGTGTCGGATTGGAGTGGTGTAGTACATACCATGGGCATGCACAAAATAGCCGAATCAAAAGGAGAGGCAGCTGTGATATGTGCCAAGGCAGGTTTGGATGTTGATTTACCTAGATACAAAGCTTATGTAGAATTAGTAGATGAGGTTAAAAAAGGAAATATTGACCAATCGGTAATTGATGAAAGCGTAAAACGAATTCTGCGTGTAAAATTTGAGATGGGACTGTTCGAACATCCTTATATTGAAGATACTACTCAGGCTACCAAATTATGTAATGCTCCTGAGTTTAGAGCATTGGCAAAAAAAGCAGCAGAAGAAAGTATTGTATTGTTGAAAAATAAAAACAATGTACTGCCAATCGCAGCGACAGCTAAGAGTATAGCTGTTATCGGACCTAATGCCAATGTGGCTCAATTAGGAGGGTATTCATCTGCCGGAGTGCCTAGTGTTAGTCCTGTAGATGGAATAAAAAATATTTTTGGTTCAACAGCCACTATTCGTTATGCGAAAGGTTGTACGCTTACCGGTAAGGATACAACTGGCTTTGAAGAAGCGGTCAATATTGCAAAACAATCGGATATAATCGTATTGGTGATGGGAGGACAATATAGTGTGACTGGTGGTGAATCGCAAGACCGCATCGATTTAAACTTGATGGGTGTTCAAGAAGAACTTATAAAAACAATTAGCAGTTTGGGCAAACCTGTGATTGTTGTGTTGGATGATAGCCGACCTGTAACTATGCTAAACTGGATTGATAAAGTGGATGCCGTTTTGCAAATGTTTCCTGCTGGAGAAGAAGGAGGGAATGCTCTTGCCGAAATATTGGCAGGGAAAGTGAACCCATCGGGTAAGACTACCGTAACTATACCAAGACATACAGGGCAGATTCCTTTGACACAAATTACTCGTCCTTATGGAAGGGAAGGAAGTGTTGCAGAGTATCCAGAAACTAAAGTCAATGGAATTGTTTCTAAAGATAGATATTACTGTTTATATCCTTTCGGTTTCGGATTGTCTTATACCACGTTTCAATATGGAGCCATCAAATTTGCAAAAGATAAATTTTCGACAGACGAAAAGATAGAATTGTCTGTAAATATAACCAATACAGGCAGTAGAGATGGAGATGAAATAGTACAATTGTATTTTACGAATTTGCATACCAAGCATGTAACCCAAGCTCCTAGACAGTTGAGGGCGTTTCAACGTGTAAGTATTCCTGCCGGAGGAACGCAAACGGTAACTTTTACATTAAATTCATCTGATTTGAGCTATTTGGATGAAAATCTAAAACCAAAAGTAGATGCCGGAGATTTTGAAATATTTGTTGGAGGAAATAGTGTGGATGGTGTTACCAATAAATTTACATTGGTACAAAAAAAGTAATCTAATATCTTTATTTCAATTAATATGTCATAGATTGATTTACAAATTAAATTATGTCGCTTGATGTTCCTGCAAGGTATTTTTCGGGACCTTGTAGGTATTATATGTTAGTAATTAGATATTTATAAGGTCTAGTATCCAATACAAAATAAATTTAAGCTCAGGTGAATAATAAAGAATAAGTTTGATAAAAAGGGAGCTTAATGAAGTATAAGAACATCGGGTTCAAAAAAAGGAAATGTCAAAGTATATACCAAAATGAAAAAAATATTTTATTTACTGTTTTTTTATAGTATAAGTGTTCCAGTTTTTGCGCAATCACCAGAGACAAAACCTATTGTAGAGTCTTTTGAAAATGCTAAAACGCTACTGAAGTACCAATCTTCAGATAAAGAGGCACTATCAGTGAGTGATGAACACTATTTAATGGGAAAGCAGTCGCTAAAATGGGAATGGAAGGATGAAAAGAGTTCTTTTGGTACCGGATATTTTTCAGGCATACCGTATGATACAAAGAATGTGACCTATGCCGGTATTTTTAAATTTAGCCCTACTTTTTTCTTTTCTGTATATAATGAAAAGCCACAAAAAGGCAATTTTAAAATCAGTTTTTTGAAAAATGGAAAGGAAGAAGCATGGTTTAATGTTTCACTAAACTTCACAGGATGGAGAAGACTGATTATCCCATTTTATAAAATGGAAGGGAATAGACCATCAGAAACGGATGCTTTTGATTTTGACTATGTGCAGATGAGTTCAAATACTCACGGAGGAAAGCTCTATTTTGATGATATTATTTTTTCAAAATATTTTGACGATCGTTTTAGCTTGTCTGATGGAATAAGTCCTTTTTATGATAAAGGTATTTTGAAGGATGGTCAGCGATTGAGTAATATGCAATTGCTGAAACAGATCAAGTCAAGTCAAGTGTCAGAAAAGCAACTAAAAGATTTAGCACTTATTGAAAGCAAAATATACCAAAAGCTTCTGCCAACTGCCGTCAAATATGATATGGCCTCGTTAAAAGAAAGGTTTGCTGCAACGGGTATTTTTGAAAATGGAACAACGATTAAAGGACTTCCTTTAATACCTACTAAAGATGATACCTATTTTTATTTTTCGGGGCAAGGGTCGAAAACATATAACGAAATAAGACCTTTTGGGCAATTAATACAGGATATAGCAAAAGCGTATGCAACAACGTCTAATCAGAAGGATAAAGAGGAGCTTTTGGATATGTTCTTGTTAGCGAGTAGGTATTTTCTCGATCAAGGTTGGCAAGAAGGAGCATCAAATATATGTAGAGATGTTATATATTATGCGACACGAGAACTGACTCCGGCTTTTTATATTATGAAGCAGCCCTTGCATGAAGCTGGAATCTTACCGCAAATAGAAAGAAGTTTGCAATGGATTAACAATTTTGGACGCATAGTAAACGATGATAAAGTGGTGGATGTCGATTTTCTTAACACACAATCGTTTGGATTTTTGTTGCAGCCTTTTTTAAATAATGACAAGGCAAAACAGGTTACTCTTTTGAATGCCTATAGTAGTTATCTAAGTATTATACTTTCCCAGAAAGAAAAAGCTGAAGGTTTTCGCACTGATGGGACGGTATGGCATCACGCTGGGCATTATCCTGCTTATGGGATTGGAGCTTTTTCAACTATGGGTAATAATCTTTATCTATTATCGGGTACTGGATTTAAAATAAGTAAGGCTGGACACGAGAATTTTAAAAAGGCGTTGATGGCTACCGCCATTTATTCTCAATTATATGACACTGGTTTTGGTAATGACGGAAGACATCCTTTTGTAGGAAGTATTATAAGTTTGAAAAGTGCCTTTCTCGATATGGCCAAAGCAGGTAATCCTCAAGGGACTAGCGCCATTGACAAAGATTTAGCTGGGGCCTATATCCGATTATGGAAAGAGGATAAGGATAATGTAGCTCTGTTTACCAAAGAAGGGATTAAGTCACAACAAATGCCTGGTTATACAGTATTCCCGTATGCTGCAACGGCTGTTCATCGTCATAGCGATTGGGCTGCTTTAATAAAAGGATACAGTAAATATTTATGGGCTTCTGAAATTTATGTTGGGAACAATCGCTATGGAAGATATCCTGCCAATGGTACAATAGAGTTATTGAATAACGAAGGAGAAAAAGGAAGTGGTTTTGTTCAGGAAGGTTGGGATTGGAACCGGTATCCGGGTGCAACAGTAATTCATTTGCCATTTGAAAAGTTGGAATCCCCCAAGTCTTTATTAATGTTTCTTTCTGAACAAAGCTTTGTTGGGGCGGCTACTCTTACTAATAATGGTGTGTTTGGTTTTATATTGGATGAAAGTAAAGGTTCTAATTCAGATGGACTAACAGCAGACAGAAGCGTAGGTTTTGAAGGAAAATTGAAAGCAAAAAAATCGGTGTTCTCTTTTGGGGATAAACTCATTTGCATTGGAACTGATATTTCAGCTGTAGATAAGGAATATCCTGTGCAAACCAATCTCTTTCAGACTTTTCTAAAAGATGATGCTATTCCTGTATATACAGATGCTGGAGCTGTAAGCAGTTTTCCCATAAGTACCGAAGCTGGTAAAAGAATTGTTGATCCATTTGGTAATGGTTATTATGTTATCTCACAACAGAATATACAGATGTCTAAGAAAAAACAGCAATCCTACTTAGGTACCTATTCCGTAAACAATGGGCCAAAATCGCCAGAAACCGCCATAAAAAAGACAGAAGGTGATTTTGCTGCAGCATGGATTGATCATGGAACAGCACCTCAGGATGCTTCGTATCAGTATGTTATTTACCCATTTATGTCTTCGAATGACCAGCAGAATTTTAAAGCAAAAACGGAAGCCGATGCTGCTAATTATAAAATTATAAGAGCAGACAACAAGGCACATATCGTATTGGATAAAACGAGTAATACAATGGGTTGTGTTTTTTTTGAAGCGGGTAAATATGATGATATCTTAATAAGAGAAGTATCAGATCCTTCTATTTTAATGTTGCAACAAAAAGCTGACAATGCGCTGACACTAGGAGCTGTACAACCCGATTTGAATTTTAGTAAAGGCAATGAAACCCGTAGTGGTTTTATAGCCTATAGTGAGCCGGTAACACTTACTATCATTTTGAATGGTAAATGGAAAACGGGTAATTATGATTTTGTGAAGTCTGTAAACTATGATGAAGATACAACAATTATAATCATGCAGTGTAGGCATGGATATACTAATACGATGGAATTAAAGAAATGATATTTACATTAAATCCAACCGATTTAGATTATTTGGATGAAATCTAAAATTAAAAGTAGATGCCGGAGATTTTGAAATATTTGTTGGAGGGAATATTTTAGATGATGTTACAAACGAATTAATATTAGTATAAAAAAGGATTAACAGAATAAAATAAATTAATGTGAAAAAAATATTTTTTGTTATTAGAAATAATATCTGTGACACTCTGTGGTCATTCACAAGAAACCGAGCGTAAAGTAGCATAGACAATTATGTAAAATATTTCACTCAGCAATGTAATTGATTTTTAAGTTAAAATAATATTGTAGGAAAAAAGCAATTAGCAGAAATTCTATAAAGAGACAAGTACATACTTCTGGCTTGTCTCTTTTTTTTTGGAAAAATAGTATTGTTTTGATCAATTTTCATAAGAATATATTGTTGGTAAATTTAATGAATCCATCCTCAAAATAGGGTTTTTAGATATAGTATAGAATCTTTTGTAGTTACTATTAAAGCCCGAACTAACTAAGGAAGAGTTGTCAAAATACAACATATGTTAGAATGAGAGTAATGAGACTTTTATGTTAGAATAATACTAGAATGTACCAACACAGTAAAAGTATTAATGATGAGGTGTTTAAAATGTTGGAAACCAGTGATAAATGGAATATTTTAAACCAAAAATGGAACAATATCCGCCCTTTGAAGTCTCCTTCTAAAGTATTTTTGAAATCGATTTCGCAATCAAATATAAGCTTTTTAAACTATTAGCTAATCTAAAAACAAAAACCACAAAAAATGAAAAAAAAAATTACTCAATTATTACTCTATCTGTTTTTGATTTCTGGTGCAGCCAGAGCACAAATCACAATTGATTCAGGTCATTTTAATTGGTCAAAAATTGAAAATGGCGGCATAAGCATTTATTATACAGATGCCGACAATGGTGACGGTGCTGGAGATGGCGCAATGATTCTTAAAAATGCGGCAAACACATCTACATTACAAGGATTGCAATATCAACTGGCAGGAAGTCCTGTAAGTGGTGAACAAATCAATCTTGAAGTAAATTATTATCAAATTGGCTCGGCATCTTTAAAATTTAAAATGCAGGTTTATGACGTAACCGATAACCTTGTTTTGGCAGAATCGCCTGTGATTTCAACTCCAACGAGTGGTGTAGGTACAACCCCATTTTCCTATACGTTTACAGACTCAAATGTTGGTCACCAAATTATGGCACGATTAGTCTGTGCCGATGACGTAAGTGCAACTACTCGTCAGGCAGGTATAGATTATTTGAAGATTAATGGGCAATTAATCAGCATGCAGGCGCCACCGTCTGTCAGCTTTGATGTAACTGATTTTTCCTGGACAAAAATTGAAAATCCTACTGTAGCAGCAGCTGGAATTAAAACTGATGCCGATAATGGAGACGGTCTTAATGATGGGGCAATCGCTATTAAAGGAACTGCTACTACACCTACGTTGCAGGGAGTGCAATATTTACTGGATGGAAGTCCTTCTGCCAATGAAGTAATTAATCTTGAAGTAAAATATTGGCAATTAGCCGCATCATATTGTGCATTCAAACTCCAGGTTTATAATGTAACCGACAATGTTGTTTTGGGCGAATCTGCTGTTGTTATCACTGGATCGGGAGTTGTAAGAACGCTTGCATTTTCTTATGTTTTTGATGCTTCGAGTAATGGAGATCAAATTATGCTGCGATTTGTCCGTGCCGATGATTTTGCTACATTTCGTCAAGCTGGATTGGATTATGTAAAAGTAAATGGGCAATTCATTAATATGCTTCCGGTGTGTAAACCAGTATTTAATTTCGATTTACCGCTTACAGCAGCTACCCCTTCGGAAATAAGTGATTTAGCGGCTATCCGAGCTAGTTTATCGGATCAGCTTCTTGGGACAACACCTCCTACGTCAGCTCAATTAGACACAGCTATTAATGATTATAACGCTTTAAATATTACGGTTAATGGGAATACTATAACCGGTAATCCTTTAACAAATAGTAATCAGGTTAATTTCTTGAAGACGTTTGCCAGATATTTAAAATTTAACCCTAATGATACTAACATAAGTGATAAGGCTGTTAAAGCGGTGTGGTATTTATCTGACCTGTTTTGCAATAAGGGGACAAGTCCTTATGTGGCAATTGATTTTTATAGTTATCCTGTATTTTCACGCGCTGCCGTTTTTCTGAATAATTATCTTCCGGATAATGTGAAAAATTTATTTGGTAATTCGCTTGCTATAGAGACGTCTAATTTCCAAAATCTTTTTAATCCCAATTACGACTTCAATCATAGTGGAATATCTTCAGATCATATTTATTTACATTCAGATGTGTATATGGCGTATTCGGATTGGTTTAAAACCAATGATGAAAAAATACGTTTTTTAAAAACAGCCAAAAGATTTGTAGAACGTTTTACGATGCATACTGCAAATGGTAATGATGGTATAAAAAAAGATGGTTTAGGATATCACCACTCTAATAGTTATGATGGTTATATGTACGCCTATGGTACTGCCACTACTGTTTTAAAATCTATGATTGATACCGGATTTCAAATAGACCAATCTTCATATCTTAGGTTCAGGGATGCCATTTATGCCCAAGTAATGTATAGCAATGATGGAGGAGTAAAACCTTTTGCCATGGCTGGTAGAAATGCCCAAACTAAGACTACTACTTTATCGTCTAATACTTTGGGTAATCTTGCTATAGTAGGTGGTAAAATTTTAGGATTACCTGGTGCCGATCCTGTTTTGGCAGGTACTTATAACAGAAAATATGGTGTTAACAGCCAATTCAACTACAGTACAGTCACTCCGTTTGAAGAAGGGTTTGTTCAATTCAACTATGCCAATTTAGGAATTTACAGAAAAAACAATTGGATTGCCTCTATGAAAGGACAATCGAATGTACTATGGGGGTCTGAAATTTATGCGGGTCAAAATAGATTTGGAAGATATCAAAGTTACGGTGCCTTGGATATCATTTATCCGGGAAATGTTAGTACCGGAAACGGGTATAGCGATATAGGCTGGGACTGGAATTACAATCCTGGAGCTACAACTATTGTATTGCCATGGAGTAAATTGCATGCTGAAAAAGAGCGAATTGACGAATATAATACTTATGGTTTTGCCGGTTCATTGGCTTTAGGTCAGGCAAATAAAGGTGTTTTGTCTAAAACTACTGGACAATCCGGACTTTTTTCGATGAAATTTAAAGAGCGTACTGATTTAGGTTTCGGAACTGTGTATGGTCCAAATACTCACAATGGGACTTTCGAGTTTACTAAAACTTATTTTACTATCGATGATATGATTATTTGTTTGGCCAGTGGTATTACAAATAACGATGCTACTAATCCTACTGTAACAACCTTGTCCCAAAGATTGAATAATAATTCAAATGATGTTTTGGTAAACGGTGAGGTAAAAACCAATCAAGCTACAGATTCGTTTGAAGGTACTTCGGCTAACTGGATTATAGATAATTTCAGCACAGGATTTTACATTTTACCGAATTCGGGAACTTTAAAAATCAGAAATTCAAATCAAGTAACCCCTTATCTAACTCAGGTTAATCCATCAGATGCGACTATTGCAAGTAACAAAGGGAACAATTATCGAGTTGCTTATTTGGATCATGGAACTGCGCCAACAAACAGTTCCTACGAATTTGTTTGTATTCCTTCGGCAAATGCAGGAAGAATGACTCAATTTGCACAACAAATGCAATCGGATAAACCATATACTGTTTATCAAAACAATGCTAACCAACAAATAATTGAGCACAAAGCTTCCAAAACTTGGGCTTATGCATTGCCTGCCGCCAATACTGCAATTGTAGATGGTTTGATTAAAGCAAACGATACACCTTGTTTGGCAATGTATAAATCGCTGAATGATAATAATACAGAGATACTTCTTTCTGTGAGTAATCCAGATATGGGAGCTGCACCATCCACACCAAAAATGATTACCTTAACATTGAACCGTGAGTGGACAATTTCACAAGGAAATGCTAATGCTAATTTAGGCACAGCTACCGCAGAGGGAACAACAATTACATTCACCCTTGCTGATGGATTTCCGGTTGAAATAAAATTGAACCGTGTTTTGACTCCACAAACTATTACTTTTGATCCGATACCAACAAAAGCATTCACCGATGCAACCTTTGATTTGACAGCTACGGCTACATCTGGTTTGCCAGTTAGCTACACTAGTTCGAATACTGATGTGGCTACCATAAGCGGAAACACTGTGACTATTGTTGGGAGAGGAACCAGTACCATTGCGGCTAAACAGGATGGTAATGATACTTATGATGTTGCCACAGAGGTAGAACAAGTACTAAGGGTGAATACCGAACCAACGGTGTCCATTACTTCGCCTTTGGCAAATGCAAATTATGATGCTCTTGCAAATATTACTATAAGCGCAAATGCAACAGATGCAGACGGCAGCGTGAGCAAAGTTGAATTCTTCAATGGAGAAACTAAATTGGGAGAAGTTACTACTGCACCTTATAGTTTTGATTGGAATAACGTTACTTCTGGTTCGTATGCATTGACAGCAAAAGCTACTGATAACGATGGAGCTGTTACAACTGCTGCGGTTGTTAATGTAAATGTGGTTTGTCCTTTGGTACAGTTGTCTATTCCAGATGTCTACGCGATGAATCCAGCCATAGATGATGCAAACACCATTTATCGAGGATACGGACCTACATCACTTACTCTTAATTCATTGGTACAAGGAGACCAAGAATTTACTTATACTTGGAACACAGAGGCTCATACGCCATCGATTTCAGTTACACAAGCAGGTGAATATACAGTTACTGTTTCCTACGCGGGAGGATGTCAATCTACTGCCTCGATTACAGTGAATACACTAGATGTAAGCTGTGGAAACAATAATGACAAAGTACAGATTTGCCACAACAATACTATTATTTGCGTAGCACAATCTGCCGTTCAATCCCATTTGAATCATGGAGATAAGCTGGGTTCTTGTGACAGTACTTCAAAAGTAGTAGTAAACGAGGGATCAACAACTTCGGCTAATTTCTCTGTTTACCCAAACCCTGTTCATGATAACTTTAATGTTAGTGTTTCATCAAAACTTGATCCAAATGCAACAATTGGTATCTATAATATACTAGGAAACAAGCTTCGTCAGGTTCGTTTTACTACTGTTCCGCAAAATGTTTTCGTTGGGGATTTACCTTCCGGAAACTATATAGTAGTAATTCAAAATGGTGTTGAAACCTTTAGAAGTACGATTGTCAAACAGTAATAAAATAAAAAAAGGGCAAAGTTGAGAGCTTTAACAGAGCCTCACTTTGTCTCTTATAACACATTTATTGACCCTTAACTAAACAGTGATTTTTTTTGGGGTTTTTAATAAAAGGGTATTCTGTGTCAAAGCAGAATATCCTTTATTGCTAGAATTGAGTTAGGGAGGGTGTCTCTGATTTGTTTTTATTTTAACTTATTGAAAAAGAATGTTATGGGTGTTGTTTTGATGCAGATGATATATCTTTCTGCCAAATAACTTACTAATCTTAACTTAATAATTACTCCTCCCAATTCTGTTAATTGAAATAAAAATTGATTCCAAATAGGAACATAATTCAGGATAGTATTAAAGGATTGTAATATTTAACAAGTTATAAAGAATTAAAAAAATTAATCAGGCTCCAATACTCGCTATTGAGGCCTTTTCTTTGAGTTTATAAATACAATGATATGAGAAAATTGGCAATGACAATTAGTAACGCAAACAGGAATATTCGTTTAATAAAAATGTTAATGACGATTTTGATAATTTCATTAGCATCAAAAGCATTTTCGCAGGATAAAAATGGATTATATATTCTGGACATGGTTCACCATAATCCAGGCGAAGCATTAACACAATCTGTTTTTAATGACCCAACCGTACTTGCAAAACAAGGTTACACAGGTCAGGTTATGAATGATTTCACCTTTGCTCATGCGGCTATAACTTTTAAAAAGCTAAATCCTAATATTTTCCCCGAAGGGTCTAAAGAATTGGAGTGGGTAATGAAAGCTGCAGAGCGTGTAAAAAAGAATATTAAAGCGGCTCATGCCGCAGGGATAAAAGTATATTACTTTACCGACATCATTGTTTTGCCAAAAAAACTGGTAGAATTGTATCATGATGAAATATGTGATAGTCAAGGACGCATATCATTTGAACGTCCACGTACACTGGAAATTCACAAAATCATGTTGGACGAATTATTTGAAACCTTCCCAGATTTGGACGGATTGGTCATTCGCACCGGCGAAACCTACACAAACAATGTTCCTTATCACACAGGCAATAATCCTATTACCAACAAAGAAGAAAGTCATATCAAACTAATAAATCTTTTACGTGAAGAAGTCTGTGTAAAAAGAAACAAAACCATATTTTACCGTACTTGGTCTTTTGGCGGGATGCACGAGTCACCAGACTATTACTTAAAAGTAGTCAACAGTATTGATCCTCATCCACAGCTCATATTTTCTATCAAACATACAAAAGGCGACTATCTAAGAACTTTTGGTTTCAACCCGACCTTAACACTTGGTAAACATCCCCAAATCGTAGAAGTACAATGCCAACGTGAATACGAAGGAAAAGGATCCTACCCTAATTATGTCATGAATGGTGTGATTAATGGTTTTGAAGAGTATGAAACCAATACTCCGCAAAAGGGTTATAAGTCACTAAATGATATTAAGAACAGTCCCAATTTCAAAGGCGTTTGGAGTTGGAGTCGTGGTGGTGGCTGGGTTGGCCCTTATATCAGCAACGAATTCTGGTGCAAGCTCAATGCTTATGTAATTGCTCATTGGGCAGCCAATACTGCACAAACTGAGGAGGAGGTCTTTAATCATTTTATGGACGAAAACGGAATTAGCGGTGCTTCCCGCAAAAGTTTCCGAGAATTGTGTTTGCTTTCCGCAAAAGCTGTCATAAGAGGCCACTACAGCAATGAATTACCCTTTAATAGTGGTTCTGTTACTTGGATGCGAGATGAATTTTTGGGAGGAATAGACCCTACTCCAGAAAGCAAATTATATAGCTCTGGAGGGATGCTGTTTCGTCTATTTGACAAATACTACAAAGAAGGTTTGTTGCAAAAAGCTGTTGCAGAGAAATATGAAGCAGTAAATATCTGGCAGACAATTGAAGCATTGAGTCGCAAAATCGTCATCCGCGATAAAGCTGACCAAACTTATGTTAGGGTATCCAGTCAATACGGATTGCTGTTACACAAAATTATTGCCGAAGGTTGGAATATTATGGCACTCGGGTTTGAAGGTGACAAAACAGGTTCTTACGACAAAGCCAAAATCAAGACTTCTATTAAAAACTATGATAATTACTGGAAGCAATATGATGATTTAAAAAAGAAAAATCCTTCCTGTGCAACGCTGTACAAACCTTATGCTTTTGTGTTCAAGAGTCCAGAATATCATTTAACAAATGGTATGGGAGCTTCAGTTGACAAATACAGAAAGTTGGTCAACAGGGAGATGTCAGATGAGAAGTCTTTACCAGTAAAAAAATAAAAAAAATGAAAAAAAGACATTCAGTTTTGGGTTTTACCCGGTCAAAATTAAAATTTGCTTTGTATTTGAGTTTGGTGATTTTATTCTCGATTCAATCCTATTCTCAGGGAAAAGAAAAATCCTGGGAGGAATTAAAACAAAACTATGAATTTCCCGCATGGTACACCGAAGCTCGTTTTGGAATCTGGCTGCACTGGGGAGCACAATCTCAGCCTGATGAGGGTGGTGGCTGGTACGCCCGCCATATGTATATGCAGGATGTAGGTTCGCAAACTTTTGGAAAAGATGCGTATCCCAACCACCTTAAACAATACGGACATCCTTCAAAAGTGGGATACAAAGAAGTTCTTCAATCCTGGAAAGCCGAAAAATTGAATACAGATGCTTTGATGAAATATTTCAAAGAAATTGGAGCTAAATATTTTATGATTTTAGCAGTACATCACGATCATTTTGATGATTTCAATTCGACTTATCAAAAATGGAATTCAGTAAATATAGGTCCCAAAAGAGATATTGTTGGCGATTTTAGAGAATCGGCACGAAAATACAATATGCCTTTTGCAGTGAGCTCACACGATGATCGGTATTTAAATTGGTGGCTTCCTGCTTTTGGTTCGGATAGTTCTGGCCCATTAAAAGGCGTTCCTTATGATGGAAATCTTACCAAAGAAGATGGGAAAGGTTTATGGTGGGAAGGACTTGATCCAGCCGATTTGTACGGACTCCCTCCTGCCAAAAGAACTCCAGAATGGATTGCCGACATGAAAAAAACATGGGTGTTGCGTCACAAAGAATTGGTAACCAAATACGATGTAGATATGATTTGGTTTGACGGTTACGGTTTCCCGTATGGAGAACCAGGTAAAGAAGTTTGTCGCACATTGTTTGAAAATAGTTTAAAGAAAAACGGAAAAATAATGGCTGTTGCTGCCGGAAAAATTTCGGAAGATGATGCAATCGTGAAAGATATTGAATGTGGAACATCTAACGGAATCAACCTAAAACCTTGGCAGGGAATCATAACAACCAGCAGCGGATGGTTTTACAAAAAAGACAGAGAAATGGTTCACAACGCTCGAACTATTATAGAAATGCTTGCCGATGTAAATAGCAAAAATGGGAATTTGTTACTAAATATGGAACTTTTACCGGATGGAAGTATTTCTCCCGATGAAAAAGCGATTTTTGACGAAGTGGGTGCTTGGGTCAATCAAAATAGTGCAGCCATTTACGCCAGTAAACCCTGGAGAGTCTATGGAGACAACCTAAATTCGTCTTTAAAACGTGCCAGAAATATCGCCAATGCCGACTTGGATGCTCTAAAAAAACAAGCCGAATCTGAACAGTTTAATCAAAGAACCATCAAAAGTTTACCTTATGGAAATGACGAAGTGCGATTTACTACCAAAGGTGATATTTTATATGTTTTCGTTCTGAATCCAACCGAAGGCGAAATTGCACTTCCAACATTGGGATTGAAATCAAAACAAGCACCAAAAAAGATTAAATCAATAAAAATGTTGAATGGGAAAAAAGTTGCTTTCGAACAAACAGACGAAAAACTGACTTTAAAAATTCCTGCAAATCGTCCTTCAAAATATGCAGCAGTTTTTGAAATAAAAGGGGCTTTGTAATTAATAAAAAAAAACTATTGTTTGTTTGATCAATTTTTAAAGAAACCATATTTCACAAAACAATCCAAAGACAATCCATCAAAATCAAATAATGAAGAAATTAAGTATATAACCCAATTAATTAAAATATTGTAAATTATGGTTAGAACATTTTTATTTGCGCTGCTTTTGTGTAGCACATTATCTTTCGCTCAGGAAGTCAACATTATTCCTCAGCCAGTACAGGTTACAAGAAATGAAGGAAGCTTTGTGGTTAACTCACAAACGAGTTTGGTTGTGTCCAATAACAAGGATAAACAAACAGCAGACTACTTGAATAATTATTTGTCTGATCATTACGGTTTTAAATTGCCGATTGTAAAAAAATCAAATAAAAATTTTATTAGGTTAAAAAGCGGCAAAAAAGTTGAAGGCCTAAAAGCGGAAGCTTATACATTAAAATCAAACGAAAAAGGAGTTGAAATTAAAGGAAATTCTGGAATTGGAACTTTCTACGGAATGCAAACATTGATTCAATTGTTGCCAGTTGAAAAAAGCAGTAGCTTAACAATTGCATCAGTAGATGTAAAAGACGAACCTCGTTTTGCTTACAGAGGAGCTATGCTTGATGTAGGGCGTCATTTTTTCCCAGTTTCCTTCGTTAAGAAATATATTGATTATTTGGCTTTGCATAAAATGAATTATTTCCATTGGCACTTAACCGAAGATCAAGGGTGGAGAATCGAAATTAAAAAACACCCTAAATTGACCGAGATTGGTTCCAAGAGAAACGGAACCATTATAGGTCATGCACCAGGTACAGGAAGTGATAATACTCCCGAAGGGGGTTTTTATACACAGGAAGAAGTTAAAGACATTGTTAAGTATGCTTCGGATCGTTTTATAACGGTAATTCCCGAAATCGAAATGCCTGGACATAGTAGTGCGGCAATTGCGGCTTATCCAGAATTGAGTTGTTTTCCTCAAGAGAAAACACAACTTTCGGATAAAATGATTTCAGACAAAAGCAAAGAAGAATTGGCCAACGGAAGAACTAAAATAGTTCAGGAAACTTGGGGTGTTTTTACGGATGTGTATGCTCCAACCGAATATACATTCAAATTTTTGCAGGACGTTATCGACGAAGTGGTGACTTTATTCCCATCAAAATACATTCATATAGGTGGAGATGAATCTCCAAAAGACGCTTGGAAACGAAGTGAATTTTGCCAAAATATGATAAAAGAAAAAGGCTTGAAAGATGAACATGAATTGCAAAGTTATTTTATCCAGCGTATGGAGAAATACATTAATTCAAAAGGAAGAACATTGATAGGATGGGATGAAATTCTTGAAGGAGGTTTGGCACCAAATGCAATTGTAATGAGTTGGAGAGGAGAAAAAGGAGGAATTACTGCAGCCAAAGACAAACATCAGGTAATTATGACCCCGGGAAGTCATGTTTATTTGGATCACTCTCAGACAAAAGATGACAAAGAAGTTACCATTGGAGGTTTTACAAACTTGGAAAAAATTTACAGTTATGAACCAGTTCCAAAAGAATTAACTGCCGATGAAGCTAAATATGTTATGGGAGCTCAAGGAAACGTTTGGACAGAATACATGCAAACTCCTGCGAAAGTAGAATACATGATTTTCCCACGTTTGAGCGCTTTAAGCGAAGTATTATGGTCACCAAAAGAAAATAGAAACTGGTCACAGTTCCAGTCAAAAATAGAAACCCAGAAAAAAAGATACAGCATCTGGGGAGCTAATTATTTTGCAGAATAGGGGACTATTATGTCTGAATCTATTAGGTAATAAAAAATAGATTCAAAAGGGATTAATTCTTCTTTTGAATCTGTTAACCATTACAATGGTTTTTGCTCAACAAAAATCCAAAATTTTTGAAGATTATAAAAAAGATAAAAGTTTTCATCCATCAAAAGTAGTAATCTCTCAGGGAAAACTACAGGTATCAGCTCCAGAGGTTGCTAACCCGGTAGCTGTGAGATATGCCTTTTAAGATTTTGTTGCGGGAGATTTGTTAAACACCGAAGGATTTCCGGCGAGCAGTTTTAGAACCGATGATTGGTAGTTATGTGTATCAAGTATATACACTGAGTTATTCACCTTATAAAAAAAATAATAAATGAAAAAAAGAATTTATTGTGTGCTTTTTATTGCATTGCTATTTGGAACAATAAATGCACAAATGTCTAAAAAATCAATGATAATCCCGCAAAGTGAGTCAATTGAGAAAAAAGTAAATGACCTTCTTGCCAAGATGACACTTGAGGAAAAAGTCTATCAGCTTAATATGATGTGTTTTGGTGCGGGAAAAAATATAGCAGAAAATGCCGGCCTTAGCGGAATGGATATTTTCAAAAAAGAAGGGGCAAAGATTGCCAGTGATTTTGAGGCTAATAGTGTAGGATCGATTGCACGCCTACCGTCAGATCTGGATATGCAAATAGGTGTTGATATGATTAATATGCTTCAAAAACACGCTAAGGAAAAAACACGGTTAGGAGTTCCCTTGATGGTAACGAATGCGGGTTTACATGGGTTGGCTGTGAAAGGGATGTCTTGCTTTCCGCAGTCTATTGCGATGGCTGCAACATTTAATCCTGCTCTTATGGAGGAAATTGCAAATGCTATCGGTAAGGAGACACATAGTTATGGGGTAAGACAACTATTAACACCGGTGCTGGATCTTGGTAGGGAACCTCGCCATGGTAGGGTTGAAGAAACTTTTGGTGAAGATCCTTATTTAGCTTCGCGAATGGGTGTCGCTTTTATACGTGGTGTGCAGTCGAATGGAGTTATTTGTACCCCAAAACATTTTTTGGCTAATTATGTTGGAGATGGTGGGCGTGAAGGCGTTAATGTAACTATTTCCGAGCGAGAGCTTAGGGAAACTCACCTAGTTCCTTATGAAGCAGCAGTCAAGGAGGCTGGTGCATTGGGTATTATGACCGCATATAATGCAATCAATGGTGTGGCCTGTACTGCAAATCCGTGGTTGTTGACCGATGTTCTCAGAAAAGAGTGGGGATTCCAGGGAATTGTAGTTTCGGATGCTTCATCTGTTAATTATGTTCATCTTAGGCATAAGCATGCGGCTACAAAGGGAGAAGCGGCAGCCTTATGTTTAAAGGCAGGACTGGATGTAGATTTGCCTCGTGTTAACTACTATAAAGAGCTTATAGGTGAAGTAAAAGAAGGATGCCTTAGTACAGAAGTTTTAGATGAGAGTGTGCGTCGTATGTTACGCTTGAAATTCAGACTCGGTTTATTTGAGAATGCTTATGGAGACTTAAAAGAAACGGAACGTATTGCTGATGCTCCTGATCATAGAAAACTTGCGTTAACCGCAGCCCGTCAATCAATTGTGTTATTGAAAAATAACGAATCGGTGTTGCCTCTAAATTCAAATCTGAAAAAAATAGCCGTAATTGGTCCAAATGCAGATAAGCTTTCAGTTGGGGGATATTCTGCTGCTGACGTAAAAGGAAATACGCCTTTGACAGCTTTAAAAAATTACCTGGGAAAAGAGGTAGTTGTTAAATACGCTAAAGGATGTGGACTTGTTGGTGAAGACACAAGTGGAATAGATGAAGCTGTGAAGATAGCCAACGAATCAGATATTTGTGTACTATTCATGGGAGGGGCTTATGGAGTAACAGGGGGAGAAGGCAGTGAGCGAGCAACTTTGGAACTAATGGGGCAGCAAGAGCTTTTGATTGAGAAAGTTACAGAGACCGGAAAACCTGTTGTGGTGGTGCTCTTAGACGGAAGACCGGTGGTGATGAACCGTTGGATTAAAAAAGTGAAAGGTGTTGTAATGGCGTTCTATCCGGGAGAAGAAGGAGGAAACGCTATTGCAGAGGTATTGACAGGGAAATGTAACCCATCCGGAAAACTTCCAATAACTTTCCCTATGTTTACCGGTCAAGCTCCACTGACGTATGATTACAGACCTTATGGTCGTGAAGGGGGTTATGCCGAATTACCAGCAAATGACGATCGCTATATACCCCAATTTCCATTTGGATTTGGATTATCTTACACAACTTTCAGCTATTCTAATTTGAAATGTACACCTGAGAAAAGCAAGGACGGAGTAAGGGTAAAAGTAAAAGTTGATGTTACCAATACTGGTGCTCTTGGCGGAGATGAAGTAGTACAGCTTTATTTGTCAAATAATCTTTGTCGTATTACTCAGCCTAATCAACGTTTGAAGGGGTTTTCCCGTATTCACCTTGAATCTAAAGAAACGAAAAGCGTTGAACTTATTTTGGAAGCTAAAGATTTATCATTTTTAAATGAAGAATTAAAACCTGAAGTCGGTTCAGGGTCGTATAGTGTCAAGGTAGGAAGCGATTGTTTACACGGATTGACTGAAACTTTCAAATTAACATTTTAATAGAATTAGACAGAAACCTGCAATCCAGAACCAATATTAAAACAAATGGAACAGCATCGACTTAAATTCAGCACGCATACCTAGATGGATTGTCCAAAAGTGAATGGGAATTCGTAATAATGCAGAAATCACTGTTTAATGAATTTTTGCTGTAATTGAAAATAGCTTAAATACTTAAAAAAGAATAATACGATGCTTTTATATTTTATTAATTAATTCAAGTTGCTAGTTTGACTATAATAAAAAAGATTGCAAAGGTTTCGATAAATTTGTTTTGCGAACTAATAAATAGAACCAATACTTTGTAAAGACAAAATTGTATCAATTTTTTGTTTAATAGATGATATTTTAGTTGTAATTATTTGATTGAAGATTCTTTTAAGATATTACATTAAATAGTTTAAAACAGTTTGATGCTTTTTTTGACGATGTTTCCACTTGTTTTTAAAGCTTCATCAGGTTGGCTTCCGCCGATGCTTACATCAATTTTACCTTGGAACTGAGTGAGTTCACCATTTGAATTGATATAAGAGAGATCATTTGGCGTAAGCGGGAACGATACTATTTTGCTTTCTCCCGATTTTAGGCTTATTCTAGTAAAACCTTTTAATGCTTTTAATGGGGTTTTAATTGATTTATCGGGATTGGTGATGTAAAGTTGTACGACTTCTTCTCCGAAAGTTTTACCGGTATTTGTAACTCTTACAGAGGCCGTAATTTCTTTGCCTTTTGGAGCTGATTCGGGTACATTCATTTGGTCGTAATTGAAGGTGGTGTAACTCAATCCGTAACCAAAACCAAATAGAGGTTGTCCTTTGAAGTAACGATAGGTTCTGTTTTCCATTGTATAATCAACAAAAGGAGGGAGATCACTATCGCTTTTGTAGAAAGTGACAGGTAAACGACCAGCTGGATTATAATCGCCGAAAAGAACATCGGCTATGGCGGTTCCTGCGGCTTGTCCACCATACCAAGCGTTTAGTATCGCAGGAACATGTGCGGCTTCCCAAGGAATCGCAATGGCACTTCCAGTCATCATAACGAAAACAACTGGCTTTCCAGTAGTGTTTAATGCTTTCATAAATTCTGTTTGCACAGCTGGTAACATGATCGAAGTGCGGTCGCCTCCATTAAATCCAGGGTAATTCACTTTCATTTCTTCACCTTCAAGTTGTGGTGAAATACCACCAACAAATACGAAAGCATCAGCATCTTTATTACGGTTTAGAATTGCATTAAAATCGGAGCGAACCAAATTTCCGGTGGCCAATTTGATGTTCGCTTTTCCTTCTCCTTGCCAATATTCGACCACCAAATTGTAAACCGAATTTTTCTTGGTTTCCAATTTGTATGTTTTGCTTCCCCATCGATTTCTTCTCCAAGTATCTATGACTTGTTTTCCATTAACAAAAAAACGATAACCGTCATCGGCAGAAAGTTCAAAAGTGATAGTACCGTCAGTAGTAGCTTTAAAGTCGGTTGTGTAACGGGCAGAGAAGTTATTGGCATTAATTTGGCCAATAACTTTTTCGCCTTCTTGCCAAAAATGATCCAATTCCGTTTCGGTTCGTACGGCTTCAGGTGAGCCGCTAAGGTTTGTATTATTGAAATATTCGGCTTTAAAACCCGGTTTTCCTTCAAAAGAAAATTGGTCTTTTACGGCAGTGTAAACCA
The DNA here is from genome assembly GCF_001761465.1 of Flavobacterium gilvum. NCBI lineage: Bacteria > Pseudomonadati > Bacteroidota > Flavobacteriia > Flavobacteriales > Flavobacteriaceae > Flavobacterium > Flavobacterium gilvum. The sequence goes on along the minus strand of NZ_CP017479.1, from coordinate 716,159 downwards.
ATAAGGTGTCGTTTGTAAAATTGACGGCTTTCTCATAAACGACTTCTGTGTTTTTACCTACTTTTTCTTTAATTCCATCAAGAACAGTGCTAAGTTTGCTTGGCGTACCATTGTAATTTCCTAAAATTGAAATTGGATTATCGGCATTTGGGCCAAGAACCACAATTTTTTTGATTTTTTTGTTCAAAGGCAATGTATTGTTTTCGTTTTTAAGCAATACAATTGACTGTTGCGCCATTTTTAGGGCATGAGCTTTGTGCTCATTATTTTCTAATACAGATTCTGGTGTTTGGGCATATTTTACCATTAAAACCGGGTCAAACATTCCCAATTGGAACCGAATCATAAAAAGGCGTTTAACCGAAATATCGATTTGAGATTCCGGAATTTTGCCATCTTTTACGGCTTGAACCAATGCTCTGTAAGCAACATTGCCACAATCCAAATCGGTTCCATGAAAAACAGCATCTGCAGAGGCAGATTCTGCATCCGGGTGGGTTTTGTGGGTTTTAAAGAAATCATCGATAGCCTGACAATCAGAAGTAACATAACCTTTAAAGTTCCATTGTTTGCGCAGTATATTTGTCATAAGTTCGTCATTGGCACAACAAGGTTGCGTTCTAAAAGCATTATAAGCACACATAACTCCAGCTACTTTTGAATCGACTACCAATTTTTGGAATGCCGGTAAATAGGTATCCCAAAGATCGTATGCACTTACATCGGTATTAAAAGTATGTCGTAAAGGTTCGGGGCCGCTATGAACCGCATAATGTTTGGCACAGGCTGCTGCTTTTAAATATTTTGGGTCGTCACCCTGTAGCCCTTTTACAAAAGAGTCGCCCAGCATTGCGGTTAAGTACGGATCTTCTCCGTAAGTTTCCTGCCCGCGTCCCCAACGGGGGTCCCTAAAAATGTTAATGTTGGGAGTCCAATAGGTAAGTCCCAGATACCCCTCTTTGGTACGTCCCAAGGCAACAGCTTTATTGTAAATTACTCTGCCTTCCAGTGCCGAATAATCGGCCATTTTGAAAAGTGAACTCTTATCGAATGTTGCTGCCATGGCTATTGCCTGAGGATAAACCGTCACTCTAAACGGTGTTCTTGCCACACCATGAAGGGTTTCATTCCACCAATTGTAAGCTGGAATTCCAAGTCTTGGAATGGCTGGGGCAGCATTGAGCATTTGTGCTACTTTTTCTTCAAGAGTTAATTGACTTACAAGGTCATTCACTCTTTCTTCGAAACTTAATTTGGGATTCTGAAAAAGATATTTTTTTTCTGTGTTTTGGGCATTGGAGACAATTGAAAAAAGTAAAAAAAGTGTTGCCAGACGAAAAAGGTTTCTTTTATTCATTCTATTAAGGTAATAATTTATGAAATAATTGTGGAATGACTTTTTTAGATTTTATTTTTAAATAAAATATGGATAAATTCATTTTGCATCCTATTGTGCAAAACTCTGTAAAACTCGTGAATTTGCCAACAAGAATGTTAATTTTTTTGAGACAATGCCGTTTAGACGCATAAAATAATCCTGTCTTTTCTTTCTCTAGTTGTGGAGACGGCATGGTTAAACTAAAAAACTATTTTTATATTTCTAAAAGGTGTTATTGTTTCTTTTGAAAGATTTGCTAGTGGAAATGAAGTTTATTAAATCTTTCTGATATTAACAAGGGATAATATTTTATTTATATTTGAAAACTAATTGATATGAAAGAGGACGGTTTTTGTTGAAAAATGCGATTAGTAAGATAGGAATTAATGGATTAGAAAAAAAAGTAGTTGATGATGAAAATCTAAACTCAGTTATATGAAGAAAAGAATCAAGTTAGTAAGTGTTGTTTTTTTTATGGTTTTTAGCACCGCTTGTTGGAAATCTCAAGCTCAAAATAGAGTAGACAGAAATACGCAGGTCTACCTGCTAATAGGTCAATCGAATATGGCAGGCAGGGGAGCGATAGATGCTGAAAGTAAAGTTATCGATCCTCAAATTATTATGCTCGATTCACAAAATCACTGGGTACCTGCAACCGATCCTGTTCATTTCGATAAGCCTAAAGATGCTGGTGTAGGGCCTGCCATTAGTTTTGCAAAAGCTATAAAAGGAAATAATAATAAAATTAAAATTGCACTTGTTCCTTGCGCTTGGGGAGGTTCGCCTATTAAAGTATGGGAACCCGGTGCCAGTTATTTAAATGCACATCCTTACGATGATGCCATTAAACGTGTAAAGATTGCCATGCAAACAGGTGTATTGAAAGGTATTCTCTGGCATCAGGGTGAATCAGATAATGATTCAATAAACAGCGCAGTTTATTTAGACAAACTCGTTGCATTGGTCAATCGTTTAAGAAATGATCTTAATATGCCAAACCTGCCCTTTGTTGCAGGTGAGATTGGATATTTCAACAAGCAAAATTTCATCAATAAAGAAGTCAATCGTTTACCACAGCAGGTGAATAATACATTGGTTGTTTCGGCCGATGGATTACAACATAAAGGAGATGGTCTTCATTTTAACAGTGCGTCGGCAAGAGAATTGGGAAAGCGTTATGCCGAAGCAATGCTTCAGTTACAACAAGTTCACCACTAAAGATATCTGAACATCAAAGTAGTGGTTCATTTCAGCTGTTTAACAAAACGTCAGTTTCAACCATTATAGTTGATGAGAAAGATGCTGAAGTGGTATCACTTGCAGCAGAAGCATTCACTAGAGATGTAGCATTAGTTTCAGGAAAATCAATGCAGATAGGGAACAAAACAGCTTCCTCATCTATAATTATTGCAGGAACTCTTGGGAAATCAGAAGCGGTAGACGCACTGGTAAAACAAGAAGGAACAAATGTTTCGGCCTTAAAGGGACAGTGGGAAAGTTTTCTTATCAAAGTGATCAGTCCAACCAAACTGTTGGTAGTTGGTAAATAACATAGTTGTGAATATAGTGTTTTTTAAGAATGAATAAAGCATAGTTGTATCATGTTAAATTCTTCTTTGTTTCTTTTTTCTTTTGTTTTTTAATTGATTCGGTATATAATCTTGAGAATATTCAGCATGCATAAGCATATCCAATACTTTAACTAAATCAGGAATGGAAAGTAAATTTTTTTGATCTTCAAGTTTATCAATCAAGAATTCTATAGAAGGAAGTTTTTCATACATCTGATTCCTTTTTTCTTCACCAGCAATCATAAATCCACAACGCTCTTCAATGGCTTTTGCGCTGTATTGTTTCCCCAAACTGCTCCCGTTAAAAACGTTTTTTGTTGTATAGTCGATATAGGTAATGCCGTAAAGCAGACCTTCTGAATTTCTTCTGAAAACGGTATGAATCCCTTCTTTTTCAAGCATCTTAGCCAGTTCGTTTACGGACAGAACCTGTTCTCGTAGTAGAGCCAAATCAATGGTGTTTTTTACCCTTGATTTTTCGAATGGTCTTCTAATTTCATTTTCCTTAAATTTTTCTCGCAGGAATTTTAAAGTCGGTTTAAAGTAAAAGTCACTTGCCTTTATCGGAACTCCAATTGGCTTTCCCTGTTGGTCCAATATTCTATATACTAACCCATTTGCCAAAAATACTTTTGAATTCTCACTGCCTCGGTCAGCCAAGACATTATATTGTTTTAGCACCGCATTAAGTTCTGGAAGACTGGAATATTTGTATTCATTGAGAACTTGATTTAAAACATTGGTTAAGGCTTTCTTGGATTCAATCTTTCCATAAAGGACCTTGCCCATTGAAATAGGTTTCAGATTAAATTCCTCTTTCTTTTTTCTTCCTTCCGCTTTTACCAATCCGAAGATTTCTTCAATTTCCTTTCTTGCCGGTTCTGATTTTCGCATTCCCAAATGATGGAGGTCAATCCGCTTGCCATCTTTTTCTATATTTATGGAAACCACATGGATGTGTGGGTGTCCCGCATCGTAATGTTGGTACACCAAATAAGGTTGTTTTCCGAAACCAATTTTCTCCATATAGGTGTCGGCAATAGCGATCAGTTTTTCTTTGGTATGGTTTTCTGATGGGTCGAAATTCAGGGAAATATGAACACTATTCCGTTTGGTATTTTCGTTTAATTCAAGTCGTTTTGTGAAACGACTTAGCTTCATCGCATCGCTGATTTTGTCAACATCAACAGGGTAATTACCCACACCAATACAATCAGCCACGCCAGCTTTGACTTTGTTTTCGTTATAGTTTAAAATACTGCGGATCGAATGGCTTGTTTTTATGATTGTAACCATTTGTCCGTGATTTTATGAATGTGATTTTGAATATCATCCACCTTATTAAAAAGATTTTTTTTCTCCGATTCGTAACGTACAATCCAGATTCTAAATTCATGAATTTGTTGTAAGGTGTGCATCTTTTTTACAACCTGATTTACATTATTTCCAATGGCACTAAGTTCATTACGAAGTGTAGCCATTTCTTCAATAAAATCATCCAAAGATTGATTTCTGTAATAGGTTGTAATGGGTTTATTAAATAACTGTTTGCGAACATAGTCGCTCAACTTACGGCAAGTACTGGCTTTCCATTTCTGTTCAATATTTGTGTATTCTTCGGGTGTCAGTCGCAGTGTGATTTTGCGTGTTCTGTTTGAATTTTCCCTTTCCATCATCTTTCATTTTACTCATTAAATTCAAAATTTATGTTAGTCATTTCAATGTCTTCAAACCCTATTTTCTTTTCAGTTTCTCCACCGCCGAGTTCCGAGGCATAGGGTGGCCAGATCCGGTTGTCCGACAACCGTTCATCTGGCCGATTGCAGGAACGTGGCAATCTTTTAGCTTTTAAAGTTCTTAAGACTTTCAATTTTTCAAAAAACTACCCAAAGTGAGTAGTCCACAAAAAATGCTAAATAAGTTGCGGGCGTATTTTACATTCTTCGTCCCAAACGTTTTTTTGGAGCTGTTTCAGGGTTCATAATCCAGTCATTAAAATCTTTGTGATTTTTATAGAGCGTGCTTTCATCTTGGTATTTTGGACTCATTGAAAGTGCACGCTGGGTACAATTTATACCTGTAGCATCGCGGTCAAGATAAAGCCGAATTAGATTGTGGTTTTCCATAAAAGGGCGTGCTCTTTCAAAGAAAGAAACGGAATTTAAAACAACAAAATCCTGACCCTTTTCGGGAAGGTTTTTGGTCGTTGTCTTAAAGGATAAAAAGTCTATGAATCCTTCAAAAACGATGGCCTCTTCTGAACCATTATTGATGGTGGTAATATCTTTTGGAGAACAACCTGTTTTGAAATAAGGATTGCGAATTTCATAACCACCCGAATCGTTTTTGAAACCGATTCCGAAATAGTTTTTATTATTCAATTCATAACGGACTTCACGGCAAAATTGCTCAGCAATTTCGATGGGGATTTTTCTTTCCTGAAGGTATACCAAAAGAGATGGGGAAGTAAGCGGAAAATCTCCGAGGATTTTGATTTTACTTTCCGTTTCGACGTTTTTATTTGAAGCAAAAGAGGTTAGCTGTTGAAAAGAAAAATCAGTGTCTAGCTTTTGCAAAAGTTCTCCAACGGAACAGTTATGATACAGTATTCCGAAATCAATTAGATTCCCGCCTTTGCCCAGTCCATGATCAAACCAAACATTCAATTTTTGGTTTACCTTAAAAGAAGGTTCTTGTTCGTTCCGTAAAGGGGAACGATACCAATAGTCCACATTTCTAATCTCTACCGGTTGGTGTCCCAGTGACGAAAGGTAGGTTGTCAAATCAATTTTTTTGGCTTCCTCGGTAGAGAGCCTTTTTTTTCTGAAATCCATATCCGTATATTTTCAAGTTCATTATTCAGTTAGCCGAAGTTAAACAAGAAAAAAATAGGCTTACCATCATGGCTAAATTTTGACTAGGAGCGGATTCTTTTTTGTGAAATAAAAAAGCCCCGCAAACTGCGAGGCTCTTTCACTTATTAAAATAAATTTTGTATTATTTTTCATCAATTAATTTTTCCAAATAAGATATTTTTTCTTTTTCCGCTTGTAACAAACGTTCGTAAAGTTTCTTGTTTTCATCATACGCCTCTACTAATTTTTCTAAAGGGTTGAAGTTAAAAATTGGACCAAATGCTCCTTGACCATTGCTTGCGCTGTTGTCATAAAAGTTATTGAAATAATTAATCACATTTTCTTCTGTGAAGTTTTTAATTGCATCAGCACTTACACCAAGAGCTTTTGCGACTTCTATTAATTTTTCTTCTTCAATTGTCTCACTTCCTTCAATATTAGAAACAGACTGTTGACTTACACCAATAGCATTAGCCAATGCTTCTTGTTTCATGCCTCTAAGCTCTCTGATTCGGCTAATATTTCTACCGATATGTTTTGGTTTTGTTACTGTTTCCATAACTCAAAGATATTTAAAATTCTTTAGAAAAATAGTGTTTGGTAAAAAACAAGTACGCTTTGGTACGTTACAATTTCCATTAGTTTGGTACGGTACAATCTATTGCTTACTTGCTGTGTATTAAAACAAAAATACAATTTTTCAGGCATGTATTGCTAACAAAAGTAAAATTATGAAAGACTTGTCTTTTAGAAATCAGTCAATTTCTTTCTCTATGATAGCTATATTTTGACTAGAATCGGAAAAAAAAATATTTCATATCTTTATTAGGAATAAATGATTGTTGAACAAAAAAGACCAGTGATGGTCTTTTTTTAATGAAGAGGGATTTACAAATGGGAAAAGATGACGGGAATGAAAGAGGGAGATTAACGGCTGAACAAGCTGTAAAAATCTTAAAAAAGGAGAATTTAGATGTAACACTTGACCAAGCAGGATCAATTTTGGAGTTTTTAAGAAAACTGGCAGGTTTGACGGTTTCTAATTATTTAATGAAAAGCAATGAAGGGCAGAAACCTAGATTAATATCAAAACGTAGAAAACACGAAAAAAAACAAATTAAATGAATGTAGTTATATACACAAGAGTAAGTACGGATGAACAAGCTCAATTGGGATTTAGTTTAAGACACCAAGAAGAGAGCTTGAGGAAATATTGTGAAATAAAGGGATATAAAGTGAGTAATCATTTTCAAGATGATTATTCGGCTAAAACATTTAATCGTCCAGAATGGCTGAAATTATTTGAGTATGTTAAATTGAATAAGAAAATTGTTGATTTAGTAATTTTTACCAAATGGGATAGATTCTCTAGAAATTCTGAAAATGCATTAACTGTCATTAGAAAATTAAATGATTTTGGAATCCAGGTAAATTCCATAGAACAACCATTGGATTTGACTGTACCGGACAATAAACTTGTTTTGGCAATGTATTTAGCTATCCCCGAAGTTGAAAATGATAAGAATTCGGCAAGGACTAGGGATTGTATGAGAAAGGCTCAAAAAGAGGGTTGTTTCGTTAATAGAGCTCCGTACGGATATAAAGGCTACAGGATTGATGGGAAAGCCTCTCTGATGTTTAATGAGGATGCTTTAATAGTTAAAAAAGCATTTGAAGAAGTTGCAAAAGGGATTGAATCCGTAGATGTAATTAGAAAGAGGTTGAAATTAAATTATAGCTGTAAACTTGAAAAGCAACAGTTTTATAATATGCTGCGTAATGTGGTTTATAAAGGTTGCATTTTGATTAAGGAGTATAAAAAGGAAGAAGAGCAAATTGTTGTAGGTCTTCATGAACCTATTGTAAAAGAAAAGCTTTTTAATAAAGTTCAGGATATTCTTTCTGGACGCAAACGAAATGCAAAATTACCATCCTTGATAAATGACGATTTTCCAATAAAAAAGAATCTTATTTGTCCAAAATGTGGCAAACAGATAACAGGTAGTAAATCATTGGGTAATGGAGGGTATTATTTTTATTATCACTGCAAATCAAAATGTGGAGTAAGATATAAAAGAGATGATGTGCATTCTAAGCTTTTAGAATTGATTAGGGGTATATCTTTTAATAAAGGCATGGGAAGTCTTTACAAGTCTGTTTTAAGAGATTATTTGAAAGAAGACGTGGAGAGGGTAAAAAAAGAGGCGGTAAGATTTGAACAAGAGTTAAAATCAATTGATTATTTGATTGAGAGTGCAGAGGATAAATTAATGAGTAATTTGATTGATAAAGATCAATTTGATAAGGTAGTGAGCAGGTATTTTTCTAAAAGGAAACAATGTGAAAATCAATTGTTGTCACTATCAGTTGCAAAGGATGATTCATGGAAATACATTAACAAAGCGGTAGAATTATTATGTGACTTGGAAAATGTGTTCAACCACTTGTCTGGCGAGGGAAAAGCGAGTTTTTTGAGGATAATTTATCCCGAAAATTTAATTATAGAAAAAGAGGGTTTTCGAACCAATTCTCGTAATGAGGTAGTGGATGTTTTGTCCAGTGTTTGCGGGGATTCCGAAGATATGGAAATAAAAAAAGTCACTCCGAAGAATGACTTTTCCAATTTAGCTCCCCCTCTTGGGCTCGAACCAAGGACCCTCTGATTAACAGTCAGATGCTCTAACCAACTGAGCTAAGGAGGAATCACCTTAAAGGTAAATATGTTTGCTAAAAAGTTGCTCCCCCTCTTGGGCTCGAACCAAGGACCCTCTGATTAACAGTCAGATGCTCTAACCAACTGAGCTAAGGAGGAAGTTGCTGTTCTTTTTAGCGAGTGCAAATATAGTCGAATTTTTGCTTTGACAAAAATATTTTCACTCTTTTTTACAACTATTTTTATTTACCCATAATTGCTTTGTAAATGTCGTTTCCATTAGCAAACAAAAGCAATGAGATAAGGAGTACAAAACCAACCATTTGGGCGTTTTCAAGGAATTTATCGCTTGGTTTTTTTCCACTTACGATTTCATACAATAAAAACATTACATGACCGCCATCGAGTGCCGGAATAGGCAATAAGTTCATAACTCCAAGCATGATTGACAATATTGCCGTAATGCTCCAGAAAACTTCCCAGCTCCAAGAACTAGGGAAAATATTGTAAATAGCGTGAAAACCGCCTACTTGTTTGTATGCTTTGGTCTCTGGATTGAAAATCATTTTTAATTGTTTTCCATATCCAACCAATTGATCTTTTCCTTTTTCTATCCCAAAAGGAATCGACTCTATGAAACTGTAATTTTGATGTGTGATTTTATAATAACCTAATTTTTCAAGTGTTTCAAGACTTAAACCACCTATAGAAACTCCCATTTTTCCAACATTAGAAACAATTACATTAACAGGGATTTCTTTTTGGTCACGTAAAACAATAGCAGGAATGGTTTTGTTTTTATTTTTTTCTAATACAGATTTTACTTCGTCCAGATATCTTGTTTTTTGCCCGTTCAAGGATACAATGATATCTTTTGCTTTAAGTTCTTTGTTCAAAGATTCTGCGGGAACTTCCGTAATTGCAAACGGAATTCTTATTGCTGCCAATGGTACTTTTTCAAATTTTGATAATTGATCCACAAAATCATTTGGCATTTTGATGGTTTGTTGACTACCGTTTCTTTCGATAACCACTTCTTTTGCCAAAATAATTTTGGAGTTTATTTCGTTGTCGAAACGGATTATTTTTTCTCCGTCAACAGCTACGATTTTGTCACCCGATTTAAATCCGGCATTTATCATCGCCTGATTTTCTATCAAAATACCATCTTTCAAATCAGTGTTTGAGATATAAGAGTCTCCGTAAGCATATGCCATACCAATATATATGATGAAAGCAAGAATAAAGTTTACTGTAACACCACCCAACATGATAATCAAGCGTTGCCAAGCTGGTTTCGATCTAAATTCCCAAGGCTGTGGAGGTAAAGCCATTTGTTCTTTGTCCATACTCTCGTCAATCATTCCGGATATTTTCACATAACCGCCTAGAGGTAACCAACCAATTCCGTATTCGGTTTCACCAATTTTCTTTTTTAGAAGGGAATATTTTACGTCAAAAAACAAATAAAATTTTTCGACTCTGGTTTTGAATGCTTTGGCAGGAAGAAAATGTCCTAATTCGTGAAGTATAATAAGTAATGATAAGCTCAATAAAAATTGAGAAAGCTTGATAACTATTTCCATTTTTTAATTTCGGTTCTTTAATGACGGACAAAAGTACTATTTTCTATTTTATTATTTACGCTATATTTTTTAGTATCCTTCTAAATGTTTGTTAATTAATTCAATGTGTTAGTTTTATATACTGAGAAACGAAATCAAAGATTCTCGAGTTTTGTTTAAACCATTCTTTTTAATAGAATTTTATGCAACAAAAGTGTTTAGTAAAATTAGTACTACTTTTTTTAAGGAGATTACACTACATTATTATAACTATTTAAGCTGTATTATTGTGAGATTCATAATTCTTTGCGTTGGGTTGTGATCTTAAAATCAGTTAATTAAAGTTGAATCTATGAAATACTACTACTTGTTATTATTTGTAATTGCATCAGGAATAGTGTTTGGTCAAAGACAGCCGTCTTTTTATGAAAAATCAAATAATTTAGAACTGACAATTGTTCCCAAAATGGGGTTTGCTACTTTTAAAGAATCAGGAAATGTACCTCTTAATGGATTTGTAAACGGGGGAGATGTTCTACTTTCTTTCAAAATGAATAGAAAATTTAATCTGTCAACAGGATTAGGTTTTTTGGAGTTTGATGGTAATAAAACTATTGAAGGAAATACAACAAGTTTAAAAAATTCGTACTTACATATTCCACTGCATTTAAAGACGGATTTTGTAATCACCAAAGACGACACACAAAATAGAACTACTTTTTTGGAATTAGGCGTAGGACTTTATAGTAATTATTTGTTTAAACAGGAAATGGTAACTGTTGACAATGTTTTTGTTGATAAAAACGGCAATTGGAATTTTGGAATATCTGGTCATCTTGGTATTAAATTCATTTTGGCAGAAGATTTTAATCTTGGAATCGGTTTTGAGACTGAAAGTGATTTTACCAAAATAAACAGTAATAATAAAGAGATGGAAAATCAAAATATGATTTGTTCTTTGTTATCACTCGGAATCGGTCTTTGATAAAAAATGGAAAAGGTGTTTATTACCTGATTTGTGATGTATTTAATAATCAATTTAAATTTTAAATAATGATTGAACAAAAGAAAAGGATAGGAGTTTATAGTGGGGGAAAAGATGAATCATTGATTTTAAAAAATTTATTGGAAAGTTTCTCTATTCAGGTTTTTGAAGACGCCTCATTAATGTCTGTATTTAACCCATGGGGAGTTTTAATTGGTGATGTAAATGCTGTAAAATTGAAAGTTAAAGAAGATGACTGCGAAAAAGCAAAAAAGATAATAGATGATTATTATGCTGGTATATATAAACTGTAAATTATAGAATGAATAAATCAATTTTTGAACTTTAGTATCACTTTTGGATGTAGGAATCATTCAGATTTGCTAAAACAAAAAGGGAAGTACTTTGACTTGTGGAATAAACAGAATTTGGTTTAAACTTTTTAGAGTTAACAAAATTATTATGGTCATAAAATTCGAAAGATTTGTTTGATAAGCTGAAATTTTGAAAGGGCAGGCACTTTTGTGAGCGGTAAATAATCCGGATTAATCATCAATTAATTCATTGAAATTCTTGAAATTTGTGCCTCCTTTTAAATATAAATGCAAATGCAAAAAATAAAAACAGCACTATTATCATACGGGATGTCTGGAAAAGTTTTTCATGCTCCATTTCTCGAACTTCATCCTGGTTTTGAACTTCTGGGTTCTTGGGAAAGAAGCAAAAAATTGATCCAGGAAGACTTTCCAAACGTTATAAGTTATCCTAGTTTAGAATCTATTTTAGAAGATGAATCTGTTGATTTGGTTATTGTAAACACACCGATAGATTCTCATTTTGAATATGCCAAAAAAGTGTTGCTTGCCGGAAAACATGCTATTGTAGAAAAAGCGTTTACTGCAAATGTAGCAGAGGCCGAAGAATTAGCTTATTTGGCAAAAGAAAAAGGATTGAAATTGGCTGTTTTTCAAAATAGAAGATGGGACAGTGATCTCAAAACGGTAAAAAAAATACTGGACGAAAAAGCTTTGGGCGAAATTGTAGAAGCCGAGTTTCATTTTGATCGATACAATCCAGTTTTGAGCCCAAAAGTGCATAAGGAAACAGTTAATTCGGGATCAGGAATAGTGAAAGATTTAGGACCGCATTTAATAGACCAAGCTTTGTATTTGTTTGGTTTACCAAATGCTGTCTCTGCCGACATCCGCATCACGAGAGAACATTCATTAGTGAATGATTATATGGATCTTTTGTTGTATTATCCAGATTTTAGAGTGCGTTTGAAAGCGGGTTATTTTGTTAGGGAATCAAATCCTTCTTATGTAGTGCATGGCAAAAAAGGTTCTTTTTTGAAATCCAGAGGTGATGTGCAGGAAGACGAACTGAAATTGGGCAAAAAACCAAATTTAAAGACTTGGGGAACTGAACAGGAAGGAAATGAAGGACTTTTGCATACCGAAATAAATGGTAAAGTCATAAAAGATAAAGTACTTACGCTTCAAGGGAATTATTACGATTATTTTGATGGAGTATATCAGTCAATAATCAACAATTTGCCTGAGCCAGTAACGGCACAAGACGGTGTAAATGTGATGCGTATCATCGAGTCAGCTTTTCAGAGTAGTCAAGAAAAGAAAGTAATCGACTTATAAACAATAACGTTGTATTTGCGCTGTTTTAAAAAAACACCAAAGCAGAAACATATTGATTTTGTAGTTTTGCAGATTCAATTTTAAAAAACAGGGCTTTGCAGTATTTTAATTTTATTGGTAGATATAAGGCAAAAGGCAAATACAAAAAAACGTATCGGGATGTCAAGGAATCCTATTTGTATAGGATTCGTTGGGCGGTTTCGGCATTTTATTTTGGCATGGGATTGTGCTTTTCCAGTTGGGCAAGCCGTATACCTACTATTAAGTCTGCATTGCATTTAACCGATGGTCAGCTGGGAACAATATTATTTGCTTTGCCGGTGGGTCAGTTGACGATGATGTTTTTTTCAGGAAAATTAGTGACCCGTTTTGGGAGTCATCGAACCCTTCCTTTTGCTATTTTGATGTATGCTTTTAGTTTGACCAATATGGGATTGGCACAAAATGCATGGCAGTTAGCTCTTGGATTGGTTTCTTTTGGAATTTCTGGTAACTTAACCAATATATCGGTAAATACTCAAGGTGTTTATACCGAAGGCCTTTTTAGAAGAAACATCATGACTTCGTTTCACGGAATGTGGAGTTTGGCCGGATTTACAGGAGCTTTGGTAGGTCTTGGAATGTTGGCTTTAAAAATTGGGACGTACTCGCATTTTGTGATTGTTGCTTCTGTAGTGGCATTATTAATTTTAATCAATTTTAAATATTTGATTAAAGCCAAAGAAGTTGTTCGACCAGGAAAGAAAAAAAGATTTAGAAAACCCGATAAATCATTGATTTTATTGGGAGTTATTGGTTTTTGCAGCATGGCCAGCGAAGGAATTATGTTCGATTGGAGTGGCGTGTATTTTAAAGATATTGTCAAAGCCCCTGGCTCTTTAATTGTTGTGGGATATACATCTTTTATGATAATGATGGCCAGCGGACGATTTTTAGGAGATCGACTAATCAATAATTTTGGACGGAAAAAAGTTATGCAAATCAGCGGTATTATGATTTCATGCGGCTTGTTTATGGCAGTAATTTTTCCGTATATCATTCCGTGCACAATTGCTTTTATGATTGTGGGATTAGGCGTTTCTACCGTTATACCAACTCTTTACAGTATTGCCGGTAAGCATCCAACGATTCCAACGGGCGAAGCACTGACAGCTGTTTCCAGTGTTAGTTTCCTTGGTTTTTTGATGGGACCGCCTGTTATTGGTCATATTGCCGAACTTTTTAGCTTACGATTTTCGTTTGCGTTTATTGGCATTTTTGGCTTTTTTATTGCTTTTATGGTTACCCGAATAAAAGCTATCGAATAAAAAAATAAGAAAATATTTCTTTTTTATAAAAATATAGTAGTTTTTTTCCTAACTTTGTATTGAGGATTTCAATTCAATGCCAGAAAATATTGAATTGAAATTCTTAATACCACATTTGATTTAGGTGTTCTCATCTTTTTCCTAAAAAATATTTTAATCCTTTTTTAAAACGAATCTAATTTTTTTGGATGAGTTGTGTTTGTATGCAACTTATTCATTTGTTTATAAACGGGTATGGGGAAATTTTGGTTAGGAACATTTTTTTTATTGACAATATCTTTTGGTTTCGCTCAAAAACCTACAGGATTTAAGGGGAAAATTATTGATGCTAAAACGCAAAAACCATTAGAAAATGTCGTGGTTACGATTGCAAATACTCAGTCGATGCAATTCACGACCAATGATGGTGTTTTTAGCTTTTATGCCGTTCCGCCCGGTAAACAATTATTGCTTTTAAAAAGTCAGGGGTTTAAGGATGTGATACTTCCGGTTGTTGTTGCCCAAGATAAAATGTTGGATTTGAGTACAATTCCAATGGAAGACAATCAAATTTCGGAGCAGCAAACAGGTGTAATCACTTTGCTTGAAAGTGATTTGAGTGATGATAACAGTGGTTCCGAAAGTACTTCTGGACTTTTGCAATCCTCACGCGATGCTTTTCAGCAGGCATCCGCCTTTAATTGGGGGCAAGCACGATTTAGGATTCGTGGGTTGGACAGCCAATATGCAACGACAATGATTAATGGAGTTACAATGAACAAACTCTATGACGGAAGGCCACAATGGGGCGATTGGGGCGGATTGAATAATGTGGTTCGTAATCAGGAATTTACTGTAGGGTCTTTTCCTTCGGATTATGCGTTTGGAGGCATTTTGGGAACGCAGGAAATCAATACACGTGCATCAATTTACAGGCCTGGTTCGACTTTGTCTTTTTCGGGAACCAATACTAATTATGATTGGCGCATGGTGGGAACCTATGCTTCTGGAATGAACAATAATGGTTGGGCATTTGTTATTTCGGCGGGAACGCGTTGGGCAACCGAAGCCTATTTTGAAGGGACAAACTATAAAGCTTTGGCGGGTTTTATTAGTATAGAAAAGAAAATAAATGATCAAAACTTCCTGAATTTTTCCGGATTCTACACGCCCAATTCCAGAGCCAAAAATTCTCCAAATACTGCCGAAGTTACTGAATTGACAAATGAAAGATACAATTCATATTGGGGTTGGCAGGATGGTAAAAAGCGAAATGCCAGAATAAAAACAATTGAAGAGCCCATCCTGATGTTGAATCATTTTTGGACTAATGGCGATGATTCAACACTGAATTCAAGTTTGACTTATCAATTTGGAAAAATCACCAACAGTAATATTGATTACCAAAATGCCAATAGTCCAGATCCAACCTATTACAAGAAAATGCCGAGTTACTACAGTTCGATGTATGCAAAGGACAATGGAGAATTTTCGGGAGAATTTACTCCTGATTATGAGAATGCAGAAAAAAATAAGGAGTCATTTTTGGCCAATAATCAAATCGATTGGAATTCCTTGTATTACGCGAATCAATCTCCGGTTTTGGATTCCAACGGAAGAATTACGGTTTATGCTCCCGACAAAAGTAGTTATGTTTTGTATGAAGACCACACAGATGATAAGACAATAACGGCAACTTCAACTTTTAATACACAAATTAATGATAATCTTTTCCTGACTGCTGGAGGTTTTTATAGACAGCTAAAATCTCATAATTACCAACAATTAAAAGATTTATTGGGCGGTTTGTATTTTGAGGATATTGATGTTTTTTACGATGGTAACCAGGCACAATCAGATTTGAATCATCCTGACAGACGGGTTGTTGAGGGGGATATCTATGGTTATAATTTTAATTATGTGGCAAATGAGTTAAACTTCTTCACCAATTTTAAATTCACGTATGATAAAGTCGATTTTTATCTGGGTCAAAATTTTGTGAGCACTAATTATCAAAGGGAAGGATTATATCAAAACGGAATTTATCCAACCAATTCTTTTGGGAAAAGTGAGAAAGTACGGTTCGAGAATTTTGGTTTTAAAGGTGGAATTCTTTTCAAAATTTCGGGCAGGCAACAAGTTAATTTTAATGGTGCTTATCTTTCGAAAGCCCCTACAATCAGGAATACTTTTCCTAATGCTAGATTAAACAATTCGGTTGTTTCAGGTTTGCAAAGTGAAAACATTAGCAGTTTGGATGCGAGTTATTTTTACAGGACTCCAAAATGGCAAACGCGCTTGACACTTTTTTATGCCAAAATAGAAAATGTCACACAAACATCTTTCTTTTATGCCGAAGGAATTTTTGATGATGGAGCGGGATATGCAAATACTGATGCATTTGTGAGCCAGACATTAACGCATTTGGATAAGAAAAATTTGGGTACAGAGTTCAGTTTTCAATACCAATTGAGTCCAACTTGGATGACTAATTTTTCGGCTTTTTACGGTGAGTTTACGTTCGACAGCAACCCCAATGTCATCATAACCAATGATGCCCAAGCGACCCCGGAAAACCCCAATCCAGTATTTGATTTTGGAACATCGTCTTTAAAAAATTATCACCAGGCAGGAATGCCACAACAGGCATTGGCTTTGGGAATTGAATATAGAGACCCCAAATATTGGTGGATCGGTGCCAATATTAATTATTTGGCTAAAACTTTTATAGATGTTTCCCCTATTTCTAGGACGGCCACATTTTATAAAAATCCTGCCAGCGGCTTTAATTTTCCCGAAGTTACAGAGGAAAGAGCCAAAGAATTATTGAAACAAGAAGAATTTGAACCGATTATTTTGTTAAACATTTCGGGAGGAAAGTCGTGGAAAATAAGGGGAAAGAATGTTGGGCTTTTTGCAACAGTAAACAATGTTCTGGATTTAATGTATAAAACAGGTGGCTATGAGCAGGCCAGAAATGCCAATTTCAGACAGCTTAATCAGGATGTTTCCAGCGGAACGCCCAATTTTGGTAACAAATATTTTTACGGATACGGGAGGACTTATTTTGTAAACCTGTACCTCAATTTATAAACTTTAAACACAAGAATATGAGTGTGAAATTCTACATTGTTTTTTTGGGAATCGCGGTTGTTTTTGGGAGTTGTGCCAAAGAAGAATTTATTGTGCCAAAATTATCCTGCAATCAACCCGATTTGACGGTAAATCGTACGGTTCAAGAAGTTCAGGCCAGTGCAAACTCTGTTGTAACGCAGTATAAGTATGATGATATCATCGAAGCCTATGTTGTCTCCAGTGATGAGGGAGGGAATTTTTTTAAGACTATTTCGTTTCAAACATTGTCAACTCCCACAAGTCCGGCTGTAGGTTTTAGTGTTCCTGTCGATGCGTCAAATTCATATATTGATTTTAGATTGGGCAATAAAGTGTATATCAAAATGAAAAACCTTTACACGGATATTTATTTTGGCGGAATGCGTATTGGTGATATTTATGCCAATGCAAAAAACGAAGCAGGCGTTGGGCGTATTTCTCAGAACGATTATAAAAAAGTTTTGAATGCTTCTTGTACCGTGATTGATGAGAGCAAATTGGTCGAGTATGTGACAATCGAAGAAGCTTTGAATGACTCTAAGCTTAACACTTTGATTGAACTGAAAGATGTAGAGTTTACTGAAGCTGCATTAGGTTTTCATTATTTTGAAGAAACCAATAATGTTGGTGGCGCTACAAACTGGAATTTACGGGACAAAACAGGGAATCAGATTGTTTTTAGAACAAGCAGTTATGCCGACTTTTCTTATCATCTGGTGCCGGAGGGAAGCGGTAATATTCGCGGGATTTTGTCAAAATTTGGTTCCGATTATCAATTGATGGTTCGATCCGAAAAAGATATTGTCATGACCGGAAATAGGAATGTTCCCTTTTTTGCAGAAGATTTTCAAGCGGTAAAAAACAATGTAAATTTTGCATTGCCCGGTTGGAGCAATATTGTTGAAAAAGCGACTAAGTTATGGAAAAGCATTGTCTACGGAGGTAATGGTTACGCCGAGTTTAACACGACCAGTACCACTGCGGCTGAAAACGTAGCTTGGCTGGTTTCTCCAAAAATTAATTTGAAAGATTATAAAAATGCTATATTATCTTTTAGATGCGCACAGCATGACCTGAAAATTGATTCTCCACTCAATACATTGGAAGTATATGTCTCCACCAATTTTGACGGTTCAAATATTTCTAAGGCAAAATGGACAAAATTAAAAGCAAAAGTTCCGTCCCTGTCCACGCCTGCACGTGAGTTTATTAGTTCAGGTGGAATTGATTTGTCCCCTTATTCAGGAAATATTAACATTGCCTTCAAATACATTGGTTCCGGAAAAGACAAAACTTTAAATGGCGCTTTTATGGTTGATGACATTAAGATTTTTGCAGAAAAATAAATGTAAAACACAGATTCCACAGATTTTCATAAATCTTAATTTATGAAAATCTGTGGAATTTGTGTTTAAAAACGAATCTTGATTTATGAGGGTTCTTATTTTTTATTTTCAATAATACTTATCGCATAACCTCCTCCCGGAACGCTCAATTGGGAAAATTTGGAGGTGTTGGTTACCTGTATTTTTCTGATGACATAAGCCTGCGGATTTGTTTTGTAATCAGCATCTTTTGCATCGGCATAAATGGTAGCGGTGTATTTTTTTCCTTTTTCCAGGAAAGAAAAATTAATGTTCGAAGTACGCGGTTCATATCCATTCACATTACCAACAAACCAGTTATTTGTACCTTTTGCTTTTCTTGCAACAGTAATATATTGACCAGGTTCCGCTTCCAGATAGTTGCTTTCGCTCCAATCTACCGCTACGTCTTTGATAAATTGGAAAGCATCTGGGAACTTGTTGTAGTGTTCCGGGAAATCGGCAGCCATTTGTAGTGGACTGTAAAGCGTCACATACAATGCTAATTGATTTGCAATGGTACTGTTAACGTGCGATTTATTGCTTGGACTGAATTTGCTTAAATCCATTTCAAAAATTCCGGGAGTATAATCCATTGGACCACCTATTAATCGGGTGAAAGGTAACAATGTAACATGGTTTGGTTTTGATCCGCCAAAAGCCTGATATTCCGTCCCTCTGGCCGATTCGTTTCCGATTAAATTTGGATAGGTTCTGCAAATACCTGTTGGACGAACCGCTTCATGGGCATTGACCATAATTTTATAATCGGCTGCTTTTTCTATTGCATATTGATAATGATTAATCATATATTGATTGTAATGATTATCACCATTAGATATTATATCACCAACATAACCACTTTTTACGGCGTCATATCCATTGTCTTTCATGAACTGGTAAGCTTTGTCCATGTGACGTTCATAATTGCGTACACCACCAGAAGTTTCGTGATGCATAATCATTTTTATACCTTTGGATTTTGCATATTCGTGAATCGCTTTTACATCAAAATCAGGGTAAGGAGTCACAAAATCGAAAACGTAATCTTTGTAATGCCCAAACCAGTCCTCCCAACCTTCATTCCAACCTTCAACCAATACGGCGTCAAAACCATTTGCGGCAGCAAAATCAATATATCTTTTTACGTTGTCATTATTGGCGCCATGCGTGCTGTTGGGTTTTGCTTTGGAATAATCGGTTACGCCAAGCTGCACCGCAGGGAATTCATCGGTATAAGACCAAGTACTTTTTCCGGAAATCATTTCCCACCAAACTCCGACATATTTTACAGGTTTAATCCAAGAAGTATCTTCAATTTTACAGGGATCATTTAAGTTTAAAGTTAACTTTGAAGCCAAAATTTCTCTGGCATCATCACTTACAATAATCGTTCTCCAAGGAGATTGTGTAGGAGCCTGAATGTACCCTTTAACTCCTTTTTCGTCAGGTGTCAACCAAGATTCGAATACCATGTTTTTGTCATCCAAATTCAGATGCATACAGGAATAATTAATCAATGCCGCTTCGTGCAAGTTGATGTAAATCCCCTCATTTGTTTTCAGCATAAGGGACGTTTGTACTCCGGTTGGAGAAAAAGAAGTTTGCGATAAGTTGGCCGTTTTTGCTTTTTCTGTTAATCCTCTTATCTCTGATAATTTTGAAATGGTATAATCGTATTCTTGCGTGTCATAATCGCCAGGAATCCAATAAGCGGTGTGGTCGCCTGTCATTGCAAATTGGGTTCTTTCTTCTTTTATAACAAAATAAACCAAGTTTTTCTGTGCAGGGAATTCGTATCGAAAACCAAGACCGTCATTAAACAATCGGAAGCGAATGATGATCTGTCTGTTTGTTTCTTTTTGGTTTAATGTAACAGCTAGTTCGTTGTATTGGTTTCTGATGCTTTCTACTTCACCCCAAACTGGTTTCCATGTTTCGTCAAAAGAAGTCATTTTGCTGTCAATTATGGCAAAATCATTCAACAATGATTTTTTGTCGTTTTTGAGTTCAAGTCCCAACTTACTTGGTTTTATAACTGTTTTGCCCTTGTAGTTTAAGGTGTAGCTTGGAGTTCCGTCGTTTTGCAACGCAAATTCCATTGCAAGTTTTCCGTTGGGAGATTTTAGTTGTTGTGAATTGGCATATTGCATAACTCCAAAAAAGAACAGTGCTGTATAAAGTAAGTGCTTCATTTTTTATATAAAAATTAGAGTTTTGTTTTTCGGATTGTTTTGACGAAATCTATTTTTTGATTTAAAAAAAATCCCTTTTTAACGAATGTAAAAAGGTATTTTGTACGGTTTGAAAAAAATAAATCTTGGGCTGTATTTTCAAAAATACAACTTAAAACTTTTTAAATCAACAGGTTGTGTTTGTTTTTGGTAAAAAAATATTGCTAGTAGAAACAAAAAACCGTCTCGAATCTATGATGAGAAGCAAGACGGTGTTATATTTTGATGGACTAAAAGTTTAGTCTATTTCAGAAACTCTTAGTGTATTTACCATTCCTTTGTCAATAATTGGCATTGCGGCTAGGTTAATCAAGAAATCACCTTTTTTAACGAATCCTTTTTCTTTTACAATATTGTTCACATCGGTAACAGTTTCGTCTGTGCTAACTGATTTTTCATAAAAGAATGATTTTACACCCCACAATAAGTTTAGTTGAGTCAAAATTCTTTTATTTGAAGTGAAAACCAAAATATGAGCTGAAGGTCTCCATGCCGAAATTTGGAATGCAGTATAACCACTGTTTGTCAAAGTACAAATTGCTTTTGCTTTAATGGCATTGGCCATAATCGCAGCGTGTTGACATACGGTTTTAGTGATAAAACGACTTGTTCTTACTTGAGGAGAGTTTTGAGGTACCTGGATAAGTGGTGAATCTTCAACAGCTTCTAGGATTTGAGTCATTTTTTGAATTACCTGCACTGGATAATTTCCAGTAGCTGTTTCTCCAGAAAGCATTACTGCATCAGCACCATCCATTACCGAGTTGGCAACGTCATTTACTTCTGCACGGGTTGGAGTCAAACTTGTAATCATTGTTTCCATCATTTGTGTAGCAACAATTACTGGTATTCTTGCCGTTTTGGCTCTGCGGATCAATTCTTTTTGAACCAATGGTACTTCGTGGGCAGGAAGTTCAACTCCCAAATCTCCTCTGGCAACCATCAAAGCGTCACAATAAGCAACAATTCTGTCCATGTTTTCTAGTGCCTCAGGCATTTCGATTTTGGCTATAATTGGAATTTTATGCTCAGAATGTTTGGCAATTAATTCCTGTAAATCCTGTAAGTCTCTTGGGGTTTTTACAAACGAAAGAGCAATCCAGTCCAGTTTTTGTTCAATTGCAAAAATGGCATCTGCAACGTCTTTTTCTGTCATTGCAGGCAGGGAAATTTTGGTGTTTGGTAAATTTACCCCTTTTTTAGATTTTAATTCTCCACCCTGAATTACACGAGCCACAACTTCAGAGTTTTTATCGGTTTCAACGATTTCAAAAATTAGTTTACCGTCGTCCAATAAGATTCTTTCACCGGGATTAACATCATTCGGGAAGTTTTGGTATTTCATGAATACTTTTTTAGAAGTACCAATTATATCTTCAGCAGTTGTGAAAGTGATCAAATCACCGTCATTTACAACAACTCCGTCTTCCATTACTCCAACACGTAGTTTAGGTCCTTGTAAATCTCCAAGTATTCCAGTAGTGTATCCAAATTCTTCGTTTATACTGCGTATAATGTTGATTTTATTTTTTACGTCTTCGTAATCAGCATGCGAAAAATTTACTCTAAATACATTTACACCTGCCTCGATCATATCTTTGATGATTTCTCTCGTACTACATGCAGGCCCAAGTGTGGCTACAATTTTGGTTTTTTTGTTTGTAAGCATTTCTTTTAAAAAATTAAATTGTTTTTAGATCTTATATTATCTGTGTCAACAATATAGGCGGTTGCTACATTGTCTATTGTATTCAATAAATTGGTTATCTCCAAAAGATTAAGACTTCCTTCACTATTTTCTATTTTTAGAAAATAATCAGCTTTTTTAAATTCAGGAAGCATGAAGACCTTCTTTACAACTTCCATGCCAATATTTGAAAATAAGCCCTGATTTTCATCTTTTTGTTGATTGATGACCTCATTTTTATTTTGAATCAAATCCCAGGAAATCTCTTTTTTCTTTTCATAATAATGGAATCGTGAAAAATGAGCTTCTCCTTCTTTAATTGTAATTTGAATTTCTTTTATAGATTTATTCAGATTTACATGAAGTTTTTGATTTATAAAATAAGCCAATCTATAATCTTCTAATGAAGTGTGAATAGCAATAAGGCTGTAATCAATTTCGTCAAAATCGTCAAAAACCAGTTTATGAATTGCCATTTCATTAAAAAAATAAGATGTAAATATAGTATTTCTATTTTAGCAAAAGAACGCTTATAGACTAAGAATATGATATTTTATTAACGAAAACGATGTAGCATTGATAATTGGAATAGTTATTTTCTTTCAATTTTTTCTTGGAAAGCAAAATAGGCACGCTGGGAAGCTTTTTCTTCTGCTTTCTTTTTTGAGGTAGCCCTCGCTTTTGCAACTACTTTATCGTCAATGCTGAGTTTTACTCCAAATAAGCGTTGGCCATCAAAAGCATTGTCTTCAAAAATGTCATAGTGAAATTGTTTTTTTTCTTTTTGACACCATTCTATAACAAGGCTTTTGTAACTAATCACTTTTCCTTCCAGTCGGGCAATGTCAACATAAGGAATTATTACTCTTTTTCGAATGAATTTTTCGCAATATTCGTACCCTTTGTCCAGATAGATAGCTCCTATCAAAGACTCGAATATGTTACCGTGGATGTTTTCGCCAAAATGGTGAACGGGTACTTTGCTCTCAACAAATTGTATCAGATTCAAATCTTTACCCAATTCATTTAAATGTTCCCTACTTACTATTTTGGAACGCATTTTGGTCAAATAACCTTCGTCACCAAGAGGAGCTTCATTAAACAAATAGGCGGCAATTACCGAGCTGAGCATAGCATCACCCAAAAACTCAAGCCTTTCGTAATTGATGGGATTTCCTTTTAAGTCGATACGATTGGACGAGCGATGTGTAAACGCTTTTTTGTAAAATTCCAATGTAGCAGGTTCAAAACCAAGAATTGGCTGAATAGTATCAAAAAAAATCCCGTCTTCTAGAGAACGGGATTTTGAGAATATTTTTCTAAGAAAACGCATTTATGCTTTATAATCTAATTTTTTTACTAAAACGCAAGCATTATGACCGCCAAAACCAAAAGTATTACTCATGACAACGTTCATTTCTCTTTTTTGAGCTACGTTGAAAGTAAAGTTTAATTTTGGGTCAATGTTTTCATCATCTGTAAAATGATTGATTGTAGGAGGAACGATGCCATGTTTTATCGAAAGAATACAAGATATAGCTTCAATAGCTCCTGTGGCTCCCAATAAATGACCTGTCATCGATTTTGTTGAATTCAGGTTCATGGTGTAGGCATGTTCACCAAAAACTTGCAGGATTGCTTTTGATTCTCCAATATCACCTAAAGGAGTTGAAGTTCCGTGCATATTTACGCCATCAACATCTGTTGGTTCCAAACCTGCATCTCTTAAGCAATTTATCATTACATTTTTGGCTCCTAATCCTTCAGGATGTGGTGCAGTGATGTGATAAGCATCAGCAGACATTCCGCCTCCACCAATTTCGCAGTATATTTTTGCGCCACGGGCTACAGCATGTTCATATTCTTCTAGAATCAACGCTCCGGCTCCTTCACCAAGTACAAATCCATCTCTGTCTTTGTCCATAGGTCTTGAAGCTGTTTTTGGGTCGTCATTTCTGGTTGATAAGGCATGCATGGCATTAAAACCACCCATTCCTGCAATTGTTACAGCAGCTTCTGAACCGCCTGTTACAATCGCATCGGCATGACCTAATCGAATGTAATTGAAAGCATCAATAATAGCATTAGTTGATGATGCACAGGCAGAAACGGTCGTGAAATTTGGACCTCTAAGTCCATATTTCATTGAGATATGACCACCTGCAATATCTGCAATCATTTTTGGTATAAAGAAAGGGTTGAATTTTGGAGTACCGTCACCGGCTGCATAATTAAGAACCTCAATCTGGAAAGTTTCTAATCCGCCAATACCAGACCCCCAAATAACACCTACTCTGTCTTTGTCTAATGAGTCAAAATCGAAACCGGCATCCTTTATAGCTTCATCAGATGCAACTATAGCGTATTGTGCATAACGGTCCATTTTTCTCGCCTCTTTTCTGTCTATAAATTCTTCAACATTGAAGTTTTTTACTTCACAGGCAAATTGAGTTCTGAATTTTGAAGCGTCATAATAAGTTATAGGAGCAGCTCCACTAACACCATTGATTAGACCATTCCAAAATTCCTCAATATTATTACCAATAGGAGTGAGAGCACCAAGGCCTGTTACAACAACTCTTCTTAAAGCCATAACGTTTTTATTTTTGTTATCTTTTAACAAATAAAGCCCATGCTTTCAATACTATTAAAGAGACATGGGTATTATTATATAAATATAATTTGATTGAATTTCAATCGAATAGTTAATTTAATCAAATAATAACACCCGATTCATGAAAATTATAAATTTTAGAAATCGGGTGTGTTATTATTATTTTTTAGCTTCCTCGATATAAGAGATAGCCTGCCCTACAGTAGCGATGTTTTCTGCTTGATCGTCTGGAATTTGGATATCAAATTCTTTTTCGAATTCCATAATAAGCTCAACAGTGTCTAATGAGTCAGCTCCCAAATCATTAGTGAAGCTTGCTTCTGTTACAACTTCGTTTTCGTCAACACCTAATTTGTCTACGATAATCGCTTTTACTCTTGATGCAATGTCTGACATAATCTTTTAATTTTAGAATTTAATTTGTTGGCAAAAATAAAACAACTTTATTTTAAAACAACAATTTAGTGAATAAATGTGTGTACTAATTTATAAAATTTATTTCAACAAAGATTTCTGAAACTTATTTAATTTCGTTTTTTATTCTTTTTTTTGCATTAAAATAAAAAGAGAATTATGAAAAGAATACTGATATTTGCTTCGGGATCGGGGACTAACGCTAAAAATATTATCGAATATTTTGGGACAAATACAACCGGAACCGTAGTGGCGGTTTTTTCAAATAATTCGAAAGCAGGTGTTCTTGAAAAAGCTCAAAAATTGAATGTTCCGACCGAAATTTTTTCAAAAGAAGAATTAAATTCAGGAAAATTATTACAAAAAGTTAGTAAGTTTCAACCTGATTTAATCGTATTAGCAGGATTTTTGTTAAAATGTCCGCAAGATTTGATAGAAAGTTATCCAAATCGTATAATAAATATTCATCCTGCTTTGTTGCCAAAATTTGGCGGAAAAGGAATGTATGGAATGCATGTTCACAATGCCGTAGTTGAAAATAAGGAAAAAGAAACCGGAATAACAATTCATTATGTTAATGAAAACTATGATGAAGGTGCAGTCATTTTTCAAAAAAGTGTTGTTGTTTTATCGACCGATACTCCCGAAGTTGTGGCTGAAAAAATCCATGAATTGGAACAACGTTATTTTCCTTCAGTAATCGAAAATCTTTTGACATCAACGTCGAATCTCTAACTTCTAATTTCATATTTTGAATTACGACGTACATATATATACAGATGGTGCGGCCAAAGGGAATCCGGGAAATGGAGGATATGGAGTCGTTATGGAGTGGGTTGGCAAGCCATATAAAAAAGAATTTTATGAAGGTTTTCGGCATACAACAAATAATCGAATGGAGTTGTTGGCAGTTATTGTTGGTTTGGAAAAGCTTAAAAAAGAGAATACAACTGTTCTGGTTGTTTCAGATTCCAAATATGTTGTGGATGCTGTTGAAAAAAAATGGGTTTTTGGTTGGGAAAAAAAAGGATTTGCCGGAAAAAAAAATCCCGATTTGTGGAAACGTTTTTTGCTTATTTATAGAAAGCATCGAGTTGGTTTTAAATGGATAAAAGGTCATAATAACCATCCTCAAAATGAAAGATGCGATGCGTTAGCAGTTATGGCTTCTATGCAAAAACAGCTTTCAGTTGACGAATTCTACGAAAAAGAAGAGGGAAAACTTTTGTAAAAATATTGCCAATTCAACCCATTGCAATATTGCAACTTATAGACTATCTTTGCGCCCTAATTCGAAACGCACATAATGAATAAATTATTGATTGTTGGAACAGTAGCTTTCGACGCAATTGAAACTCCTTTTGGGAAAACTGATAAAATTTTAGGAGGAGCGGCAACTTATATAGGGATATCGGCTTCTTTTTTCAATTTGCAATCGGCTATAGTTTCTGTGGTTGGTGATGATTTTCCTGAAGAATATTTGAAATTACTGACGGATAGAAATATTGATATTTCGGGTATTGAAATCGTAAAAGGAGGTAAAACTTTTTTCTGGAGCGGATTGTATCACAACGATTTGAATTCAAGAGATACTTTGGTTACCGAACTTAATGTTTTGGCCGATTTTCAGCCAAAGGTTCCTCAGGATTATAAGAATGCAGAAGTTGTGATGTTGGGTAATTTGCATCCATTGGTACAAAGCAGTGTTTTGGATCAAATGGAAACCAAACCAAAATTAGTGGTTCTTGATACCATGAATTTTTGGATGGATTGTGCTTTGCCAGAATTATTGGCAATTATCAAAAGAGTAGATGTTATCACGATAAATGACGAAGAAGCGCGTCAGCTTTCAGGAGAATATTCTTTGGTAAAGGCAGCAGCAAAAATTCACCAAATGGGGCCAAAGTATGTTGTAATCAAAAAAGGGGAACACGGTGCTTTATTGTTCCATGGTGAGGAAGTTTTCTTTGCGCCGGCGTTACCGCTAGAGGAAGTTTTTGATCCAACAGGAGCTGGAGATACTTTTGCCGGTGGTTTTTCGGGATTTATTGCTCAAAGTGAGAATGTTTCTTTTGATAATATGAAAAATGCAATAATCCATGGTTCTAATTTGGCTTCTTTCTGTGTTGAGAAATTTGGAACCGAGCGAATGATTAAATTAGATAAAAAAGAAGTGGTCGAGAGATTGAAACAGTTTAAATCTCTGACTCAGTTTGAAATAGAAATATAATATTTTTAAGCCTCTTTATGAGGCTTTTTTTAATTAGGACAGTCAATATTTATAAGAAAGAGTACGAATTTGCATCGTATTTAAAAGCGATAGACGATTAAAACATTCATAATAAACCAATAACTACAAATCAATACAAACAATGAGCGACGCTTTAAAACACGAATGTGGAATAGCTTTAGTTAGACTTTTAAAACCCCTTGAATACTATAAAGAAAAGTACGGAACAGCTTTTTACGGTATTCAAAAAATGTACCTGATGATGGAGAAACAGCACAATCGAGGTCAGGATGGTGCGGGTTTTGCAAGTATAAAGATGGATGTGGAACCCGGTGAGAGATACATCAGTAGAGTACGTTCCAATCATTCGCAGCCCATTCAGGATGTTTTTAAACAGATAAATGAAAGAATAAACGAAGTGATGGTTGACCATCCGGAGTATGCTGATGATGTTGCCCAATTGAAATCCAATATTCCGTATGTTGGAGAATTATTTTTAGGTCACGTTCGTTATGGGACTTTTGGGAAAAATAGTATCGAAAGCGTACATCCTTTTTTGCGTCAAAGTAACTGGATGCACCGTAACCTTATTTTGGCAGGGAATTTTAATATGACGAATGTTAAAGAACTTTTTCAAAATTTGGTTGAGTTAGGACAACACCCAAAAGAGATGGCTGATACCGTTACCGTAATGGAAAAAATTGGTCACTTCCTTGATAAAGAAGTAATGCAATTATATCAGGATTGTAAAGCTGAGGGGTATTCCAAAAGAGAAGCTTCGCCGGTAATTGCAGAGCGTTTGGATATTGCAAAAATATTGGCGCGTTCTGCCAAAAATCTCGATGGAGGATATGCTATGGCTGGTCTTTTAGGACATGGAGATGCTTTTGTTTTTAGAGATCCAGCCGGAATTCGTCCTGCCTATTTCTATCAGGATGACGAAATGGTAGTTGTGGCTTCGGAGCGACCAGTTATTCAAACGGTATTTAATGTGCCTTTTGAAAGCGTTCAGGAAATTGATCCAGGAAATGCCTTGATTATCAAGAAAAACGGAAAAGTTACCATGAACCAAATTTTGGAACCAACTGTAAAAAAAGCATGTTCTTTTGAACGTATTTATTTTTCACGAGGTAGTGATGCCGAAATTTATCAGGAAAGAAAGAATTTAGGAAAACTTATTTTGCCATCAGTATTGAAATCTATCGATAGTGATACAGACAATACTGTTTTTTCATACATTCCAAATACGGCAGAGACTTCTTTTTACGGATTGGTAGAGGCGGCTCAGGATTTCTTAAACCAAAGAAAGAAAAATTATATCCTTGAAAATAAAGATACTTTAGACGAAGAATCTTTGGAGAAATTACTTTCTGTAAAAATCAGAACCGAAAAAGTAGCCATTAAAGATGCTAAGCTTAGAACATTTATTACCGAAGATAGCAGTAGAGATGACTTGGTGGCACACGTTTATGATGTGACTTATGGTGTAATAAAACCTACAGATAATCTTGTAATTATTGATGATAGTATTGTAAGGGGAACAACTCTTAAAATGAGTATTATCAAAATGATGGATCGTTTGAATCCAAAAAGAATAGTAATTGTTTCCTCTGCGCCACAGATACGTTTTCCTGATTGTTACGGAATTGACATGGCAAAACTCGAAGGACTTGTTGCCTTTAGAGCGGCATTGGAATTGTTGAGAGAAAGAAACTTATATCATATTGTTGATGAAGTTTATACCAAATGTAAAGCCCAGGAAAATTTCATCGATAGCGAAGTGGTAAATTATGTTACTGCTATTTATGAGCCTTTTACAGATCAGGAGATTTCGGATAAAATTGCCGAAATGTTAAGTTCATCTGAAATTAAAGCAGAAGTAAAAATTATTTTCCAGTCTGTTGAAGATTTACATATCGCTTGTCCTAAAAATTTAGGAGATTGGTATTTCACAGGAAATTACCCAACTCATGGAGGAAATAGAGTGGTTAACAGAGCATTTATGAACTTCTATGAAGGAAAAGATGCAAGAGCATATTAACAAAATTACCGTTTAACGGTTTTGTGCGTGTTTTGTCGACTTTATTATAAAAACACGGCAGTTCAATGTATATTTGCTCTACCATAATTTTAGTAGGTTAAGTTTATGGTAGATTTGGGGCAAAAAGGGTGAAAGTAACATTTCACCTTTTTTATTGGAATAAATCGAGATAATTTGCTTATAATAAGGAAATTAACTGTTAAACGAGTATTTACGACATTCATCGAAAATAATAGTATACTACTTAATTTCAAAGTACATTTGACTACCATAATTTTTAGTAGGTTAAATTTATGGTAGATTTGGGGCAAAAAGGGTGAAAGTAACATTTCACCTTTTTTATTGGAATAAATTGGGGTTAATTATCTTATAATCAAAAAATTAACTGTTAAACGAATATTTACGACATTCATCGAAAATAATGGCATACTACTTTATTTCAAAGTACATTTGACTACCATAATTTTTAGTAGGTTAAATTTATGGTAGATTTGGGGCAAAAAGGGTGAAAGTAACATTTCACCTTTTTTATTGGAATAAACTGAGGTTAATTTGTCTATAACCAGGAAATTAACTGTTAAACGAATATTTGAGACATTCATCGAAAATAATGGCATACTACTTTATTTCAAAGTACATTTGAGTACCATAATTTTTAGTAGGTTAAATTTATGGTAGATTTGGGGCAAAAAGGGTGAAAGTAACATTTCACCTTTTTTATTGGCTTAAAGTCAAAAAAAGATGATAGAAAATAGAGCATAGAAAAAAGAGAAAAAGATTGAAGTTGGTTTATAAAAAAATAGACGAACAAACATAAGTTCATCCGTCTATTCTCTATATTCTTTATTCTGTTTTCTTACTTCACTAGCGCAAAACGTCTTGCAACTTCTGCCCAGTTAATCACATTAAAGAAAGCCTCAATATAATCAGGTCTTCTGTTTTGATAGTTCAAGTAGTAAGCGTGTTCCCAAACATCCATTCCAAGAATTGGAGTTCCTCCGCAACCAACTCCTGGCATCAAAGGGTTGTCTTGATTTGGAGTTCCACAAACATCAAGCTTTCCGTCTTTTACACATAACCAAGCCCATCCAGAACCAAATTGTGTAGCACCAGCTTTAGCAAATCTTGCTTTAAATTCATCAAAAGAACCAAATGCACTTTCAATAGCAGCTAGCAATTCGCCAGTTGGAAGTCCACCTGCATTTGGAGCCATAACAGTCCAAAACAAGTTGTGATTGTAAAAACCACCACCATTGTTACGAACAGCAGCGTTATTTTTATCAAGGTTTGTCAAGATATCTTCAATTGATTTACCTTCCAAATCAGTTCCGGTAATAGCCGCATTCAAATTTGTAGTATATGCATTGTGATGCTTTGAATGGTGAATTTCCATTGTACGAGCGTCAATATGAGGTTCTAATGCGTCATACGCATAAGGTAATTGTGGTAATTCAAAAGCCATAATTGTAGTTGTTAAATGATTTATAAATATTTTATTCAAAATTAAACATTTAACTTTGGAATAGAAAATTCTATTTTGTTATAATTTTATCAAATAAAGTTATAGAACAATACAGATTATGTAAATCCTGATGATTAGGAGCTATTTCCCGCTATCCGCTATATCTTTATGTTTTTAAAGAAAAAACATAAAGGATGTCGCTTCTATCGGGGCTAGGGCATTTGAGCTTTGAAGAAGTTTTAGTGCATTATCAATAATCATTAATCAACAATCCAAATCCAAATGGAAAGACCGTCTTTTGCCATATATGATGCCTCTGCAGGTTCCGGAAAAACCTACGCGCTTGTAAAAGAATACCTCAAAATAATTCTGACGGCTAGCAAGAACGACGCTTACCGCAATATATTGGCCATTACATTTACCAACAAAGCGGTGCACGAAATGAAAAGCCGAATTGTAGGCAGCTTATCAGAATTTACCAAAGACGAGCCAAACGCAAAAGCTTCAGATTTGATGCAAGATTTGGCTGTAGATACTGGGCTTTCCATAATTCAGATTAAAACAAAATCCCAGCAAATCATCAAGCATATTATTCATAATTATGCGGCTTTTGACATATCGACTATTGATAAATTTACACATAAAGTAATTCGTGCTTTTGCACACGATTTGGGATTGCCCATGACTTTTGAAGTGACTTTGGACACCGAAAACCTATTAACCGAGGCGGTTGATGCCATCATTGCGCAAGCCGGAGAAGATGAAACCTTGACCAAATTGCTCATCGATTTTACGATGGAAAAAACCGATGATGATAAATCTTGGGATATCTCGCGGGAGATTTTGGAAACGGGAAAATTAGTCCTCAATGAAAACAACCGAAATGAAATTACTCATTTTCAAGATAAATCCATAAGTGATTTTATAGTCGTAAAGGAAAAATTAGATCAGGTTTGCAAAGATTTAGAAAAAGAAAATTCAAATCTCGCCAATGAATCGTTGTCATTAATTGACAAAAATGGCATTGATTTAAAATCATTCTCAAGAGGAACTTTTCCCAACCATCTTCAAAGCATTGTGGATGGAAAATTTAATTCCAAGAATAAAATGTTTCGGGAGTTTGAGGACATAGCCATCAATAAAACAGCAAAAGACCGAGCGGTAATAGAAAATATTATTCCAGTTTTACTGCAGACTCTTTCGGGAATTTACAAGAATTTTGAAAAACGAAATTTTTATAAAGCGTTCCTTAAAAATATCACTCCGTTATCATTATTAAATACGGTAAGCAATGAATTGGCCAAAATTCAAAGCGAGCAAAATGTTCTTTCGATTTCCGAATTCAATGCGATTATTCACAACGAAATACAAAATCAACCCGCTCCTTTTATATATGAACGATTGGGTGAGCGGTATCGTCACTTTTTTATAGACGAATTTCAGGACACTTCCGAAATGCAATGGCAAAACCTGATTCCGCTTATTGATAATGCGCTCGCGGGGCAGGATGATTCGGGTCAAAAAGGAACTTTGATGATTGTTGGCGATCCAAAACAGTCTATTTACCGTTGGCGTGGCGGAAAAGCGGAGCAGTTTATTGAGTTGAGTAAAGACCAAAATCCATTCAGTAATCCTGAGAAAAAATTAGAACATTTAGATAAAAATTATAGAAGTTATTCGGAGGTAATTGAGTTCAATAATGATTTTTTTCAATTATTGTCTAATGAATTCAGTAATCCCGATTATAAAGATTTATACGAAAATCATAGCCATCAAAAGATAAATGATAAAGTAGGCGGTTATGTAAATATTTCTTTTTTGTCCGAAATTGAAAATCCAGAAGAGGACGAAGAGGTTTTGGATAAAGCAGATTTGTATGTTTTGGCAACATTAAATACAATTCAAAAAGTT
Organism: Flavobacterium gilvum; assembly: GCF_001761465.1. Taxonomy (NCBI): domain Bacteria; kingdom Pseudomonadati; phylum Bacteroidota; class Flavobacteriia; order Flavobacteriales; family Flavobacteriaceae; genus Flavobacterium; species Flavobacterium gilvum. The sequence continues at coordinate 683,143 of NZ_CP017479.1, read as the reverse complement.
CTAAAAGAAGGGTTTGAATACAAAGACATTGTGATTCTAACCAGAAAAAGAAGTCAGGGAATTGCAGTTGCCAATTATATGACAGAGCAAGGGATCCCGCTTTTGTCCTCAGAAACATTGATGATTCAGAATGCGACTGAAGTTCGATTGATTATCAATATATTAAAGTATTTGAAGAACAGTTCGGATTTAGAGTCAAAAGCCAACTTTTTGCAATATTTGGCACAAAAAAAGCAAAATGAATTACCCGTTCACGATTTCATTGCCAAAGGGATGGAGTTGAAAGAGGAAAGGGCTTTCGAAAAATGGCTTGAAAACTGTAACGTTGAACTTTCTTTTCAAAATATTAGAAAAAAATCACTGTACGAGGCGGTCGAAATTATTGTTTCAAAATTCCTCCCCCCAACTACCTCCCAAGGAGACGGGGGGAGGGGAATGCTTACGTTCAATATTTTTTGGATATTGTTTTGGAACGGGATGTTCGCAATCAAGCAGGAATTTCAGATTTTTTGAATTATTGGGATAAAAATTCGGAGAAATTTAGTATTCCTTCGCCCGAAGGGACAAATGCGGTTCGAATCATGACAATTCATAAATCAAAAGGGTTGGAATTTCCAGTTGTAATCATGCCTTTTGCCGAAGAAGATTATAACAGAAAACCAAAAGATAAGTTGTGGCTCAATGCGGAAGAAAAAGATTTGGATATGCCAAAGGTACTTGTAGATAATAGTAGTGCTATCGAAGAATTTGGAGAAGAAGCTTCGGCGGTTTATAATTTAAAAAAGCAGGAAGAATTGTTGGATAATATAAATGTGTTATACGTTGCATTAACAAGAGCCGAAGAGCAATTGTATGTTATTTCACAAAATATAAAACCAAAAAAAGATGGAGAATATCCAAGCAATATGGCTTCGTTTTTTATAAAATATTTACACCACAAAGGTCTTTATGATGAAAATAAATTAGAACATGAATTTGGGAGTTCAGTAAAATTGTCTAAAAAGGAGAAACATATCGATACTTCCAAAAATATTCCCGTGGTTTCAGAAATGTTGAATCCCAAAAGTATAAAAATTGCCCAAAAGGAAGCCTTGATGTGGGGAACGCATCAATTGGAAGCAATCGAATTTGGTAATGTGATACACGAAATACTTTCATTTGTGGCAACAAAAAATGATGTGGAATTGGCAATAAATAAAGCCATCGAAAACGGATTGATTACCATACTTCAAAAAGATATCGTTTATAATTCCATTAATGAAATAGTAAATCATCCGAATTTAGCAGATTATTTTGTCGAAGGAAATGAAGTTTTAAATGAAAAAACAATTATTCAAAAAGAGGGAAGTACCGTTAAACCAGACAGAATAGTTATCAATAAAGCAAAAGAAGTTTTTTTATTGGATTATAAAACAGGGCTTCCGAATCAAAAGTATAATTATCAATTGGAAAATTATACAGAGGCGATTGAGAAAATGGGTTTCAAAGTAGTAAAAAAAGCACTTGTGTACATAGGAACCGAAATCGGTGTGGTACATTTGTAAAAAAAAATAAAAATTATCAAATAGAGGTTTTATTCCCTGTTTGGTTTAAGATTAAAACAGTAATAAGATGTACGGTAAAATACAACAACACTTGCAGTCAGAGCTTCATTCTATTGAAGAAAGCGGAATTTTTAAAAAAGAAAGAATTATAACTTCTTCTCAAGGGGCAGAAATTACTGTTTCTACAGGAGAAACAGTTTTGAATTTTTGTGCCAATAATTATTTGGGACTGTCTTCTCACCCAGAAGTGATTCAGGCTGCGAAAGATGCCATGGATACCCATGGTTTTGGAATGTCATCGGTGCGATTTATTTGTGGGACACAGGATATTCATAAAACACTAGAGAAAAAGATAGCAGACTTTTATGGAACCGAAGACACTATATTATATGCGGCTGCTTTTGATGCTAATGGAGGTGTGTTCGAACCATTATTTGGAGAAAATGACGCAATTATTTCGGATAGTCTAAATCATGCTTCTATTATAGATGGAGTTCGTTTGTGTAAAGCGGCTCGTTATCGTTATGAGAATAGCAATATGGAAGATCTGGAGAAACAGTTGATTAAGGCCAATGAAAATGGTGCAAGATTCAAAATAATTGTTACCGATGGTGTTTTTTCAATGGATGGAATTGTGGCGCCATTAGACAAAATATGTGATTTGGCAGACAAATATGATGCTTTGGTCATGGTAGATGAATGTCATGCAGCAGGATTTATCGGAGCTACAGGAAAGGGAACTCTTGAGGCAAAAGGTGTCGTGGGTCGAGTAGATATCATAACAGGAACATTGGGGAAAGCTTTGGGTGGTGCTATGGGAGGCTATACAACCGCCAAAAAAGAAATAATAGAATTACTTCGTCAGCGTTCCAGACCTTATTTGTTTTCAAATTCACTGGCGCCAGCAATTGTTGGAGCATCAATTAAAGTATTTGAATTGCTGGAAAAAGATACTATTTTAAGAGATAAATTAGAATGGAATACCAATTATTTTAAGGGAGGAATGAAAAATGCTGGCTTTGATATAGTAGATGGTGATTCGGCTATCGTTCCAGTAATGTTATATGATGCAAAATTAGCACAGACGATGGCTAATGAATTACTAAAAGAAGGAGTTTATGTTATTGGCTTCTTTTTTCCAGTGGTACCAAGGGATAAAGCTAGGATCAGAGTGCAGTTATCTGCTGCTCATACTAAAGAGCATTTGGATAAAGCAATTGAAGCGTTTGTGGCTGTAGGTAAAAGACTTGCTGTAATATAATTGTTAAAATTTATATCCATGAGACGTTTTATTTAACATTTTATTTTGTTGTTACAGAAAATCGTCCTACTTTTGTTTTAAATTAACTAATTGTAATTAAAAATAACAAGTATGAAACATCTTAACAAACTTTTAGTTGCTGTAACGATGGTGATGGGGTTAAGTTCTCAAGCACAAGACAGTAACAATAAATGGGCGATCAGTTTTGGAGTAAACGCGATTGACTACAGATCTAGTGCTGGTCCAGATTTCGTGGATCATTTTAGCCAACCTTTTAAAGTGAGTGACAACTGGAATATTCTTCCATCTGTTTCTTATATAGGTGTAAATAGATACGTTGGAAGTGGATTTATCGTTGGACTTACAGGGTCTATCAATCAAATTGATAAATTTGTAATTCCTGTTAAAGGGCAAACTCCAGACAAACCAGACTATGCAGCTGTTAATCCTGGAGATTTAATGTACTACGGAATCGATCTTACCGCTAGTTACAGCTTTATGGAATTAATCAAGTCTAAAACTTGGGAGCCTTTGTTAACTGCTGGTGGAGGGTATACTTTCCTAGGAGACGAGAGCTACGGAACTGTTAACCTAGGTGGTGGATTAAACATCTGGTTTACTGAAAACGTAGGTCTTAATTTAGGTACTGCTTACAAAAAATCATTCGGAGACAGAACATATGCTGACGGAAAAACTCCAGATGCACCTTCTTATACTCAATGGACAGCAGGTTTAACTTTCAAGTTTGGAGCTAAAGATACTGACGGAGACGGAGTATATGACAAAGACGATGCTTGTCCAGAAGTTGCTGGTTTAAAACAATTCAACGGATGTCCTGATTCTGATTCTGATGGAATCGAAGATTCAAAAGATAAATGTCCTAATGTTGCTGGAACAGCAGAATACCAAGGTTGTCCTGATACAGACGGTGACGGTGTAGCTGATCCAGATGATGCTTGCCCAGACGTTAAAGGTTTGAAACAATTCAAAGGTTGTCCTGATACTGACGGTGACGGTGTTACTGATGCATCAGACAAATGTCCTAACGAAGCTGGTCCTGCTTCAAACGGTGGTTGTCCAATTAAAGATGCTGATAAAGATGGTGTGCCAGATTTAGATGACGCTTGTCCAACTGTACCTGGTCCAGCAAGCAACAAAGGATGTCCTGAAGTAACTGAGCAAGTTATTCAAGATCTTAAAGTACAAGCTAGAGCTGTTTACTTCGTAACTGGTAAAGCTGTTCTTGAGACTGCAGATAAAGGAGCTACAGATGGTAGATTAGAAGCAATTAAAGAAATTCTTAAAAACTACCCTAACGCTAAATTTGCAATCGAAGGTCACACTGATAACACAGGTAGCGCTAAATTGAACCAAAAACTTTCTGAAGCTAGAGCTAAAGTGGTTATGGATAAATTGATCGAAAAAGGTGTTAATCCAGCTAACTTAACTTCTGCAGGTTATGGTTCATCTAAACCAGTAGCTACTAACAAAACTAAAGAAGGTAGAGCTCTTAACAGAAGAACTGAAATTAGACACATAGGTTCTGTTTACGAAGGTAAATTGTAATCGAATTATCTAAATAATTTTAAAAAGCCATTCTTAATTGAATGGCTTTTTTTATATTTATAAAATGACGAATACACCTTTTTTAGACAAAATTGCAACTGTTTTAAAGACAGAATACTTTAATAAAATCGCTGATACTATTGTTGTTTTGCCCAACAAGAGGGCAAAAATATTTCTTATAGAAGCATTAAAAAAACAAACTGATGAAAATATGTTTTCGCCAGAAATCATCAGTATTGAAGATTTTGTTCAAAACATAGCAGGGATAAGAACTGTTGATCCAATTGAATTGTTGTTTGAGTTTTATGAAGTGTATCTGTCAATTACAGAAAAAAAGCAACAACAGTCTTTTGAGATTTTTGCCAATTGGGCAAAAACCTTGTTACAGGATTTTAATGAAATTGATCGTTATTTATTAGATTCAAATCATGTTTTGTCTTATTTGAAGGATATTGAAGATATTAAAAAGTGGGGTGTTGAGGTAGAAAACAAAACTCAGTTACTGGAAAACTATATTGATTTTTGGAAGTTATTACCCAAATATTACCAGTCACTTTATGATCATCTATTAAAGAAAGGAATCGGTTATCAGGGACTTATTTATAGAGAGGCTGTTAAAAATATAGATAGTTTTTCAAAATCGGTTTTGAGAAAACAATATGTTTTTGCTGGGTTTAATGCTTTGAATGCTTCTGAGGAAAAAATAATTCAACATCTCATTGCATCAGATCAGGCTAAAATATATTGGGATGCTGATCAGGTGTTTCTTAATGACCCATATCATGACGCCGGATTGTTTATACGTCGTTTTAAAGAAAGTTGGAAACATTATAAATTGCACCCTTTTGAATGGATTGTGAATGATTTTTCTCAAACCAAAAACATTCAGGTCATTGGTACTCCTAAGACTATTGGTCAGGCCAAAATCGCAGGAAGTATTATTGAAACAATAAACTTGGAAAATCCAACAGCCGCATTGGACAAAGTGGCAATTGTTTTGGGAGAAGAAAATTTATTGATTCCGCTATTGTATTCGTTGCCGAATTCTGTAGGGGCTTTGAATATCACAATGGGATATTCCAGTAAAAACAATCCAGCTCAAATTTTGATTGCCAAATTGTTTAAGATGCATACCAATGCATTGTCCAGAAGTAATAACAGTTATGTTTTTTATTATAAAGATGTATTGGACATTCTCACTCATCCGTTGATTGAACCTTATGCAAATACGGGTGCTTTGGTCGGAATTATTAATAAAAACAATTACACTTTTATCAGTCATGCTAAATTATTGGAGCTGAATGAAAATGCCAGTGATTTATTTTTACTGTTATTCAAAAGATGGGAAGATGGTTCGATTGCAGTTTTAGAAACAATCTCTAATTTGTTGCTAGAGGTTAAGAATAATTTAAGCAATGAAAATGAAGAAGAAAAAATAGCCAAAACTTTTGTTTATGCCATTTTCAAAGTAATTAACAAGTTGATTAATTATTATTTGTATCATACAGCAATTGATTCAATTGACACTCTATATGTGATTTACAAACAGGTTATTGACTTGGCAGAAGTTTCTTTTGAGGGGGAACCCTTGAGCGGACTCCAAATTATGGGTGTGCTTGAAAGCAGGGTTTTGGATTTTGAAACCGTGATTATCACTTCCATGAACGAAGGAAAATTTCCTGCGGGCAAATCTCAAAATTCTTTCATTCCCTATGATGTGAAACGTGAATTGGGATTGCCAACTTTCAAAGAGAAAGACGCCATTTATACCTATCATTTTTATCATTTGTTGCAGCGCGCCAAAAATATTTATTTGCTTTATAATACAGAAAGCGAAGGTTTGGATGCTGGTGAAAAAAGTAGGTTTATAACCCAATTGGAAGTAGAAAAACAGCCGAATCACACTTTGACTCATGAAATTTACAATTCCGTTTTGCCCGAAACTGCCTATCAACCTATGAAAATTCCAAAATCGGAGATGGTAATGTTACGCTTGAAAGAAATTGCGGAAAAAGGATTTTCACCTTCAGCATTGACGAGTTATATACGAAATCCGATTCAGTTTTATTTTCAAAAGATTTTAAGAATTAGTGAAGTCGAAGAAGTAGAAGAAAATATTGCATTGAATACTTTGGGAACAATTATCCATGAAACTTTGCGGGTTTTGTATGAGCCTTTTGTTGGTAAATTCATTTCAGAAACAGATATTCAAAATTGTATCAACAAAATTGATTCCGAAGTTTTAGTTCAATTCAAATTGGTTTACAAAGAAGGGGAAATAAAAAAAGGTCGTAATTTATTGGCTTTTGAAGTGGCAAAACGTAATGTTTCCAATTTTCTGAAAGTAGAATTGGAAAGCATTAAAAATGGAGATGCTATAAAAATTTTGGAACTTGAAAAGACTTTTGAAAGAAAGCTTGAACATTCTAGTTTGCCATTTCCGGTTTTAATTAAAGGAAATGTAGACAGAATTGAGGAACGAAACGGAATTATCAGAATTATAGATTACAAAACGGGTAAAGTTGAAAAAGCCAATGTTACTCTTAAATCTTGGAAGGGATTGACGGAGGATATAAAGAATGACAAAATCATTCAGGTTTTGGCGTATGCCTATATGTATGAGAAAGAAGCAAACGGGAAACCTATCGAGGCTGGAATTATTTCTTTCAAAAATTTAAGATCTGGATTTTTACCTTTTAATTTTAAAGAAGAAAAAGAAAGCATTGCAATTATTGATAGTGAAATTCAATCTAATTATTTGGAACAAATCGTTTTGTTATTGAATGTAATATTGGATGAAACAAAAGATTTTGAGGAGAAAATAATCTAAGATATTTATTAAATTCTTTTAAAGAAATCTGATAAAACTTTAAGTAATTCCTCTTTGTTTTCTATAGAACTCATATGCCCATCTGGGAAAGTGACTAACTCAACATTGGTGTTTTTTATTTGCTCGAGATTTTCCTCGTAATTAAGAACAGGATCTTTTTTTCCAACAATCAATAATTTTGGGAAGGTTGTTGTGTGCAATAGAAATTCCCGGTCTTTTCTAATTTTCATTCCTTCGAGTGAGGCAACGATACCTTGCAAGGGTGTTTTCAAAGCTTGAATTTTTACCGCTTCGATTTCATTGATTAGGATTTCACGGTTTTCTTCGCTGAACAAATTGGCAATTGACAGTCGGATGAAAGTTTCGTAATCTTTCTTGACTGCTTTGATGGCGCGGTCTCTGTTTTTCTTTCTTTCGGGACTGTCTTCTTTGGAAGTGGAGTTGAGTAATACCAATCCTTTCATTTTTTCCGGATACAATTCGGCGAAAGCCAAAGAAACATAACCGCCCATTGAGTGTCCAACCAAAATCGCTTTTCGAATTCGTAATTTGGACAAAACTTCGTGAACCACATCTGCGTTTTCTTCCATGGTTTGGATATATCCCAAACTTTCGGTTTCGCCATGCCCCAATAAATCGATGGTTATGATTCGGTTCTTTTTACTTAATTCAGAAACATAAAAATCCCACATCGTTTTGTTTTCCAAAAAACCGTGAAGCAGGACTACGGCTGTACCTTTTCCAGTATCAGAATACGAAATTTGGGTGTTTTTGTAGAGAAGTGTTTCCAAAATAGTGCGGATTATGTTGATAGTTTACAAATGCAAAATTAAATTTTTAAATTCCTAAATACTACATTTGAGGAAAGCATTTTATAAAATATGAATAGACTTGTAATTATTGGAAACGGTTTTGATTTGGCTCATGGATTGCCTACATCATATAAACATTTTATTGATGATTATTGGGAAAGTGTAACAGACGAAAGTCACGATGATGAGTTTATTTCGTTTGAAAATATTCATTTTAAATTTAAATTGGATGGGGTTAAAAATTTAGAGGGATTAGCAAATTTTATTATGCAGTATGATGAAGAAATAAAATTTTCTGAAGCTGAAATTTATCGTGAATATGGTAATAATTCTCTGAATGGAAGATATCCTAGAAGGCATATTCTTAATTATAAGAATAGTTTTTTTAGATTAATCAATCAAAAAGCAATTCAAAATTGGGTAGATATTGAAAATGAATATTATAGGCAATTGAAAAGGATTGTTGATTTGAAACCTACAAGTGTTTTGCTAGATAAAGACGAATTTGAAATTTCAAGAAAAGAAAAAATGATCAAACTTAATATTGAGTTTGATCAAGTTAAAGATAGATTAGAAAAATATCTTAAAGAGAAAATAAATTTTGATGGAAAAGGATTAAAGCCAATTTCTGATTTGTTTAAACTTGATAGAAGAACACATGACTATTATTTAGAATTTCCAAGTCAAGATCGTGAAACATTAGAAAAGTTTCAAAAGAAATATGATATGGATTTGGAAAAAGGGAAAAGCATAACTACTTATTTCTTGAATTTTAATTATACAAAAACAATTGATAGATATTTAAATTATGCAAAAGCGGACAGACAAGATCGTTTTTTTGGAATAGTTGAGAATATTCAAATTCACGGAAGATTGAACGATAATAATAATAAAATTAATTTTGGTTTTGGAGATGAAATGGATGATGATTACAAGATAATTGAAAATTTAGATGATAATGAATATTTAAGAAATTTTAAGTCATTTCAGTATTCACAAAATTCAAATTATAAATATCTTTTAGATTTTATAGATAGTGAAAAATTTCAAGTTTATATTATGGGACATTCTTGTGGTTTGTCAGATAGAACTTTGTTGAATACTATTTTTGAACATAATAACTGTCGTTCTATAAAAGTATTTTATCACGAAACAAAAGATGAGAATGGTAAAGTAATTAGAGATAATTATACTGAAATCATTCAGAATATTTCTCGACATTTTAATAAAAAAGCTTTGATGAGAGAAAAAATCGTTAATAAAACTCTTTGTAAAGAATTACCACAAATACAGATTCCATTAAAACAAAAAACGGCTCCCATTCCTGAAAGCCGTTAGTATTATTTATTTCTAAAAAAAATTAAAAACGATTATCACCGTCTAAAAGATTTCCAATTCCGCCAAGCAAGCTTCCTTCGTCACGGCTGTTTCCTCCTGATTTTGGTGCCGATGCAATGATTCTGTCCGCCAATCTAGAGAAAGGCAATGACTGAATGTAAACTGTTCCGGGGCCGCGTAAGGTTGCGTAAAATAATCCTTCGCCTCCAAAAAGAGAGTTTTTAATTCCGCCAATAAATTCAATATCATAATCGACATCTTTGGTAAAACCAATTATGCAACCAGTATCGACTTTCAGTACTTCGCCGTGCGCCAATTCTTTTTTGGCCATAGTTCCTCCCGAATGCACAAAAGCCATTCCGTCGCCTTCAATTTTTTGCATAATAAAACCTTCTCCGCCAAAGAGACCGCGACCCAATTTTTGGGAAAATTCAATACCAACAGAAACACCTTTGGCAGCGCATAAAAATGAACTTTTTTGGCAGATAAATTTACCTTGAAATTGCGTTAAATCAATTGGGAGAATCTTTCCCGGATAGGGAGAAGCAAACGAAACTTTACTTTTGGTATTTCCTTGGTTCAGGAATGCGGTCATAAAAAGACTTTCGCCGGTAAGAACTCTTTTTCCTGCATTCAAAAGTTTGCCAAACAAACCCGAACCCGATTGTTGTGAACCGTCACCAAAAATGGTTTCCATCTGGATGTTATTTTCCATCATCATAAAACTGCCCGCTTCTGCAATCACAATTTCCTGTGGGTCAAGTTCTATTTCGACATACTGCATTTCTTCGCCAAAAATCTGATAATCTATTTCGTGTGCTTGCATGATTTCTAGTGTTTTAAGTTTTTAAATAAGTCGGGTGATGATTTGGAATGTTACAGCCAAGGATTATTTTTTATTTTAAAGGGAATAAAAAAAACGGCTCACATTACCGCAAACCCAATTTCGTTAAGTTAAACGGGAAATAAAAAAGAGCACGCAGATTTCGCAGATTCGGCAGATTTTTACTCTTTTTTTTCTGCGAAAATCTGCGAAATCTGCGTGAAATAATTGACTTAACAACATTACCGCAAGCCGTCTATTATCTTTTATCTATACTCTTTTTCTAAATTAAGAATTCATTAAACTCTCAATTTCATCCACTTCAATCGGAATGTTTCGCATTAAGTTGAAAGGTTCTCCTTTTTCCTGAACAACAACATTGTCTTCAAGACGAATTCCGAAACCTTCGGCAGGGATATAAATTCCAGGCTCAACGGTGAAAACCATATTGGCTTTCATTGGTTCGTGCAATAATCCGTAATCGTGTGTGTCCAAGCCCATGTGATGCGAAGTTCCGTGCATAAAATATTTTTTGTAGGCAGGCCATTCCGGGTTTTCGTTCTGAACATCAGCTTTGTCAATTAGTCCCAAACCAAGCAATTCCGAAGTCATAATTTTACCCACTTCCACATGGTATTGTTTCCATAGCGTTCCTGGCGTAAGCATTTTGGTAGCCTCATTTTTGACTCTCAAAACAGCGTTGTAAACCGCTTTTTGTCTGTCAGAAAAGCGTCCGGAAACAGGAATTGTTCTCGTTAAATCACTGGAATAATTGGCATATTCGGCAGCAACGTCCAATAAAATCAAATCGCCTGCTTTGCATTGTTGGTTGTTTTCAATATAATGCAACACATTCGCATTATTCCCCGAAGCAATAATTGGAGTGTAGGCAAAACCTTTGGATCGGTTACGAATGAATTCGTGAATCAATTCGGCTTCGATTTCGTATTCGGTTACGTTTGGTTTTACAAATGACAGTAATCTTCGGAAACCTTTTTCGGTTATATTACAGGCATTTTGAATTAAATCTATTTCTTCAGATTCTTTGACTGAACGCAAACGCTGTAATATTGGGTTGCTTTTGGCAACTTGATGCGCAGGATATTTAGCTTTCCACCATTTTACAAAACGAGCTTCACGGGTTTCGGTTTCAACGGCAGCGCGATAATGCTCGTTGGTATTGATGTACATAGTGTCTGCATACGTCATCATTTCGTTTAAGACTTTCTCAAAATCCTGTAACCAATATACGGTTCTGATTCCAGAAACTTCAAAAGCACGCTCTTTAGTCAATTTTTCACCTTCCCAAATAGCAATATGTTCGCTGGTTTCTTTCAGGAACAACATTTCTCTTTGGTTCTCGTAAGGAGCATCGGGAAAAAGCAATAATATACTTTCTTCCTGATCAACACCCGATAAATAGAAAATATCTCGATGTTGCGCAAATGGCAAAGTACTGTCGGCAGAAACGGGGTAAATATCATTAGAATTAAATACGGCTACACTATTAGGCTTCATTTGAGCCATGAATTTTGCTCTGTTTTTTATGAAAAGAGTACGGTCAATTTGATGATATTTCATATATGTAAAATTTATTTGTCAGCGGTCATATATGTTATTGCCATTTTTTATTGGATTTCATGTTTTGAAATTGTGGCAATTTCATTTTAATGCTATTTTGAATGTTGAATCCTCAAAAATAGTAACTTTCAAAATGAAATTGGTATTTGTATAGTTTTTTTTAAGAACCGAAGTAGTATTATTTTTTTTGGAGCAGAAAGATTTGGAATTTTCCGAGACATTGTTCCCGCTTTTCGTTGCAATCTTTTTATCTCGTCCCAAAAGACGAGATAAAAAGGATTTTCACTTCAATCGGGGCTAAGGAAGAACATTTTTGCTTTTTAGGAAACATCCAAAAAAAACCATTAAGGAATGAAGTTTCATTAAGCTTAATGAATCTTAATTTCTTAATGGTTTAATGAATAAAGCGCAAAAAACTTTTTGTGCTTTTGGACATATACTTTAATCAATCCATTTATAATATCGTGCACCGATTAAAGTTGGGATTTTAGTTTCAATTCGGTCTAGAATCCATTCGTTTTTAGGATCTTGTATGCTTTGTTTCTGTTCTTTTTTGTGTAGTTTTTCATAAGTTTCAAAATCGATTTCAAAACTTTTTTCCAGTGTTTCAAAAAGAGAAACATTGCTTATCGAAGATTTCCAATCCGGCTGGATGGTTCCTTCAAAAACCTTGGATTTCGATCCACTTCCATAAGCTAGAAAACCGAATTTTTCGTTTGTAATTTCTTTTTTGGAATCATAAAAATGAGCCAAAGTAGACAGCAATCCCATAAAAATGGAGCCGGTATACAAATTACCGATTAAAGAAGAAGCTAATTCAGCAGGCTGTAATTTTTCGGAAACAAATGTTTTGTAATCGTCAGATTTACTGATTTCTTTCAGTTTGTTTTGGTATTCTGCAGCGTTTTCATCGCCAGAAATAATTGGAGTTGCTGCATCCAGAGCATAAATTTCAGACAACATTCTTCGACCCTGGAAAGCATAAGGCAAATGCATTACAATGCTTTTCCAATTGTTGTAAAGGGTTTCTGTTGTATTTTTTTGTTTTTTGAATGAAAAATAAGCCTCACGGGTTCTATCCATATAACATTGATTCGAATATTGACCGTCAAAAACCGGTTGGTCTTTGTGGATTTCAATTTCGGTCTCCAAATTATCAAACCAAGATTCGTTATTTGCGTTTCCGGTGATTTCCTGTTTCGAAATGGTTCTGAACGGTTTAAAGAAATCAAAAACACCTTTTGTACTTACGCCCCATTGATTTTCAAAACTGATTATTTTTGGATTTGATGTAACCAACATAGCGACTGCTCCAGCGCCTTGAGTGTATTCTCCAGTTGAATTCAAATCGTATTTTGCAAAATCGGTGGCGACAACAATTGCTTTTTTTGTTGGGTTAAGTTGAACAAAATCCAAACAGTTTTGAAGAGCGTCAACTGCTCCGATACAAGCAAAAGTGAAATCCACGACATCACATTCAGACAAAACATTCTCGCCAAATTTTTGTTCCATTAAAGAAATAAGGTAGGAACTTATGGGTTTCGAGCTATCGATACCACTTTCGGTTCCTACATATATACGGGCAATTTCACCTAAGTTAATATCGTTGTCTTGGATTAATTTTGTCAAGGCATTGGCACCAAAAACAACAGTATCTTGGTGTGCGTCAGGCAAAGTCATTTTTAATAAACCCAGTCCCTTTTCAAGTTTTTCGGGTTCTATGTTTCTAGCTACAGCCAATGTTTTTATAGGTAAATGTAATTTAGCAACATCAAATGCAATAGCGTCAATTCCAGTTTTCATGAATAAAATTTAAAGTAGCAAAGTTAAAATTGCTTTGGTGTAAATACAATTTTTTGTGAACTATATAATAGTTCTCTTTCAATTTTTAGGGATTAATCTATAAAATTGCTTCTGGGTTAATAAATTGTTAGTTTTTTTTGCCTTTGCCAATTAAATATAAAGCAGTCTGTAGTTTTAATGCTTATTTTATTTAAACTTCCAAGTTTGATTTTCTAAATTTTTGGAATAAAACTTTTTATTATCGCAATCGATTTCAGAATGTTATAAAAAAAACAAAACTACGTATTTTTGTAAGTATTCAATAAGTATCTTTTACGTACTTTAAAATGATTATAAATAGCGCAGTAAAATTCGATATTTGGTTGTTATTCTTTCTTAATTACTATAAATTTGTTCGACTTTTTAAAAATAAATTATTTATATTATTATGGCAAAATCTGCAATATTGAAGTCTTCTATAGCCAAAAAAGTGGCTATGGCACTTTCAGGACTTTTTTTGATTATGTTTCTAGCGCTGCATTTCTTTATTAATTTCGTTTCGGTTTTTAGTAAAGATTCGTTCAATGCTATGTCACATTTTATGGGTTATAACCCTTTAATTCAATTTGTTATGCAGCCTATTTTGGTTGCGGGTGTGGTTTTTCACTTTGTTATGGGATTCGTTCTAGAATTAAAAAACAAAAAAGCGAGACCGGTTGCTTACGTAAAATATGACGGAGCGGCAAATGCTTCATGGGCATCCAGAAACATGATTATTTCCGGATTAGTAGTGTTGGCATTCTTAGGTCTTCATTTTTATGATTTTTGGGTTCATGAAATGGTTTACAAATATGTAGAGTCAAATATAATTGACGAAACAAGATATTATCCTGAATTGGTAGCTAAGTTTGAAAGCCCAGTGCGTACAGGATTGTACAGCGTTGCCTTTATATTATTAGGATTACACCTTTGGCATGGATTTACTTCTTCTTTGCAATCTGTAGGATTTGACAATAAAATTGGGAAGTCATTGCACAAAATCTGTTATGCATTTGCAATAGTAGTTCCTGTTGGATTTATTTTCATTGCGTTATTTCATCATTTTATTAATAATTAATATCAATCTATAATGGAATGAGCATTAACATTGGTTGAATAAAACCAATGACGATGCGAATGACATTTGACCGATAAAAAAATATATATTGACATATGAAACTAGATTCTAAAATACCAGAAGGTCACATTTCACAAAAATGGACTGATTATAAAGACCACTTAAGGCTTGTTGCTCCAAACAACAGACCTAAAATAGATATTATCGTAGTAGGAACAGGATTGGCTGGTGCTTCGGCTGCGGCTTCTTTTGCAGAAATGGGTTATAATGTAAAAGCATTTTGTTACCAAGATTCTCCTCGTCGTGCACACTCAATTGCTGCACAAGGGGGTATCAACGCTGCAAAAAATTATCAAAATGACGGGGATAGTACTTTCCGTTTGTTTTATGATACTATCAAAGGAGGAGATTATAGAGCGCGAGAAGCAAACGTTCACCGTTTAGCAGAAGTTTCCGGAAACATCATTGACCAATGTGTGGCTCAAGGTGTTCCTTTTGCCCGTGATTATGGCGGAATGTTGGACAACCGTTCTTTTGGAGGAACACAAGTACAACGTACTTTTTACGCTGCTGGACAAACAGGACAACAATTATTATTAGGAGCTTATTCAGCTTTATCAAGACAAATTGGTTTGGGTCGTGTAGATATGTACAACCGTCACGAAATGTTGGAATTGGTAAAAGTTAACGGTAAAGCTCGTGGAATCATTGCTCGTAATTTGATTACAGGAGAATTAGAAAGACATTCAGCTCACGCTGTAATTATTGCAACTGGAGGATACGGAAATGTTTATTTCCTTTCTACAAATGCAATGGGATCGAATGTGACTGCTGGTTGGAAAATCCACAAACAAGGGGCTTTGTTCGCAAATCCTTGTTACGTACAAATTCACCCAACTTGTATTCCGGTTCACGGAACGAATCAGTCTAAATTGACATTGATGTCTGAGTCGTTAAGAAACTCTGGACGTATTTGGGTTCCAAAGAAAAAAGAAGATGCTGAAGCAATTCGTGCAGGTAAATTGAAACCAACACAAATTGCTGAAGAAGATAGAGATTACTACTTAGAAAGAAAATATCCTGCATTTGGTAACTTAGTTCCTCGTGATGTGGCTTCAAGAGCTGGAAAAGAAGTTTGTGACGAAGGTCGCGGAATTGAGGCTAATGATACCAATGAAGGAGTTTATTTGGATTTTGCTACAGAGGTTCAATCCAAAGGAAGACAAACAGCTTATGCCAAAGGAAATCATAATCCTTCTCAAGAAGAAATTCTTACATTAGGAAAAAAATGGTTGGAAGAAAAATATGGTAACTTGTTTACTATGTACCAAAAAATCACGGATGAGAATCCTTATGAAACTCCGATGAAAATTTATCCTGCAGTTCACTACACAATGGGTGGAGTTTGGGTTGATTATAACTTACAATCTACTATTCCAGGTTGTTTCGTTGCAGGAGAAGCAAACTTCTCTGATCACGGAGCGAACCGTTTGGGAGCTTCGGCTTTGATGCAAGGTTTGGCCGATGGTTATTTCGTATTGCCTTATACTGTTTCTGATTATTTGGCTGATGATATTCGTACCGGAAAAATCTCTACTGATTTACCTGAATTCGTTGCGGCAGAGAAAAATGTTAAAGATACTATCGATAAATTCTTGTCTAATAATGGATCAAAAACGGTGGATCATTTCCACAAACGTTTAGGTCATATTATGTGGAATAAAGTTGGAATGGGTCGTAATGAGAAAGGATTAACAGAAGCTATCGAAGAAATTGCAGCTTTAAAAGAAGAATTTTTCAAAGATGTTTACGTTCCAGGAAGTTCAGATGAATTGAATCCTGAATTGGAAAAAGCACTTCGTGTTGCCGATTTCATCGAATTAGGACAATTAATGGCTATGGATGCTTTGCAGCGTAAAGAATCTTGTGGTGGTCATTTCCGTGAAGAATATCAAGACGCAGAAGGTGAAACCTTACGTGATGACGAAAACTTCAAATTTGTAGGTGCTTGGGAATACAAAGGATACAACATCAAAGACGAAGTACTTCACAAAGAAGAATTGAAATACGAGTTTATTAAAATAGCGGCTAGAAATTATAAATAAGATAGTATGAAAAAATCAATAGTATTTCTTCTATTATTATTTACTGTTAATCTATTTGCTCAGAATAATTTGAAGTCAGGTGTTCAGCCTTTTCAGAAACCAAATGAAGGCAAATGTCTGGTTTATATTGTAAAATCGGGAGCTGGAGCACTTGTCAATTTTAGAGCGTATTTAGACAATAAATTTTTAGGTGTTCTTACGAGTGACAGTTATGTGTTGACAGAATGCGAACCTGGAGACCATTTGTTTTGGGCAGTTTCTGAAAACAGAGATTATGTAGAGGCGAATTTATTGCCAAACAAAGTTTATGTTTTAAATGCCGAAGGTCAAATGGGAGCTTTTGTTGCTGGAGTTTCATTGAATCAATTAGATCCAAAGGAAAAGAGTCATAAAAATTTATTTGCAAGAAAAATACAAAATAGTAGTGCAACTGTATATGATCCTGCTAATCCTGACGCAGATAACAAAGCAGAAAACATTAGTAAGGGATTAGCTAAATATGAAGATTTGAAAAAAGAAAAATCTTCTAAAATTATTCAATTAAAAAGCGATCTTTGTTTTGAAGATGCTGAAAAATTTCAAAAAAACTAGAAGTAATGAGCGCAGCAAAAAATATCAATATAACCCTTCAAATTTGGCGTCAAAAGAATTCCAAAGAGAAAGGGAAAATGGAAACATACAAATTAAATGATGTTTCTACGGCAAGTTCGTTTTTGGAAATGTTAGACCAATTGAACGAACAATTAGTAAACGAAAGAAAAGAACCAGTTGCTTTTGACCACGATTGTCGCGAAGGAATTTGCGGAATGTGTTCTTTGTACATCAACGGACGTGCACACGGACCAGATACAGGAATCACAACTTGTCAGTTGCACATGAGAATGTTTAATGACGGTGATACAATCGTTATCGAGCCATGGCGTTCTGCCGCTTTTCCTGTAATCAAAGATTTGATTGTAGATAGAACTTCTTTTGACAGAATTCAGCAAGCGGGAGGATTCGTTTCTGTAAATACTTCTGGAAACACTATTGATGCAAATGCAACTCCAGTTCCAAAAGACGATGCAGACAAAGCTTTTGAAGCAGCGGCTTGTATTGGTTGTGGTGCTTGTGTGGCAACTTGTAAAAATGGTTCTGCTATGTTGTTCGTTGGAGCCAAAGTATCGCAATATGCTTTGTTGCCACAAGGAAGAGTAGAAGCTACAGCCCGTGTTTTGAACATGGTTCGTCAAATGGACGAAGAAGGTTTTGGTAACTGTACCAATACCGGAGCTTGCGAAATCGAATGTCCTAAAGGAATTTCCCTTGAAAACATCGCTCGTATGAATAGAGAATATCTGTCTGCAAGTTTGAAATAATAGTTTTTTAGGCATTCGCCAAAAAGCAAAAGTAAAAACGTCCCAAGCAATTGGGACGTTTTTTTGTTTTTATAACCTTTGTGAATCACTTTTTTTCTTTGCGTATCTTTGTAAAACAGCAAATTATTCCAAATGAAAATAGCACTCATCCAATCGTCATTATCTTGGGAAAATCCAGAAAAAAATAGAAAAAAACTCGGAGAAAAAATCAACGCCATTTCTGAGAAGGTTGATTTAATCGTGCTTCCCGAAATGTTTACTTCGGGATTTACTATGAACCCGAATACTGTAGCCGAAACGATGAAAGGAGAAACCATTGCTTGGTTAAAAGATTTGGCAGAAACCAAAAACGCTGCCATTACCGGAAGTTTGGTTATCAGCGAAAACGGTAATTTTTACAATCGGTTGGTGTTTGTTTTTCCGTCAGGCGAAATACAGACGTATGACAAGCGACACACTTTTACGCTTGCCGGAGAAGACAAAGTTTATACTTCGGGAAAAGAAAAATTAATCGTCGAATACAAAGGCTGGAAAATTTGTCCGCTGATTTGTTACGATTTGCGTTTTCCTGTTTTTGCCAGAAATGTTGAAGAATACGATTTGTTGCTTTACGTGGCCAATTGGCCGGAAACAAGAATAAAAGCCTGGGATGCTTTGCTAAAAGCACGTGCCATAGAAAACATGAGTTACGTCATCGGCGTCAATCGGGTTGGAGAGGATGGCAACAAGTTTGAACACAACGGACATTCCCAAGTTGTAAATTTCTTAGGCGATTACGTGATGGAACCAATAGAAACCAAAGGTGTTTTTATTGTCGAATTAAATAAAGCCGAATTACTTTTGACAAGAAAAAAATTCAACTTTTTAAATGATCAGGATTCTTTCGATCTAAAAGGGTGATGTTTTGGTTTTCTTCTTGTCGGTGTCTTTAGGTTTTTTCTTTTTGACAACTTCAGGGTTATATGGAATACTTAGGTCAAAAGTTTCCTTCGGATCCCAATTGGGTCTTATAACATCATCCATTTTGTGGTAAATTATTTCTTCAGATTGTTTTTTTTCTAGATAACTTCCGGTGTCCCATTTTTTGTTTTTATTGTCATCATATATAGCTCTTATCATATAGATGCTCGGCTCGAGGTTATTAAATTCGATAACTGTCTTGCCTTCGGTATATTCACTTGCTTTGACAACATCTCCTTTATCATCCGTCAATTCAATAATAACAGGAAAACGATTTACATTTTCTAGCGTAAGTGTTAGATTCGAATAATCAGAAAAGTTTCGGGTGCTGACTTTAAATGATAAAGTGTCATTTGTTTTTTCAAAAAAATCGGTAACGGCACCCGGCATCATTTTCAGGTGGTATTTTTGGGCTTCGTCTTTTTTAAAATCAACAAATAATTGTTGGTTGAATTCATCATAATCTGTGGTAAACGGCACAGCAACCGAATCCTTATCGATGAGTTTCATTTTTGTTTTGTCAATTTTTACCAAGGGTGTATTGGAATCAAAAGTTAATCGCTCCCTAAAACCTATGCTACCCGACTGAACCGCCTTGATGCTCAAGGTGTCACTTTTTTGGGCTTTAATCTTAAATCCAAAGGTTTTTTTGTATTTGTCTTTTACGATTTCCATCGTAAGAGAATCTGCTTTCACGGCTTTCAAAGGTTTATGCCATATAGACAAAGAGTCTTTCTTACTCATTTTTGTAATTATGATGGGCAAAATCTCGCCAGCTTTATTTTTCAAAGTAATAGTTGGTTTCTCCTCTTGTTTGCTTATTTTGCCTTCGTAGCCTAAAATCAATCGGTTACCAGAAACCTGTACAGGTTTGATAGTTTTCAAAGGCAATATTTCCTTGAATAATTCCAGCTCAAAAACGGTGTCGTTGGGTATCGTCAAAATCCCTTTATTAAAAGCAATTTTATCTGATTTTGGGTTAAATTTATTATTTTTATTATTGTCTTTTAATGCAATCAAATAATATTTACCCGCCTTTAAATTCTCCAATCGCCATGTTTTCAAACTATCGAGAGTGTTGGTAATGTATCGGGGACTTTCTTTATAAATGGTAGAATCGTTGAATTTTTCATTTGCCTCATAAAGCATAATCGAGACAAAAGAAGGAACATCTTTGTCGTAAGAATCTTTCACTCTTCCGCCAATCGCCAGAGAATCAATATAATCTCCCGTAGAAAACACATATTTGAATTGATTGTATGGATTTCCTTCGTTATTATCGGCAATACTTTGACCAAAATTTAGGCTGTAAGTGGTATTGGCCAGTAAAGTATCGTTTATGGTAATGGTCAGTTTTTTTGTGGCCGTTGTCGGAACGATTAACAAATCATTCTTCATTGGCGGCGAAATAATCAGCTGCTTGTTTAGGTCTTTTATTTTGATATTCTCATTAAAAACAAGTTTGATTTTGTTCCCTTTAAATTTAGCCGAATAATTTTCCGGGAAACTCGATACCAATATAGGCGCGATAGTATCTTTTGCACCACCAGTAATGGCGCCTCTTTTGGCACAACTGATAAAAAAAAGCAAGAATAAAAAAGGAATATATTTAAAATGTTTTTGAAACATAATGTACAGAAATTTTATTCTACAAAATAACGATTATATTTACTGTAATCGAAATTTTTAGTGAATTTTTAGGAGCTATTTCCTGCTATTCGTTGCAAGTCCTCATCCCGCTGGCAACATTTTTATGGGGCGGCAAGAGCTTCCTCCGGTCGCTTTCCCGCCCCATAAAATGTAAGCCATCGCGATTCCGGGCTTTCCACTACTATCAGGGCTAGGGACAATGACAATAAGTTACGATGTTTTAGATTTTAGATTAACAATTGCTGATTTCAGATTTGGTGTAGCTAAATGGTGGATTTTCTATTTTGCTAGGTTTTTTACTTCTTAAATCAAAAATCGTTAATCAAAAATCAGCAATCTTTTTATTGTGTAATAATTCCTTAAAAACATTTACCTCACATTTAGATTCATTAAATTTGCAGTCAAAATAGATCTTCGATGAGCAATATTAGAATTACCAAACAATTTAATTTTGAAACCGGTCACGCTTTATACGGTTATGACGGGAAATGCAAAAATGTGCACGGTCATAGTTATAAATTATCGGTTACCGTTATCGGAAAACCAATTACCGATCGTAGTAACGTGAAGTTTGGAATGGTTATCGACTTTTCAGATTTGAAAAAAATTGTCAAAGAAGAGATTGTAGATCAATTCGATCACGCCACTGTTTTTAATCAAACTACGCCACATATAGAGTTGGCTCAAGAATTAAAAGAGCGTGGGCATCACGTAATTTTGGTCGATTATCAGCCAACGAGTGAGAATATGGTAGTCGATTTTTCTCAAAGAATCATCCGTAGATTGCCTCAAAATATTGAACTTTTTTCGCTTAAATTGCAGGAAACCGAGTCTTCGTTTGCCGAATGGTTTGCAAGCGACAATCAATAATTTATACGTAGTTCATGCAATTTTCCAACAATAAAAAAATCTATTTTGCCTCCGATCAGCATTTTGGTGCGCCAACACCGGAGTTAAGTTTCCCAAGGGAACAAAAGTTTGTCGCTTGGTTAAACGAAGTAAAAGAAGATGCCGAAGCAATATTTCTTCTGGGGGATTTATTCGATTTTTGGTTCGAATACAAAACCGTAGTTCCAAAGGGATTTGTGCGCGTTTTAGGAAAATTAGCAGAAATTCGCGACAGCGGAATTCCTATTTATTTCTTTGTGGGAAACCACGATTTATGGATGGACGATTATTTCGAAAAAGAATTAAACATTCCCGTTTACCACGATAATAAAGAATTTACTTTTAACGGGAAAACGTTTCTTATAGGCCATGGCGACGGAAAAGGCCCTGGCGACAAAGGCTACAAACGGATGAAAAAAGTATTCACCAATCCGTTTTCCAAATGGCTGTATCGTTGTCTCCATCCGGATCTGGGAATGAAACTTGCACAATATTTATCGGTTAAAAACAAACTGATTTCCGGCGATGCCGATGTAAAGTTTTTAGGCGATGACAACGAATGGCTCATTCTTTATTCCAAAAGAAAATTGGAAACCAAACATTACAATTACCTTGTTTTTGGTCACCGTCATTTGCCAATGATTAAATCAGTTGGCGAAAACTCAGAATATGTGAATCTAGGAGACTGGATTACGTATTTTACTTATGGCGTTTTCGATGGTGAAACTTTCGAATTGAAAAAGTATTAGTTATTTTACCAAATTTAACCGTTTAAAAAGTAATTCTCGATAGCGGCTACTTATCGGGATTTCATGTTTTTCCATCCAAACATGGTTGTTTTCAATTTTGTCAATAGTGTTAATATTGACAATGTAGGATTGGTGGGTTCTAATAAATTCTGAGGAAGGTAATTTTTCAACGAGTTCCATAAAAGTCATTCTTGGAGAATGTACTTTTTCTTTCATTACAATGTCCAAGTAATTACCAGACCCTTTAATAAATAAAATCTCTTTGAACTGAATTTTAATGTTTTTGAATCCGTCTTTTATAAAAAAGAAAGGATTTTGATTTTTTTGAAACGAAATTCGTCCTTCAACTTTATGCAGCGCCATTTGAAATCGATCAAACTCAAAGGGTTTCAATAAATAATCAACAGCATTATAAGAATAACTCTCAAGCGCAAAATCCGAATAGGCTGTCGTGAAAATAATATTGGGTTTTAGTTTTAATTCTTCTAGCATTTCCAAACCAGACATATTCGGCATATTAATATCCAAAAAAATTAAGTCAACCGGATTTTGTCTCAGAAAAGTTATTGCTTCTTTTGGATTATAAAAATGAGCAATCAAATCCAAATTCTCAATTTTGGATGCGTGAATTTTTATGACTTCAATAGCCTTTGGTTCGTCATCTATTGCAATGGCTGTTATCATTTTTTAGAAGTATTTATAACTATTTTGACTGAAAAGATATTGTTTTCTTTCACGATTTCAAAAGTATGTTTTTTAGGATATACCAATTCCAATCGCTGTTTTGCATTTTCTATTCCTATACCAAATCCTTGTTCCTTGTAATAGGTTTTGTAATCTTCATCGTAACTGTTTACGCATTCAAAAGTTATCCTGTTATCATCACAATATACTGAAACTTCCAGTTTTGAAGCTTTAGATGGGTCTATTCCATATTTAAAAGCATTTTCTACAAAAGGAATTAGCAAGCCAGGGCTGATGGAGTGGTTTTCAAAATTTTCGAAATGCGTTTCAACTTGAGGCTCCACAGCACAGCGCAACTTTTGAATAGCAATATAATCCTGCAGATATTTGATTTCGTTTTCAAGCGGAATAAAATCTTTATTGATGTCTTCTTGCATATACCGAATTAAACTTGCCAATTTAGCTATACTTTCGCCCGTTTTTGGGGCATTTTCGGTCAAAGCCGTGGCGTACAATGTGTTTAAGGAGTTGAATAAGAAATGCGGATTGACTTGTGATTTTAATAAATTTAATTCTGATTCTTTGGCTCCTAATTTTAGGTCGAACGACTTTTCTTTTGCTATTATTTTTAGACGAGAATAGCCGTATATAAACGATAAAAAGAGTGTCATAAATAGAATGCAGGAAATAATAAAAATTAAGGAAAATATATTTTCATAGGATGCGGGGTTTCCTGTCTCTTGATCAAACTTTGGAATCCCAAAGACTTTAATCATAAATACATAATAACTAGCACAGAGTACAATTAATAAAAAACCATATTTTAGCTTCTTTTTTTCTGTTATTAAAACAGGTGTAATTAAAAATGCATGGGTATAAAATACTATCAGTGTAAAAGAAGTTACTAAAATTTCTTTAGTCCTCATTTGAGGCATGAGTACTGAAAAAGTAAAAATACCCAATAGAATGATTGTATGGAAAAGAATTTCTAAATAAGGTAAAAGCTTCTTTTTGCCATAAACAGAAAGTGCATGAAAAAAAGACAAAACTCCTATTATTATTAACGGAATACTTATGGCAGCGAAAACATTGATTAATTGCTTTAGATGAAATAGATTACGAGTGTCTATACCAAATATGTTATGACTAGGATCAGCATGACGAATCATTATAGCAGAAAAAAAACGTAATTCCAGAATTGTAAAAACAAAGATACAACCTAGGGTGTACCATAAGTATTTACCGTTATTTCTTTCTTCCAGTTTTATTGGAATTAGCACCATATTGTGTGTGTAAAAAAGAGCTATAGCGGTTAAAAACTGGTATGTATTGTTTCTAATATCTATATCATAATATGAATGGAAATTTGGAGTTGTTACTATAATAAGACTTGTAAATATTATAAGAAAAAATAGATTGGCTATGATTTTTTTTCTCTTTAAGCTGAAAATTGATGATGTTTCTGTCATGTTCAATTATCTTTACAAATTAGTTTTTAGAGCAGCATCTAGTTCTGGAAATAGTAATTCTTTATCTCTAGGATTTGGAGCATTATAATTTATAATAACTCCTTTTTTATCTACAATCAAATTATGTGGCAAATTGAATTCATTTAGATCGGGAATTTCCTTTTTAAGATTTTCAAATGAATCGTAAGACAGGATAATGTGACATCCTTCTATTTTATGTCTTTTTATTACTGATTTCCACCTTCTGAGTTTGTCTTCCTTCTTTTCAAAATCGGATTTGAAAGCGGTTAAATATACAAATACAATATCTTTGTTTTTATATGTATTAATAAGTGCTGGCTGATAATAAAATTGATCTTCAGGATCATAGTATTTCAGTATCCCTCCGTTTGCGATAAATTCATTAGATTCTTTATCGTTTGTGGTAATATCGTTTTTAAAAAAGCTCTTTTCTCTATTGGTCAATTTTTTTAAATCCTCTTGGGTATATCTAAAAATTTCAGAGGCATCGGGTTCCCATATTTTTATATAAAGCACTTTATTCTTAAATTCATCTCTATGTGTCAATTCTGAAACGGATGAAATATCATGGGAATCTTCAATCAATATGATATCTTTTTCTCCGCTATAGGAAAGTTCATAAGGATAAGTGAGAACGTATCCAATTATGGCAAAAAAGGAAGCTATACCTATAATTTGCAGTGTGGTTTTCATGTTAAAATGCTTTTATTTAGTCAATTTTATATTTCTCTCTCAATTTACTATTTAGCTCTCCATTAGGAAAATGCACTATTATTTTTTTTGCTAGTTTTTTTAATACATTTGAATCATTAATAATAAATTCACTTGCATCATCATCAATAAGCAAACATTGATTGGCTATATAATAATACGCAGACTTTTCCGGTAATTTCGATCCAATAATTTCTACTTTTTTGGGGCTAAAAGGATTAAACTTTTTGTACTCCTTATTTGCAATGTTCGTAAGAAAGTTAGCATACTCTTCTACAAATTCATTGTATTCTTCACTGATTAAAGTGGCATCATTTATTGAATACTTATTGAATGCTAATATTTCAACAAACTTGTCTGGTATTTTGCCTGTAGCAATGATCTCTTTTAGATCATTTACCTTTTCTGACCAAAGATATTGTAAAAAAAATTTTCTCGCACCAAATTCAATTTCAGCTTTAAGATAGTCATAAAAAACAGGGCCAAGTTTATCCTTATCTAATTTTAATTCATCTAGTGAGCTTTGGGTTACATTTTTAAGATCAGAGATTGCCCATTCTATGTTTTCTGAGGATGGTCCTTTCAATGCGTCTTTTTCTTTATCACTTAAATCAAAAGATTTTTGATAGTATTCGTGTTTAAACTTGTTTGGCCCCTTAAAACTTACATCCGTTTTATTCCATCCGTTCCATGTTATATCCATGTCTAACTTCTCATTAGGTTCTATTAAATTAGTGGTTTTTCCATAAGTGTATATTTTAAAACAATTCGACCAATAATGTTCTTCGGCAAGGTTGTCAAACAGTAATCCTTTAGTTTGTTGATCCACTACCTTTTTTTGAGAAGTTATAAAAAAGACAAAAGGTTTATCTGTATTTTCAAATTGAAAATTAAAGGTACTGTCTTTAGAAATCAACTTGTATTTTAAAACACCCGAATAAGGAGAATGAAAAGGTAGCGTGTGTAAATAAATTGTGTCCGTTGGCCACCGATGCACTTTCCCTTTTATTATTGTTTTATTTTTTTGGGCGCTAGCGAATGTAAAAGATCCTGTAATTAAAACCGCTAAAATAATTGGATATAATTTCATGTTAAATTTGTTTAAATGATTATAGCGTAAAACTATAATCACAAAATCATATTTAAAATAAAATGGGATAGTTAGCAGAATCTAAGATGTGAAATAGGGTTTTAAAGGGATTTGTTAGTCAAAATTAGGCAGCGGGATTACCAATGGCGTTTTCGATGGTGAAACTTTAGAATTGAAAAAGTTTGAATAGAATTTAATTTTTTTCACAAATTCAAAAAGAAGAAATCCGTGTTAATCTGTGGCTAAATTTATTTAGTCATTCGTTTTTTTTAAAAACAACCGTAACACCAGATAAATCCCAATAGAAACAGGAACAGTTGTGAGAAACCAACCTCCGAGACCGCACAGTAATTCAAAAGAAAGGTGACCAAGAGTTTGAAAAAAACTGTTTTGAAAAGAGGTGATGATTTCCTCAACAGTATGACGGCTTGGAGGAACAGAAAAAATAAATTCACCTACCCGAATAAATGGAATAATCAATAAAACCTGCACCGGCCACATCAAATAACTGATGGCCATCATGATGGGTAAATTCAGTTTTCTTTTTATTGATAAGGTTGTCAGGATAAAAGTACTAACCCCCAGAATCGGAATTATCGAAAATAAACCCGATACAATAATGCTTTCGCCTAATTGCATCGGACTTAATCCTTGTTTAAAAAGACCTGTAAATTTATCTTTTAAAATGTTCCAATTCATTTTTGATTGAAAGTCTGTTATTTATGATTTTCGTGTTCTTCCAAATCTTTTTGTAAATCCAGTTTTCTAAATCCGGGTAATGAGATGCCTGTGAAAATAACTACCAAAAGTGTCATGCTTCCACCAAAAACAACTGCAGAAACAGTTCCCATTAATTTTGCTGTCAATCCGCTTTCAAAAGCTCCCAATTCGTTTGACGAACCCACAAATATAGAATTAACTGCCGATACCCTGCCTCGCATATGATCTGGAGTTTTAAGTTGCAGAATCGTTTGACGAATTACCACCGAAAATCCATCGGTAACGCCACTCATAAATAAAGCAAAAACGGATAACCAAAACCAAGTGGATAATCCAAACACAATGACGCATATTCCAAAACCAAAAATGGCTGCTAAAAGTTTAATTCCGGCATTTTTGTAAAAAGGAAGGTGTGTAGAAATGAACATCGTCAACAGCGCTCCCACAGCCGGCGCGGCGCGTAAAATTCCAAAACCTTCTGGGCCTACTTTTAAAATATCTTGGGCGAAAATAGGAAGTAAAGCGACTGCACCACCAAAAAGAACCGCAACCATATCTAATGTTAATGCTCCCAAAATGGATTTATTCGTAAAAACGAATTTCACACCTTCTTTCAAACTTTCCATTATTGGTTCCCCAATTTTTGGATTCAAAATGGGTTTCGTAGCAATCTGTGTTAAGGTTAATAATGCTAATATCGAACAGGTAAAAATAGCACACATTGACCAATGTACTCCTATCCAAGTAATTGAAAATCCAGCCACAGCAGGCCCTACAACTGAACCGATTTGCCAAACAGAGCTACTCCAGGTCGCAGCATTTGGATAAGCCTTTTTAGGAACAATCAATGCCAAAAGTGAAAATATTGTTGGCCCGAGAAAAGCCCGAACCAAACCCCCAAGAAAGACCAAAAAATAAATGGAGTATAAAACCATATTGGTTGACCAACCATTCACAATTTTTGGCCAAGTCAATAAAAACAGGCCAAAACTAATTATGGAAAAACCAATAATACATTTTAAAAGCATTCCTTTTTTTTCTTTTTGATCAACAATGTGACCGGCAAATAAAGCCATTCCGATGGCTGGAATCACTTCCATTAAACCTATAACTCCCAACGAAAGTGCACTTTTGGTCAAGCTATATACTTCCCATTCTATGATTATAAATTGCATTGACCAGGCAAATACCATAGCAAATCGCAATAACAAAAACATGTTGAATTCTTTAAATCTCAGAGCCGCGTACGGGTCATTTTTTTTCATTCTAAATTTATTTAATATCTTTTAATCGTAATTGAATGCTCACCTTGTCATTCCACTCGTTTTCATCAATGCAATATACGGCTTCAAATTCTTTTTGATCTGAAGTTAACGTTATTTTATTACCCAATCCAAAACCAATGGCAGCCAATCCTTCGGAACGATTTTGACGCACAAACAATTTTAAATGTTCATTATCGGTTCCTAATTTTTGAGCATAACCAGTATCTTTCACATTTTTGGTCAGGAAAACAGGAGTCATATTTTGCGGGCCAAAAGGTTCGAATTGTTTCAAAATCCGAGATAATTTTGGAGTTATATCAGAAAAATTGATTTCGGAATCAATAGTGATTTCCGGAATCAACAAGTCGGGATGAATGGTTTCTTCAACCACTTTTTCGAAAGCATTTTTAAACGCCAGATAATTTTCTTCCTTCAAAGTCATTCCAGCGGCATACATATGTCCTCCAAATTGTTCCAGATGTTCCGAACAGGCTTCGAGGGCATTGTAAACATCGAATCCTTTTACCGAGCGTGCCGAAGCTGCATATTTATCACCACTTTTGGTAAAAACCAACGTCGGTCTATAATAAGTTTCTATCAGTCGGGAAGCCACAATTCCAATCACGCCTTTGTGCCAGTCTTCCTGAAAAACAACGGTTGTGAAACGTTCTTTTTCATTGTTTTCAGAAATTTGTTCCAAAGCTTCTTTGGTAATTTGTTTGTCCAAATCTTTTCGATCACTATTGTATTGTTCAATTTCGGAAGCAAATTGTTGTGCCTGTTCAAAATTAAATTCGGACAATAATTCTACAGCGTGATTTCCGTGCTTGATGCGTCCGGCGGCGTTAATTCTTGGAGCAATGATAAAAACGACATCAGTAATGTCGAGTGTTTTCTTTTTTATTTGATGAGTCAATGCCTTAATTCCCGGTCTCGGATTGGAATTAATAACTTGCAATCCAAAATAAGCTAAAACTCTGTTTTCACCTGTCATTGGCACAATATCTGCGGCAATTGCCGTAGCGACCAAATCCAGATAAAGAGATAAATCTTCAATGGTTTGGTTCCGATTTTGTCCCAACGCCTGAATCAGTTTAAAACCCACTCCGCAACCGCACAATTCATCATAAGGATAATTACAATCTTCGCGTTTGGGATCTAAAACGGCAACGGCTTCGGGTAAAAATTCTCCCGGTCTGTGGTGATCACAAATGATAAAATCGATGTTTCGTTCTTTTGCGTAAGCGACATGATCGATTGATTTTATACCACAATCCAGAGCAATAATTAAAGAAAAACCGTTGTCATCGGCAAAATCAATTCCTGCGTAAGAAACGCCATAACCTTCGTTATAGCGATCAGGAATATAAGTTGCAATATTGGAATAAAACGTTTTTAAGTAGGAGGAAACCAATGAAACAGCCGTTGTTCCATCGACATCATAATCGCCAAAAACAAGGATATTTTCGCCTTTTTCAATTGCTTTTTCAATACGTTCGACGGCTTTGTCCATATCCTTCATCAGATAAGGATCGTGCAAATCGTTTAAACTTGGCCGAAAAAAAAGTTTGGCCTGTTCAAAAGTTTCAATGCCTCTTTGAATTAACAAAGTGG
Source organism: Flavobacterium gilvum (assembly GCF_001761465.1). Taxonomy (NCBI): domain Bacteria; kingdom Pseudomonadati; phylum Bacteroidota; class Flavobacteriia; order Flavobacteriales; family Flavobacteriaceae; genus Flavobacterium; species Flavobacterium gilvum. Next base: position 653,205 of record NZ_CP017479.1, on the reverse strand, counting down.
CGATGAATTCATCTATATTCAGGGCTTGGGCAAGATGTTTTATTTTTTCTTCAGATGGTTTTGGCTTTAGTGTCCAACGCATTTTTGTGGGGATTTTAGAGTGCTGATTTTTAATATTTATGCGATAAACTATTTTAAGGCCAAAGCTTCTCCTTCAAATTGAATTCCGTTCCATCCAGTTTTCATGAAGTTACGGATGTTTTGGTGATTTGTTCCATCGGGATCACCCAAAACTTCATCAAAATAGATTGCTCCAAAACAAGCTAACGTTTCTTCTTGAGATAAATTTTGCAATTGTGCAAAAGCAAATAATTTGCAAGAGCCTGAGTTTTGCCCTGCTTCGTTCTTTTGTTCACCGTTTTTAAAAGCAGTTGGTGTAAAATTGTAATTTTCTTCGATTGTTGCAATTGTCTCTGCAAATGTTATTGTTGTTGGGTTTTGTTTTAGTTTTTCTAAAAAGGTATTCATAGTCATATTTGTGTATTTATTCTTCTTTTTGAAATTTATTCTTTTTGGCTTCTTTTACAATTGTTTTCCCTGCAACGACTACGACAATTTCACCACGAGGGGCAGTTTTTTCAAAATGTGCCAAAACTTCACGAGCTGTTCCGCGTACATTTTCTTCGTGCAGTTTGGACAATTCCCGGCAAACGCAAATTTGTCGGTCTTCGCCAAAATAAGTAATAAATTCGGCCAATGTTTTGACCAGTTTGTGCGGAGAAACATAGAGAATCATTGTTCGGGTTTCCTCTGCAAGTTCTATATATCGAGTTTGTCTTCCTTTTTTTTCGGGCAAAAAACCTTCGAAAATAAATTTATCATTGGGCAAACCGCTGTTCACAAGAGCCGGGACAAAAGCCGTTGCTCCGGGCAGGCATTCTACAGCTATTCCGTTTTCGATACAGGCTCGAGTCAGCAAAAAACCTGGGTCGGAAATCGCCGGTGTTCCCGCGTCTGAAATCAGTGCAATGGTTTCTCCTCCTTTCAATCTCGAAATTAAATTCTCGATTGTTTTGTGCTCGTTATGCATGTGATGACTGTGCATATGCGTGCCAATCTCAAAATGCTTGAGTAATTTGCCGCTCGTTCTGGTGTCTTCGGCAAGGATTAAATCAACTTCTTTAAGAATCCTAATGGCTCGAAAGGTCATGTCTTCGAGATTGCCGATAGGAGTTGGTACGATATATAATTTTGACATTTTTTTTGCTTAAAGAGAGGATTTAAAAATTATAAAAGGATTAAAACGACAGGAATTTTTTCTCGATTATTTCCATAAAACGATGCTCGTAATCTTCTTTTCCTTCCCAATTATTATAATCCGGTTTTACCATTTCGTCAATAAATGCTTTGGTTTCTGGATAGTTGTCAAATGTAATAAGTTGACTTACCACACGATTGTAATCTTCATTGTCGCCAGCAAAAAGATGCTTAACAAAAGCTATTCTGTCGTTGAGTCCTATGTTGATTTCTTTGGCTAATTTATCATTCAGTGTAACCGTTTTTGGTTCTGCTTTTTCTAATGCTTCTTGTGCTGTATTAGCAACAGACTCTTTTGGGATATCAAACGAAGAAGTCGATTTATTAGTATTCGTTTCTGTTTTTTTATCAGAAGAGGAAACTTTTACAAAATCAGGAGCTGTGTAATGACCGCTAAGAAGGTCGTCAAAAGAGATTTGTACCGCTTCTTTTTTCTTTGGAGTTTCCGGTTTTGGAGTTTCAACAGGTTCAGTTTCTATTTTGTCGAGCGTGAATAAAGGCTTTTCAACAACGGTTTCCTCTTTTATTTCTTCTACAGTTTCAACAGTATCCGAAGTTGGGAGTTCTTCGATAGCAGCTGTTATTTCTTCCTGCTCAATAGTATTTTCTTCTTCTTTTATTTCTTCAACAGTAACAGAAGTGATTGCTGCATCCTCTATGATTTCAGCCACAGGTTCTTCTTCTGCTGGAGGAGCAATGGTTGGCGGTTTTTGAAATTCGGGAACGGAAATGGTTTCGAAAAATGCTTTCATTTTCTCCACAACTTCTGCTTGGCCAATTGTTGGTTTTGCATCCGAAAAATGTTCCTCAACAAATCGTAAAATGGCTAATTTTTCATATAATTTTTGAGTCTCCAAAAACAATTGATTGATATCGGATTTATTTTTAAGTTGCAAAATTCTATGAGCAATGCTGATTAAGTCGGCTTCCAATTTTTTTTTCATGGCATCAGGAATTATTGTGAATATGGCTTTATATGAAATTCTTCTTTAGTTGTTAATTGCCGGGGTGGAATAAAATTCTTTTTTATTTTGAAATAAGACCTCTCAAATTTTCGTTTTGATAAAAATTATCTACTTTTGAATCGAGGTAAAACAGATGTTTACCCGAGCAATTTATTACGGTTACAAAGTAATAAAAACTATTCATTTTTTAAGCTAGAAAAAGATAAAATGTTTCTCGAAAACACAGTAAATCATAAAGAGCAGTTTGGTTGGATTGAAGTCATTTGTGGCTCAATGTTTTCGGGAAAAACCGAAGAACTCATTCGTAGGCTGAAAAGAGCGCAATTTGCCAAACAAAAAGTTGAAATTTTCAAACCCGCAATCGATACCCGCTACCACGAGGAAATGGTGGTGTCTCACGACAGTAACGAAATTCGCTCTACGCCTGTTCCCGCAGCGGCCAATATTGCTATTTTGGCGCAAGGCTGTGATGTTGTTGGAATTGATGAAGCGCAGTTTTTTGATGACGAAATAGTAACGGTTTGCAACGACCTTGCCAATCAGGGAATTCGTGTTATTGTTGCCGGTTTGGACATGGATTTCAAAGGGAATCCTTTTGGGCCAATGCCTGCGCTTATGGCTACAGCCGAGTATGTTACCAAAGTGCACGCCGTGTGTACGCGAACCGGAAATTTGGCGAATTACAGTTTTAGAAAAAGCGACAACGATAAACTCGTAATGCTAGGTGAAACTGATGAATATGAGCCATTGAGCCGCGCCGCTTATTATCACGCAATGCGAAAAGATGAAGAATCAAAATAAAACAATAAACCCTCTCAAAACTTATATTTGAAAGGGTTTGTTTGTAATTTATTGTTGTTTCAACCTTTTAAAATCTTCGATATATAAACCTTTTGCAGTATTTGTAGGGTTGAATGCAGTAAGGTTGTCAATTTTTAAAGGCAAAGAGGCGTCGGTGGTTTTTGCTGTAGTTCGCAAAGTTTGGCCCGTAATTAATTCGATGGCTTTCTTTAAACAAGGATCTTTTACGTTCCCAAATTCAACCAGATTTAAGAAAGTGCTATAAGGATTAATTTCGTAATCAGGTGTAATTCTCGCTGGATTTACATCTTTATCTTTGTTATAATATGAAAAGGTAATGGGTTGCAATTGCCATTTGTGTTTGGTGCTTCGATTGGCGTAGGACGTATAACCATAAGCAGGAGAATCGTATAATGTGTTAGAGCCTACAAATTTGCCAACTGTTTGTTCACCTATTGTTATTACGCTAATGTATTTTTTTAGGCATTGTATGGTAAGCTCACTCGCAGAAGCGGTTTGAAAACTTACCAACACATATATTTTTGTCAAAGCAAGGCTGTTTATACTTTCTTCTCTCTGAAAAGTTGGGTGATTATCAACTAAGTTAAAAATATTTACTTTATCGGAAAGATTTTCAAAGCCATCTTCACTATTGTGTTTATCATTGAAGTCTAAGTAAATATAAGGTTTATTGGTAAAACTGCCGTTAATCATTTGTGCCAAAGCAACTGCCGTTTCTAATGAGCCGCCTCCATTATATCTTAAATCTAAAACCAATTCGTTAATTCCATCCGATTGCATTTTGGCGAAAGCCAAATTGAGTTCATCATTATAATCTGATTTGAAACCATTAAAAACCAGATAACCAATGTTCTTTCCTCCATATACTTTCTTTTCATAATAAGCAATTGGATTTTCGTCAATTTCGGTTTTTGTTATGGTCACAGTTCCTGCTTTATCGGTGGTTACCATACTATTGTTTGTAAATTGCACGCTTGCTGCCAAAGTAATTGTGATTTGTGTGTTTTCTAGTTGGTCATAATTACTTGAAGTAAGCGGGCTTCCATTTATTTTTGTAATAACGTCGCCTCTTTTCAATCCCGCCAAAGCAGATGGTGAGCCTGGTACAATGTAGTTAATTAAGGCTACCATATTTGTATTGGATGCATCTTTAGGATAAATTCCATAGCTAAAGCCACCTTTTTTTTCGACTTCAGCAATTTTTGAACCGCTTACTATTTCATTGCTATTTTCAATCCAAGAAAATCTATCAATAGTCCCTCTTTGATATAGGAGTGAATAAAAAAGTGCATCGGGAGTTTTTCCGTTAATAAAATTGGTATATGCTGCAGTAGAGGTGATTTTGCTGTCGGACAAATCGGGAACGTTGGGTTGCCAGTAGTACCAGGAATTCATAGCTTTCCAAACAAAGTCGTTAATCTCGTCTGGCTTGGTAGCTGCGGTTTCATTTGAGTCAGAATCCTTGCTGCAAGCTGTAAAGATCAATCCTAGAAGCAATGTTGTAATAATATATTTTGATTTCATTATTTTTACAATCTTAATTTAAGTTAAATTTGTGGGTGTAAAACGCTAAAAGTATGAAAAATAATATTCCCAAAGTCGTCTTTTTATTGTTTTCTTTCGGAATTTTTTTTCTTTTTTCCTGTTCCAGACAACTTTTAGATATTCAAAATCAAACTTATAAAAGTTATAACAGGAATAGTGAGAAAGGATACGTGGTCAGTTTTAAATTAAATAGCACTACTGTTATTCCTAAATCGGTTGTGATTAATGGTATTGTTCAGGATATATCCGTGGCAAATAAAATTGGAGATACTTACCAAGTAAATGTAATTGCACAAACTACCATAATCCGTAATTATCAGGTAAAATTAGATAAAAATGAAAATGGAATTTATTTTGAGAAAAATTCCATTATATTTTTTCAACCTGTAAAATTTAAATTAATCACCGATTAATTTTCTTAATGCTTGTCCGCTATGTAGCCTAAAAGCCGAAGATGGATCACGGATTGAACGGATAAAACTGATTGGTACAGATTTCTTTGACTGTTGAAATTTCACCATATAAGTCATTTAAGGTCATATAAGCTGACATTAAGTATGTAAAAAATTTGTGAGAATTTGTGTAATTTGTGGCTTAAATCTCAATTAGGTTAAATTACGGACAATCATATAATTTCAAAAGGATTCTTAACTTTTAATAAAACTCTAAAATAAGCACTATTCCGTTGCTATTTTTTATAACTTTGATGTAAAATTAACTGCGATGGACTTACAAACAAGGAAAATAACGTTTATTCAAGAATTTCTTTCTATTCAGAATGAGGAAATCGTAGCTCGTCTTGAAAATTTTCTAAAGAAAGAAAAGAAGAATTACGCAGATAAAGAGTTTCGTCCGATGACTATTGAAGAGTTAAACAGAAGAATTAACCGTTCTGAACAGGATTCAATCAATGGGAGACTTACAGAAATGAATGATTTTTTAGCTGAAATTGAAAAATGGGATTAAAAATCTATTGGACTGATTCAGCTAAAATTGAGGTTAAATCGATTTATGTTTTTTTTAAAAGAGAAACAAGTGCTGTTGTTGCAAAAAAATTCATAAAAGAAATCACGGACCAAGTTAAACTATTAATTGACCAACCTTATCTTGGGAAGGTTGACCAGCAATTAATTGGTAGTTCAAGAGAATTTAGACATTTAATTTACGGTAATTACAAAATTATATATTGGTTAAATATAGATAATGACCAAGTAGAAATTTGGGATGTTTTCGATTGTCGCCAAGAACCTTTAAAAATTAAAAGAACGAAATAATTCTTTCAAATATCCCAAGATTTTTTTAATATCCTACCTTCCAATTCAAATGAATTTATCCCTAAAAAAAATCATTTCAATTCTTAATACCCAAGAAATTGGAACACCAGATGATTTAACAATCGACAACATTTCCATCGACAGCCGTTCTTTGCAAAATAATGACAAAACGCTTTTTTTTGCATTGGTCGGAAACAATAATGACGCCCATATTTACATAAAAGATTTGATGCTCAAAGGAGTTCGTAATTTTGTGGTAACTCATATTCCCGAAGGTCTCGAAGGCAAAGCCAATTTTTTGGTTGTCAAAAACACTTTGGAAGCCTTACAGCAAGTTGCGGCGTATTACCGAAGTCTTTTTGCCTTTCCGATTATTGGAGTAACGGGAAGTAACGGAAAAACAATCGTAAAGGAATGGCTCAATTTCTTGTTGAGTCCCGATTATAATATTATCCGAAGTCCAAAGAGTTATAATTCTCAGGTTGGGGTTCCGTTGTCGGTGCTCGCTATAAATGAACAACATAATCTTGGGATTTTTGAAGCCGGAATTTCGACTGTTTCCGAAATGGATAAATTGGAAAAAATCATTCAACCTACGATTGGGATTTTAACCAATATCGGTTCTGCCCACGATGAAGGTTTTGAAAGCACCGAGGAAAAAATCAAAGAAAAAATGCTGCTTTTCCAACATTCTAAAGTAGTAATTTTTCAAAAAAATGAATTGGTAGATAAATGTTTGGAATCTTTTAGCGGTTATATTCCCCCTTCGGGGGCTAGGGAGATTTTTTCTTGGTCTTTTACGGATAATTCTGCGACAGTTTTTGTTTCCAAAAAAGAGCATACTCACGAAAATATACATATTGAATATACATATAAAGGAAACGTTTCGGACTTGAAAATTCCTTTTGTGGATGATGCTTCAGTCGAAAACGTGATTTCCTGTTTATCAGTTTTACTGTATTTGGAATATGATGAAAAAACGATTCAGAATCGAATTGAATTGTTGTATCCAATGGAAATGCGTTTGAAAGTAAAAAAAGGAATCAACAATTGCAGTTTGATTGATGATAGTTATAGTTCCGATTTTCAGTCTTTGAAAATTGCCTTGGATTTTCTCGAAAGCCAAAAACAGCATCAGAAAAAAACAGTAGTGCTGTCTGATATTTTTCAGAGCGGATTGTCTAACGAAGTATTGTATTCTAAAGTAGCCGAGTTGATTGTTTCCAACGATATCAACCGTGTAATTGGGATTGGAGATACGATTTCTATATTGAAAACAAAACTTCCGAATGCTGTTTTTTTCAAAGACACTAACGAATTTTTAGTGCAATTGGAGCAATTAAATTTTGAAAACGAAACGATTTTGATAAAAGGAGCAAGATCGTTCCAATTTGAAGAAATAGTGTCGGCGCTGACTGAGAAAACTCACGAAACCGTTCTTGAAATCAATCTGAACGCAATTAGTCATAATTATAACTTCTTTAAATCAAAACTAAAACCAACAACCAAAATGATGGCGATGGTCAAAGCGTTTGGTTATGGAAGCGGTGGATTTGAAATTGCAAAATTGCTGGAACATCACAAACTAGATTATCTCGGAGTGGCTTTCGCCGATGAAGGAATTTCGCTGAAAACGGCCGGAATCAAATTGCCAATTATGGTTTTGAATCCTGAAAATACTAGCTTTTCGGCTATCATTCAGCATCAGTTGGAACCGGAAATTTACAGTCTGAAAGGATTGAATGCGTTCCTTAAAATTGCCGAACAAAAGAAATTAAAAGACTTTCCTATTCATATAAAGATGGATACCGGAATGCACCGTCTCGGTTTTGAGGCCAATACGATAGATGATTTAATCGCCACTTTGAAAGGAAATCAAACCGTCAAAGTGAAGAGTATTCTGTCTCATTTGGCGACAAGCGATGACTTGCAACACAAAGATTTCGTATATTATCAAATAAATTTATTCGAAAAATTATCTTCTAAATTAATGACCGAATTGGCGATTAACCCGATTCGCCATATTTTGAACACTTCCGGCATCAGTAATTTTCCCGAGGCGCAATATGATATGGTTCGTTTGGGAATTGGTCTTTATGGCGTTTCCAATGATTCGGAGGAACAAAAATACCTTGAAAACGTAGGAACATTAAAATCAGTTATTTCTCAGATTAGAACGATTCAATCCGGAGAAAGCGTTGGTTACGGCAGACGATTTATGGCAAACAGAGAATCGAGAATTGCCACAATCCCGATAGGTTACGCCGACGGAATTTCGAGACATTGGGGAAATGGCATTGGATTTGTAACCATTAAAAACAAAAAAGCACCTGTTCTTGGAAGTGTTTGCATGGATATGCTAATGGTAGATGTAACCGAAATTGACTGCAAAGAAGGAGACTCGGTTGTTATTTTTGGCGAAAGCCCAACCGTTTCCTATATGGCAGAACAATTGAAAACCATTCCGTATGAAATTTTGACCAGTATATCTCAAAGGGTTAAGAGAGTTTTTTATAGGGAGTAGGTTTTTTTTGGGTTAATTACTAATTACTTTTCCCCTAATAATTCCTAAAAAACCACTATATTCGTTTTATAAATAACTAACCAAAATCAAAATATTATGGGATTTATAAGTGAATTCAAAGCCTTTTTGATGAAAGGCGAAATAGTAAATTTGGCAACCGCCGTAATCGTTGGTGGTGCTTTTGGAAAAATTGTGACCTCTTTTACAAATGACGTTTTGATGCCGCCTATTGGATTATTATTAGGAAAGGTTGATTTCAAAAACCTGAAAATCGTTCTACAGGAAGGGGTTCCCGCAGTAATGGAAAATGGTGCTGAAAAAGCCCCTGCTATTGCCGAAGTAGCTCTTAATTATGGTGCTTTTATTCAAACTGTTTTTGATTTTGTAATCATTGGTTTCTGTATTTTTATTGTATTGAAAGCCTACGAAAAAACTAAAAAACAAGAAGTTGTTGCAGAAGCTCCGCCAGCAGGTCCAACACAAGAAGAATTACTAGCTGAGATTAGGGATTTGTTGAAGAAATAGATTTTTTAAAAGATTCTAAGACTCTAAGTTTCTAAGAGGCTAAGATTTTGCTAAAGAAAGTTATTATAGTCACGGTTTTGACTCTTGGATGTTAAGTAAAAAAAACTTAGAATCTTAGCATCTCAGAAAATCAGCAACTTAAAAAACATGCCGCTCTACACTATATATTCTAACTAAACCACTCTGAAAAGGGGTGGTTCTTTTATTTTATAAGAAAAGATTCTAAGTCTCTAAGAGGCTAAGACAAAAGTTAGAACCTTATAGTTCGGTTATTGAATTTTTCGATTTTTTTTGTAATCGCTAAAAAGCAGAAAAGTTGTAGTTAGCCCAGATGGTAGCGGCATCCTGTGGTCTCGGGGTTCGGGACCACAGATAAAGCGAACAGCTGGAGGATTCTTGAAAGAAAAAACAAATGTTCTGCTACAAAAAAAACTTAGCATCTTAGTATCTCAGCAACTTAAAAAGGTTTGTTTGTTTTATAACAATTTGTTAATTTTTGTGAAGACGCTTGTTATGTTTTGAATAATACATACTTTTGTGCATCAAAAAAATAAAAGAATTTAAAATATATACAATGAAACTAGCAGTTGTAGGGGCTACCGGAATGGTTGGCGAGATAATGTTGAAAGTATTAGAAGAAAGAAATTTTCCATATACAGAATTAATCCTTGTCGCTTCTGAGAAATCAGTAGGGAAAGTAATTGAGTTTAAAGGACAAAAACACACTGTAGTGGGATTGCAAACCGCTGTTGATATGAAAGCCGATATCGCTGTTTTCTCTGCCGGAGGAGGAACTTCATTAGAATGGGCTCCAAAATTTGCTGCTGCAGGAACAACCGTTATCGATAATTCATCGGCTTGGAGAATGGATCCGACCAAAAAATTGATTGTACCGGAAATCAATGCAAACCAATTGACTAAAGAGGATAAAATCATTGCAAACCCAAACTGCTCGACTATTCAAATGGTGTTGACTTTGGCTCCTTTGCATAAAAAATATAATGTAAAACGAGTAATCGTTTCTACTTACCAATCCATCACGGGAACAGGTGTAAAAGCGGTTCAACAATTTGAAAACGAAGTTGCCGGAGTAAAAGGTGATATGGTTTACAAATATGAAATCAACCGTAATTGTATCCCACAATGTGATGTTTTTGAAGATAACGGATACACTAAAGAAGAGATGAAATTGGTTAAAGAAACCAAAAAAATCTTAAGTGATGATTCAATCAAAGTTACTGCTACTGCAGTACGTGTGCCGGTTGTAGGCGGACATAGCGAAGCGGTAAACGTTGAATTCAGTAATGATTTTGATGTAAACGAAGTTAGAACTATTTTGAGCCAAACGGAAGGAATAGTAGTTCAAGACAATTTGGATACTTTTACTTACCCAATGCCAAAATATGCTGAAGGTAAAAATGAAGTTTTCGTAGGACGTATTCGTCGTGATGAAAGTCAGGCAAATACTTTGAACATGTGGATTGTTGCTGATAACCTGAGAAAAGGAGCTGCAACAAATACTATTCAAATTGCTGAATATTTAGTAGCCAATAATTTGGTATAAAACCATTTTAATAATTTCCTAAATCCGATTAACTTTAAATAATTATTAAGTTAATCGGATTTTTTCTTTTGTATAACTACCTTTGCTTTGGATGAAAAAAAGGCAAGTCATACTCAATTCTTTTCTGGCATTGGCAATACTATTTGCAATGCTGTTTCAGTCAGTGCATAGTTACGAGCATTTGGCACAACAACTTTCTGAAAAAAAATGCCATCATACCTATTCATCCAAACATGAAATTACGCATCAACATCATAATTTTGATCATTGTTATGTTTGTGATTTTAAGATAAGTAATTTTATTTCTGCCGAAATTGCTTCTTATGAATTTCAGGAAGTTATTATACCCTTTGGATGTACTTTTTCCAAATCCAAACAAATTACCGAATTTTTTAAAGGAAGTCTTTTTGCTCTGCGGGCGCCTCCTTTTTTTATTGATTAAATTTTTGACATAAGAACTCAATGTTTTTTGTGTATTTGCTATTTAACAATAAAATAAATTTATATGAAAAGATATATAGTTGCCCTATTGGTGGGAATTACCACTTTTTTGCAGGCACAAAATTCAATAACAGGGAAAGTTACCGATTCTAAAAATAATCCTTTAGCAGGAGTTATCGTCGATGCTTCAGAATTGCATAAATCAACAAAAACCGATGTAAATGGTAATTATACTTTGAGAGAACTCCCAAATGGTGGATTAACACTTGTGTTTTCATCGATAGGATTTGAAACTCAAAGTAAAAAGATTGAAAAAGCACAGAACACCCATACACTCGATGTAGTTATGGCAGAATTGGCTTTCCAAATGGATGAGGTTATTGTCTCAACTCCTTTTTCCAAATTACAATCTCAAAACGTGATGAAAATTGACCGAGAAAGTGTCAAAACGATGCAGGAAAAAGGGAGTGCCACTTTGATAGAAGGTTTGGCGACAATTCCTGGCGTTTCGCAGGTTTCTACGGGAACATCAATTGGAAAACCCGTAATCCGGGGGTTGAGCGGAAATCGGGTTTTGGTTTATACTCAGGGAATTCGATTGGAAAATCAACAGTTTGGTGACGAACACGGACTGGGGCTCAACGATTCTGGAGTAGAAAATGTCGAGGTTATAAAAGGTCCCGCGTCCCTTCTTTATGGCTCGGATGCGTTGGGAGGAGTTTTGTTTTTTAATCCCGAAAAATTTGCTTTGGCGAATACGTTTCAGGGAGATTTTGGGCAGCGTTTGTTTTCAAATACGCTTGGAGCGAGTACAACTTTGGGTTTGAAAACATCTACTGATAATTGGAAATATTTGATAAGAGGCGCATATAATACTCAATCCGATTATAAAATTCCCGATGGTGATCGTGTAACCAACACCCGTTTTCAGGAAATGGATTTCAAGGCCGGAATTGGTTATAGTAATGCCAAATTTTCGAGTATTTTAAGATATAACTACAACAATCTAGATGTGGGAATTCCCGAAGACGGAATTGCAGACCAAACTACGAGCAAGAAAACAACTTTTCCCAAACAAGGTGTTTTCAATAATCTGCTTTCGCTGAATAATACTTTGTTTTTCAGTGATTCAAAATTGGATATAAATTTAGGATATATCCGAAATGATCGAAGCGAGTTTGAAGACAGTAATATTGCTGTTTTACACATGATTTTGAACACATTTGATTATAATGTCAAATACTATTTACCAAAATTGGGTAAAGTAGAAACCATTGTTGGTGTTCAGGGAATGTCTCAGGAAAATAAAAATCTGGCTGATGAGTTTTTGATTCCAAACGCAACGACAAATGATTTTGGTGTTTTTGGAACCGGGATTTACAATTGGGATGAAAGCTCGTTACAGGGAGGACTTCGTTTTGATTACCGAAATTTAGTTTCAGAAGAACATGGAGTAGTTGGCACCGAAGGATATTTTTCGGCACTCAATAAAAACTATGACAGTTTCAATGCTTCGTTGGGATACAAAACCAATTTTGCCAAGGATTTGTCTTTCCGATTGAATACAGCAACGGGTTTCAGGGCACCGAATTTGGCTGAATTGTCATCCAATGGCGTTCATGAGGGGACTTTTCGTTATGAAATAGGAAATCCCGATTTGAAAACCGAACAAAACCTGCAAACCGATTTGGATCTGGAATACAAAAGCACCCATTTTGAGTTTAGTGTGAGTGGTTTTTATAATCACATCAACGATTATATTTATTCGTCGCCCACAGGGGAAGAACTTGATGGATTTAAGGTGTATGATTATATTCAGAATAATGCCAATTTGTATGGAGGAGAAGTCGCGTTGCATATTCATCCTCACCCTTTGGATTGGTTGCATTTTGAAACTAGTTTTGAAAATGTTACTGGGAAATTACAGGATGGAGGTTATTTGCCTCAAATTCCGGCCAATAATTGGGATAACACCATAAGAACCAATTTTAAACTAGGTAATTGGATTGAAGACGCTTTTGCCACCCTGAATGTTTCGACAACTTTCGCCCAAAAGAAAGTAAGCGGTTTTGATATTCCATCGGATGGTTATACGCTGCTGAATATGGGTTTTGGAGGCAAAGTAAAATTGGGAAAAATTGCTTTTGACCTAAACCTGAACGGGAACAATTTACTGAACAAAACGTATATTCCGCATTTATCCCGACTGGCAACATCAGGAATACCCAATCTGGGAAGAAATTTTGTTTTGGGAGCGGCTTTTAAATTTTAAAAGGAAATTATTTACCGCAAATTCGCAAATTATAAAACTTCAATTAGTTCTTAATTTGCGAATTTGCGGTCATTCTTTTAATACTCAATCTTGCCGATATGCTTCATAACGCTCACAATCTTGTCTTTTCTTCGGTTGATGTAAGAGGAAGAGCTGGTGGCTTTGTATTTTCTGGGATTGGGCAAAATGGCAGCGATTCCTGCGGCTTGCTGTAAGGTGAGGTTCGATGCGTCTTTTCGATACCAGTGTTCTGTTGCAGCGTAGGCTCCATAAACGCCGTCACCCATTTCGATGCTGTTGAGGTACACTTCCATAATTCTTTTTTTACCCCAAATAACTTCTATTAAAACCGTAAAATAAGCTTCGAGGCCTTTTCGGAGATAGCTTCGGCCTTGCCAAAGAAAAACATTTTTGGCGGTTTGTTGCGAGATTGTGCTTCCGCCTTTTATTTTTCGGCCTCTTTCATTGTTTTTATAGGCTTTTTGCATCGCGATAAAATCAAAGCCATTATGCGTTAGGAAAGTTCCGTCTTCACTGGCAATTACCGCTTTTTGTAAATTCATGGAAATATTTTCGATGGGCTCCCAATCGTGGCTGAAATGAATTTCCTTTCCAGCAGCTTTGTTCTCAAAATAGCGGATTACCATTAAGGGAGTAAGTGGAACAGGTACAAATTTAAAAAGGACTACAAAAGCTATTGAAATAGGAAAAAACCATAAAAAAATTTTTAGTAGAAATGAAAATACTATAGCTATAAAACCTTTCTTGGCTTTCTTGGCGGGTTTTCTAGTTGTTTTTTTGGGAGTTATTTTGGTTGCCATTTTTTAGTTAAATCTGCTAATTCTGTTCCTATTAAACTTCCGATTGCCACTCCCATTCCACCAAGCCGAACGCCAAAATACACGTTTTCAGATAGTTGGGATACAATCGGTTTTTTGCTGTTACCAATGCCCATAATTCCGCTCCAGCGGTGCTCGATTTGGACTTCCTGGTTGGGCAAAATTACTTTTTTTAATAAGTCCTCCAATTTTTTTTGGATAATTTCTGTTTGACCAAATTCGGTCGTAGTTTCGGTGTCAAAATCCAGGTTTCTGCCGCCACCAAGTAGTATTCGATCTCCAACATTTCTGAAATAGTAATAGCCTTTGTCCAAATGAAAAGTTCCTTTTATATCCAGATTAGGAATTGGTTTTGTGATTAAAACCTGAGCCCTTGCTGGTTTTACGGCACCTTTGGTTAGTTCGTCGGCAAAACCATTGGTGGCAAACAATAATTTTTTGGTAGTAAAACTAAAATCACCAAGTGCAACTTCGACATTATTTTCGTTATCCAGAAAAGAAGTAACGGTTTGTTGATTGAGAATTAAAATATCCTGCTCAACCGCTTTTTTCAGAAGTGACTGCATCATATTTCCGGTGTCAATTTGAGCTTCAAAAGGGTTGAAAATCAGATATTCGTTAATGCCGCTAAAATCAAATCGATCTAATTCTTTGGCATAAACATCGGTTTTAAAAATTGGTTTAAGTACTTCATTTATAAAAGGCAATTTATTCGAACATTCCTGAAAACTGCTTTCATCCTCTTTTAAAAAAAGTTCATATCCGCCATAAGGTTTGAAATCGATAGTCGCATCTCCTAAATTTTTTCTCAATATTTGAAGTCCGTTCCATCTTTTTTGAATGAGTTGGACAACATCTTCTTCGGTATGAGTTTTTAAATCTTCGATAATTTCTGAGATACTCCCAAAGCAGGCAAATCCAGCATTCTTAGTGCTTGCTCCTTCCGGTAAGATTCCTTTTTCGAGTATCAGAATTTTGCTGTTTGGGTATATTTCGCGTAAGCGTAATCCCGCGTGCAGGCCTACAATTCCGCTGCCTACGATAGTGAAGTCAATATTTGTGAACCAATTTTTTAATTCCCAATAGCTTAGCTGCATTTGATTTTTTTTTGATAAAATTAAATAAATTTTATAGTTTTTTTTGAATGTTGAGCTTTGAATGTAGTAACGGATATAAATGATTTTTTATGCCCGTAATGTGTTAATGTTTAAAAAAATATTGATTTGGCATCATAATTGCGCTGTAATATTAGACTTAAAAAACAAATCATTGCTTCGGATTGAAAGAATAAACCAAAAGAGTGGTCGGAGCCAATAAAAATAAATAAACGGTTATGTTTGAAAATATTGATGAACTTATTGAAATTAATTTAAAACTGCTTAATATGTCCAAATCACAATTTATGATGAGGATTAATTTTAAGGACGAATTCGGTTTTAATTTAAAAAACTCAAAATTGTTTGCCGAAATTTTAGAGCATAAGGGACTTATTGTGTTAGAAAAAAATCAAGGATTTCGATGTGATTTGACCGAAGCCGGAAGGCAGATTTTCCTGAGCGGAGGATGGATCAAATACAAACAGACAATCGAATCTTTAGCAAAATATAACGATATGGCCACAATGGATTCCCATGTCAAAAAGATGGAAAAATCATTTATAAAAAAGATTACGGTTGCTGGAATTATTGTACTTCTGTTGTGTTTTTTTATTACACTGTTAACGGTTGAAATTTTTATAATTCATTAGTCTCTCAAAAGATTTTAATACTGACTGGATTAAAGAAGAATTCGTTCTTTTTTAATCTTTTTTTATGAACCATAATTTATTCAAATTGAGAATTATAGTATTATATTTGAGATCTGAATATGAATTTTAAATAATTATGAAAAAAACGCTCTTTTTAATGTTAACAATGATGAGTTTGACAGCAAATGCCCAAAATGTAATGACTCCCGAATTACTCTGGAAATTGGGTAGAATTACCCCATTAGGAATTTCAAAAGACGGGAAAAATGTTGTTTACAAAGTATCGATCCCCTCAGTTGAAGAAAATAAATCCAGTTCCAAATATTTTACCGTTGTCATCAATTCCGGTGCTGTAACAGAAATTAAAGATACCAAAGATGTTTTGGTAGATAAAAATGTTTCTCCAGACGGAAAATACATTGTTTACAACGAAGAGGTGAAAATTGATAATGTTTTGGGGAAAGACTTTTATCCTAATCTTGATAAATCTGATGCTCAAATCTATAATGGTCTGGATTATCGCCATTGGGATACCTGGAATGTTGGGAAATACAATCATGTATTTTTTAAAGAAAACAAAGAAGGATCACAAGGAATTGATATTTTGAAAGGTGAACGTTTTGACAGTCCGCAAAAACCTTTCGGAGGTGATGAGGATTACAATTGGTCGCCAGACGGAAAAAGCATCGTATATGTTTGCAAGAAAAAAGCGGGTACAGAATACGCTCTTTCTACAGATACCAATATTTATGAATACAATTTAGAATCAGGAAAAACCATTAACAGAACCGAAGGGAATTTTGGTTATGATACTGCGCCACAATTTTCTCCAACAGGAGATTTGACTTGGCTGCAAATGAAACGCGACGGTTATGAGTCGGATAAAAACGATTTGATTGTTAGTTACAAAGGAACCAAAATTAATCTTACGGCGAATTGGGATGGAACGGTTAGCAGTTTTAAATGGAGCAATGACGGGAAAAAGATTTATTTTATAGCGGCAATTGATGGGACTTTACAAGTTTTTGAGGTTAATTTTCCTGGCTTGACCAAAATTGCTATTACCGTAAAACAAGTTACAAATGGCGATTTTGACGTACATGATTTGGTTGGATTCTCCGGAGATAATTTGGTTGTTACCAGAAACGATATGAATCATGCGGCGGAAATTTTCCTGTATAATTTGAAGAAAAATACTTGGAAACAATTGACAAATGTAAATACAGATGCCTATTCTAAAT
The DNA here is from genome assembly GCF_001761465.1 of Flavobacterium gilvum. NCBI lineage: Bacteria > Pseudomonadati > Bacteroidota > Flavobacteriia > Flavobacteriales > Flavobacteriaceae > Flavobacterium > Flavobacterium gilvum. Next base: position 636,189 of record NZ_CP017479.1, on the reverse strand, counting down.
TAGCATTAAGTAAAACCGAAAGACGTTATGTTACAACAACAGACGGAAAAAAAATGTTGGTTTGGGTAATCTTGCCTCCAAATTTTGATGCTTCCAAAAAATATCCAACGCTTTTATATTGCCAAGGAGGGCCACAATCTCCATTGACACAATCGTATTCTTTCCGTTGGAATTTTCAATTAATGGCTGCCAATGGTTATGTGGTTGTAGCTCCAAATCGTCGCGGAATGCCGGGTCACGGAGTAGCGTGGAATGAGCAAATCAGTAAAGATTGGGGCGGACAGGTTATGGACGATTATCTTTCAGCTATAGATGATGTAGCCAAAGAAAGTTATGTGGATAAAACTCGTTTGGGTTGTGTAGGTGCTAGTTATGGTGGTTATTCTGTGTTTTATTTGGCCGGAATTCATAAAAACAGATTCAAAACTTTTATTGCACACGATGGTGTTTTCAACACACAAAGTATGCTTGGAACTACCGAAGAGGTTTTCTTTAATAATTGGGATTTTGGTGGTCCTTACTGGGAAAAAGATAATGCTGTTGCACAAAAAGCATATACTAAATTCAATCCTATCAATTATGTTCAAAACTGGAATACACCCATTTTGATTATTCAGGGAGGAATTGATTTCAGGGTGCCAATAGGACAAGCACAAGAAGCTTTTCAGGCAGCACAGATGCGTGGAATAAAAAGCCGATTGCTTTATTTCCCTGAAGAAAACCACTGGGTTCTGAAACCTCAAAATGCTCAGGTTTGGCAAAAAGAGTTTTTTAAATGGCTTAAAGAAACTTTGTAATTTGAAGTTGATTATTATTTTTGCAACATTTTCGTAACGATTTGTTATTTGTCGATACTTATTGCAAAACCTTAACTTATTTTAAAGATGTATAAATTACCAATTAAATTGTTTTTTATTGCGACAACCCTTGTTGTAGGTTCTCATTCGATGGAAGCTCAAGACGGATTAGTCAATTCATTGAAAGTAAATGCAAGCGAGAAAAGCGCAGAAAGTTTCAAGTTTACCGATGTAATTAATTTGGCTAATACTTCCGTAAAAAATCAGGGTTCTTCTGGAACTTGCTGGAGTTATTCCACAAATTCTTTTTTGGAATCCGAAATGATTAGAATGGGAAAACAGCCTGTAGAATTATCACAGGTTTTTTCGGCACGAAACGCTTATGTTGAAAAAGGAAAAAATTATGTTCGTATGCATGGTGCCGTAAGTTTGGGAGACGGTGGTGAATTGCATGATGTAATTAATATGTACAGAAAATATGGTGCTGTACCACAATCAGTTTATACGGGTTTGAATTATGGCACTTCGAAAAATAAGTTTGCTGAGATGGCTAGTTTGACAGAAGCAATGCTGGCTGCCATTGTAAAAAATCCTAATGGGGAATTAACGCCAAATTGGGAGAAAGCTTATGCTGCTGTAATTGACTCTTATTTGGGGCAAGTTCCAGAAAATTTTACATACAAAGGGAAAAATTACACACCACAAACTTTTGCCAAAGAAGTAGTAGGAATCAATCCAGATGAGTATGTTGAATTTGCATCGTATGCAAATGTTCCTTATTACACAAAAACAATGATGATGGTTCCAGATAACTGGTCATTTGATTTGGTTTACAATATTAAGATGAACGATATGACAACTATCATTGACAATGCGTTGAAAAACGGTTATACTGTTGCTTGGGCATCGGATGTGAGCGAAAAAAGCTTTAGTTGGAAAAACGGCGTTGCTTATGTTCCTACTAAAAAGTTTGATGATATGACTGCTGTTGAAAAGGAAAATATGTTTAACGGTCCAAAATCAGAATTGGAAATCACCGAAGAATTGCGTCAGAAAGCATTTGATAATTATCAAACCACAGATGATCACGCGATGCATATTGTAGGGATTGCCAAAGATCAAATGGGGAAAGAATATTATATCGTGAAAAATTCATGGGGAGCAACCAATGATTATAAAGGTTATTTGTATGTAAGCAAGAATTTTGTGAAATACAAAACAACTTCGCTGATGGTTAATAAAGGCGGTGTTCCGTCTGATATTATTAAGAAAATAGGGGTGTAAATTATTTTGCTCTCTTTTTGAATAGGAGTGGGATGTTTAATTTTTTTTTTAAAAACATCGTTGTACCACCCCGGCTTTGCTTCACCTGTTCGCTGTCGCTCGGGTCAGCCACCCCTCCAGAGGGGGATTAAAAACCTGTCATGAGTTAATTATGACAGGTTTTTTATTGATTTTTTTGGGTAATATCTTGTTGGTCACAAAAGGTTTTGATTTGCATGCGTGAGGGCAATGTCATTAAGTTAAGCTTTTTTTATGTCATTTCGACGGAGGAGAAATCACTTAAGGTGAGTCTCTAGTGAGATTCCTCGTGCCTCGGAATGACAAAACGATGGTTTTTTATCCTTAACTTAAAGACATTGTGCGTGAGGGATAGGAGCTAGCTACCGAAGTAGCGCGGATAGCCCGACAGCAGCTAGGAAAAAGGGTAATGACGACAAAGTATGTGGCCCTTTTTTCTAGATGGTGGCACGCCCTAAGGAAATAAATTTTTTTGGAAGTAATTTGTGGGTATAAAAAAAACCCATTCGGTTGAGAATGGGTTTTGGTATTGGATTTATTATTCAGGATCATTCATTTTGAAGCTTTCCATGAAAGCCGTGGTGTAATCTCCTTCAATGTATTTTGGGTCATCCATCAATTGTCTGTGGAATGGAATGGTTGTTTTGATACCTTCGATTACGAATTCGTCTAATGCTCTTCTCATTTTACTGATAGCTTCTTCACGAGTTTGGGCTGTAGTAATTAATTTGGCAATCATAGAATCGTAATTTGGCGGAATCGTATAACCTGAGTAAACGTGAGTGTCTAGACGTACTCCGTGACCACCTGGCATATGCAAAGTAGTGATTTTTCCTGGAGACGGTCTGAAGTCGTTGTATGGATCTTCGGCGTTGATACGACATTCGATAGCGTGTAATTGTGGAAGGTAGTTTCTTCCTGAAATTGGCACACCAGCAGCAACTAAGATTTGCTCGCGGATTAAGTCATAATCAACAACTTGTTCTGTGATAGGGTGCTCTACTTGGATACGTGTGTTCATTTCCATGAAGTAGAAGTTTCTGTGTTTGTCTACCAAAAATTCTACAGTTCCCGCACCTTCGTATTTTATGTATTCGGCAGCTTTTACGGCTGCGTCTCCCATTTTTGTACGCAATTCGTCGGTCATAAATGGAGAAGGAGTTTCTTCGGTCAATTTTTGATGACGACGTTGAACGGAGCAGTCTCTTTCTGAAAGGTGACAGGCTTTACCGTAAGCATCACCAACTACTTGAATTTCGATATGGCGAGGCTCTTCGATTAATTTTTCCATGTACATCCCATCGTTTCCAAAAGCTGCAGCGGCTTCCTGGCGGGCACTTTCCCAAGCTTTGGAAAGATCTTCTTCTTTCCAGATAGCTCTCATCCCTTTTCCACCACCACCGGCAGTAGCTTTCATCATTACTGGGTATCCTATTTTTGCAGCGGTTTCTTTAGCATCTTCATACGAATCTAAAATTCCTTCGGAACCTGGTACACATGGGACACCTGCTTCAATCATTGTGGCTTTTGCAGATGCTTTATCACCCATTCTGTCAATCATTTCTGGAGACGCTCCGATGAATTTGATATTGTGTTCCTGACAAATTTTAGAAAATTTTGCGTTTTCGGAAAGGAATCCGTAACCGGGATGAATTGCGTCTGCGTTTGTAATTTCAGCAGCTGCAATTATATTGGACATCTTTAAATAAGACAAGTTACTTGGAGCAGGTCCTATACAAACGGCTTCATCTGCAAATTTCACGTGTAAGCTCTCTGCATCGGCTGTAGAATAAACGGCAACAGTTTTGATGCCCATTTCTCTGCATGTTCGGATAACGCGAAGTGCAATTTCTCCTCTATTTGCAACTAGTATTTTTTTAAACATATTTTTTAAAATTAGATAATTAGACAATTTAGATAATTAGACAAATGGGTATCGGAAATAAATCATGATTGCAGTAAATATTTACTATAAACCACAGAAAAATTAAATCTAACCCTGAAATCTAAAATCTAAAATCTAAAATTAAGACGGATCTACTAAGAATAATGGTTGGTCAAATTCTACTGGAGACATATCGTCAACCAATATTTTTACAATTTTACCAGATATTTCAGATTCAATTTCATTGAATAATTTCATGGCTTCGATAACACAAAGGACGTCACCTTTTGCAACAGCTTTACCAACTTCTACAAACATTGGTTTGTCTGGAGCAGGTTTTCTGTAAAAAGTTCCAATCATAGGTGATTTTATCGTAATGTAATTAGCGTTTTCGGCAGCTGGGGCTTCCGGAGTAGCTGCAACTGGAGCAGCTGCTATTTGTTGTGGTACGACAGCTTGAGGAAGTGCGTTTTGTACAGGCAATTGTTGAACATAGGTTGCTTCTGTAACGTTTCCTTCCAAAGTGGTTCTGATGGTGATTTTAACATCATCCATTTCTAATTTTACTTCTGCAACACCTGAATTTGCTACAAATTTGATTAGATTTTGAATTTCTTTTAAATCCATAATATTTCGGTTTTAGTTTTATTTATTTTTTGTCGTAGGCCCAAGTTAAGTAAATCGATCCCCAAGTGAAGCCACCACCAAAGGCGGCAAAAATGATAGTATCTCCTTTTTTCAAAAGGTGTTCAAAATCGTAAAGCACTAAAGGTAGTGTTGCTGAAGTAGTGTTCCCGTATTTTTCAATATTCATCAATACTTTGGAATCTTCGAGGTTCATTCTGTGTGCTGTCGCATCAATGATACGTTTGTTTGCTTGGTGAGGAACCAACCAATTTACATTTTCATTGGTTAAATTATTTCTTTTTAAAATCAATTCACTTGCATCAGCCATATTGGTAACTGCATATTTGAAAACAGTTTTGCCATCTTGCATTATATTGTGTTGTCTGTTGTTTACAGTCTCTTCCGAAGCGGGTATCAAAGATCCTCCTGCTGGAATTTTAAGAAAATCGCGTCCTACACCATCACTCCTCAAATATTCATCCTGTAAGCCAAGTCCTTCGTAATTTGGTTCAAACAGAACGGCTCCGGCACCATCACCAAAAATAATGCAGGTGGCTCTGTCTGTGTAATCGACAATTGATGACATTTTATCGGCACCAATTAATAATACTTTCTTGTATCTTCCAGATTGAATGTAAGCTGCAGCAGTTGACATTCCGTAAAGAAAGCTCGAGCAAGCAGCTTGTAAATCGTAAGCGAATGCGTTTGTGGCGCCAATTGCAGTTGCTACATATACTCCTGTTGCAGCAACAGGCATGTCTGCAGTTGCAGTTGCCATTAAAATTAAATCTATTTCAAGTGGGTCAATATTTGCTTTTGCTATTAAATCTTCGGCAGCTTTTATAGCAAGAAAAGAAGTTCCTTTATCGGCGTCTTTAAGTATTCTTCTTTCTTTAATTCCGGTGCGAGTGGTTATCCATTCATCATTAGTGTCGACCATTGTTTCCAAAACTTTGTTTGAAAGAACAAAGTCGGGAACGTAACCACCAACTGCGGTAATTGCGGCTGTAATTGTACTCATTTATATGCGATTATTTATTGTCAAATGTTACCATTTGCAAAATTTTTAAAAGGCTTTAAAATTACAAAAAAAAACCAAACTAATGATTTTAGGGTTTCTTATTTGTGGTAAATTATAAACAACAAAAAAAACTCTCACGAAGTGAGAGTTCTAGTATTGTCTACAAAAACGTATTAAGCAAGAGCTACCTCAGATTTGTCGATAACAACTTGTCCTCTGTAGTACATTTTACCTTCATGCCAGTAAGCTCTGTGGTATAAATGTGCTTCTCCAGTGATTGGACATGTAGCGATTTGAGCTACAGTAGCTTTGTAATGTGTTCTTCTTTTGTCTCTTCTAGTTTTAGAGGTTTTTCTCTTTGGATGTGCCATTTTAGTATATTATTTATCCGTTAATAGATCCTTTAATTTGTCCCAACGCGGGTCTGTATTCTCTTCTTTTTCTTCTTTCTTTTGTTCTTCAATTGCTAATTCTTTCAGTTTTGTCAGAGCTTCGGTTTTCAGACTTCCGTCTTTTACTCCTGGATGTACTCTTCTTTGTGGTATCGAAAGGACAATCATCTCATATATATATTGAGCGATGTCAATTTCGAATTCACCAAAAGGCAATATCAGCAATTCTTCATTGTCGTTATTGAACGTGTCGCCAAATCGGACAATTAGTTTTAATTTTCCCTTTATGGGTAGATCAAAATCTTCGCCTGTTAGATCGCAAGGAACATTTATGGTTCCTTTGTGTTTGAAATCAATTTCAAATAGGTTGCTTTTTTTGTCAAAAACTACATTTACTCTGATGTCTGAATTTTGAAATTCATTATAATCAAAGATTTCAAAGAACGCATTATCTATTTGATATTCAAATTTGTGTTTCCCTAGCTTTAATCCTACGAAAGGAATTACATATTCTTTTGACTTGCTCATTTCAACAACAATTTGCCCTAAACTTCGGGAGTGCAAAGATATAAAATAATTAGAAATCCAATAATGTTATTCACCTTTTTTTGTTTATAACTGTTTTTCTTTAGGTTTTAAAGGCTTTTGGCTTATTTCGGCGTATTGATTTCTTGAATTATAAACGTCAATAGCAAGGTAAACTGCCTCTTTGAAGGAGTTATAATCGGCTTTGTTTTTCCCGGCAATGTCATAGGCAGTTCCATGATCCGGCGAAGTTCTTATTTTATTTAGCCCGGCAGTGTAGTTTACTCCGTTTCCAAAAGATAATGTTTTGAAAGGGATTAAGCCTTGGTCATGATAAGTGGCAATAATGGCATCGTATTTTTCATATTGATTGCTTCCAAAGAAACCATCAGCAGCAAATGGACCAAAAACTAAAGTTCCTTTGTCGAATAATTTTTTTAAGGCCGGTTTCAGTACTTTGTCGTCTTCAGTTCCAATAACGCCTCCATCCCCACAGTGCGGATTAAGTCCTAAAACTGCAATTTTAGGTTTGTTGATGCTGAAATCCTGAATTAAAGTTTGATTGATGGTTTCGATTTTCTTAAAGATTAATTCTTCGGTCAAATGAGAAGCCACTTCGTTAATCGGAATGTGATCGGTTAGTAATCCAACCCTCAGGTTGTCTTGTACCATCAGCATTAATGCGTCTCCTTCGAGTT